>JBJHDC010000066.1:0-14576 GCA_050486345.1 Dehalococcoidia bacterium | reverse complement strand
GCACTGTGCTGGGAGTTGCGGGCGCAGTACACCGTCGTCGGTCAGGACCGCGTCGAGAGTCCTGCGGCGGACGACTCCATCGTCTTCGATCTGACGTCGCACGAGACGGTGCGCGAGGCGGTGCAGGCGCTTCGCCGTCGCCACGGCCCGCGAATCGCATCCTGCGTGCACCTGGCTGCTTATTTCGACTTCACGGGCGAGGAAAACCCGCTTTACCAGGAGATCAATGTCGAGGGCACGCGGGCCCCAACGCACCTCGCGGGTGCGATCCCGTCCGAAGGCCGATACTGAGCGACGGGAAGCCGAGAGCGGCGGGAAGCCGGGACGTCCCCGCCGAGAATCGTGCGTTCGACGGGCTGGCTGAAACAGGACTGAAACAGGCTGCGCGCTACCATTGAGGCATGCACGCAGGGATTGACGACGAGATGACGTTCGAATCGCACCAGCACGTATTGCAGGCGTGCCGCGACCACGATGTGAAGTTCATCCGGCTCTGGTTCACGGACATCCTGGGCATGCTCAAGTCCGTGGCCATCACTACGGAAGAGCTGGAGCATGCGCTCGCGGATGGCATCTCTTTCGATGGCGGCGCCATCGAGGGGTTCACCCGGCAGGACGAAGCCGACATGATCGCGGAGCCGGACCCGGCGACCTTCCAGGTGCTGCCGTGGCGTCCGCGCCCGCAGGCTGTGGCGCGCATGTTCTGCAACATTCGCCGGCCCAACGGCGAGCTCTTCGAGGGTGATCCTCGCCATGTGCTCAAGCGCGTGCTCAGCCGCGCCGCCGACCAGGGCTACACGTTCTACATCTCGCCGGAGATCGAGTTCTTTTACTTCAAGGATTCGACGGGTACGGAACCGCTGGACCAGGGTGGCTACTTTGACCTCACCCCGCTGGACGGTGGCTCCGACATGCGCCGCGAGACGGTGCTAATGCTGGAGGAGATGGGTATTGGGGTGGCGCTGAGCCATCACGAAGTCGCTCCGAGCCAGCATGAGATGGACCTGCGCTACACGGATGCCCTCACCATGGCGGATGCAGTGATGACCTACCGCCTGGTAGTGAAGGAAGTGGCGATGCGCAACGGCGTCTACGCCACGTTCATGCCCAAGCCGCTGGCGGACGAGAATGGCTCCGCGATGCACCTGCAGCTCTCGCTCTTCCGTGGCGAGGCGAATGCGTTCTTCGACCCGGCGTCAGAGGACCAGCTCTCGCAGGATGCGAAGCACTACATGGCGGGGCTGCTGCGGCACGCGCCGGAGATGATGCTGATCACCAACCAGTGGGTGAACTCGTACAAGCGCCTCGTGCCTGGCTACGAGGCACCCACGTTCGCTACCTGGTCGCACCACAACAACGCCGACCTCGTGCGCGTTCCGGCGCACCGGCCGGGCCAGGAGGTCGCCACGCGCGTCGAGTACCGCGTACCGGATAGTGCCTGCAACCCGTACCTTGCCTTCGCGGCGGTGCTCTCTGCCGGGCTGGCCGGCATCGAGGGCGAGTACCCGCTGCCGATGTCGGCTGAGACACCCACGCATCAGCTCAGCTCGGCCGAGCGCGAGGCACGCGGTATCCAGGAGCTTCCGGGGTCACTGGGCGACGCCATCGACGCATTCGAGTCGTCGAGCTTGATGCGGGAGACCCTCGGCGACCGCGTCTTTGAGACGCTGGTGGCGAACAAGAAGCTTGAGTGGAGCGAGTACCGCCGCCAGGTCACGCAGTTCGAACTCGACCGCTACCTGCCGCTGCTGTAGCTCCGCGCCCGAGCGCAGATGTGTCCGCTACATCAGCGACCGCTTTCCTCCTCGACACGTTTCGCATCCTGACGGACTCGATGCCCGTGCGGTATGCTCCCGCGGGACCCTACGCGGCGCGCCGTTCGTGGCGTGCACGAGGCGAGGGCACATCATCCGCACCCGGACGATAGGAGGACGAGTGGCTGAGGAACTCGCGGATCTGACGCCAGAGATGAAGGCCGTCATTGGCCAGCCGGGCCCTACGGTCCGGTACGAGGTCACCACACTGGGGATTCGGACCTTTGCCCGGTCCGTGGGGTACAAGAACCCGCTGTACCTGGACCGCGAGGCTGCTCGCGCGAAGGGGTTCCCGGACCTGGTGTCGCCACCCGGCTACTACGGCATCCCGGTCTACGACCCGAACCGCCCCCCTGAGCGCGGCCCGAGCTTTGAGAACCCCTTCGACCGTCGCCTCAACGGTGGCACCGAGGTGGAGCCCATCGAGCGTGTCTTCGCCGGGGATGACCTGGACGCGGTGACCACGATTATCAGCCTGGACCTGCGGCAGAGCCGGCTCGGTCAGATGCTGGTGAGCGTGTCGGAGACCGTGTACACGCGCGTGTCAGACGGCAAGGTCGTTGCCAAGACGCGCGGCACGGGCCTGTCGTACTAGAGGAGGGACTTCGAATGGCACAGTTGTACTGGGACGACGTTCAGGAAGGCCAGGAGATCTCTCTCTCGGAGGAGATGGACTCACAGCGCCTAGTGATCTGGGCGGCGGCATCGCACGACTTCTACCAGATTCACTATGACGACGGGTTTGCGACGAACAACAACCTGCCGGACATCATCGTGCACGGCGCGCTCAAGGGGATGCTCGTTGGTCGGCTGCTCGATGAGTGGATCGGCGATGAGGGGTGGATCAAGAACTGGTCCGTCTCCTACCGCGGCATGGACAAGGCGCGCGAGGACCTCACCCCGTGGGCGAAGGTCACGAAGAAGTACGAGGAGGGCGGCGAAGCGCTCCTCGACCTCGACGTCGGCGTGAAGCAGGCGGACGGGACGACGGAAACGACGCCGGGTACCGCGACGGTGATGCTGCCGAAGAAGTAGCACGCGATAACCTCGATATGACGAGAAGCCCGGCCGCGAGGTCGGGCTTCCTCGTGTCGTGTGAACGCGACCGTGGATCGTTTGAAGACGATCATGGCCATAGACAACCGGAGTGAAGTTGTGTGATTCTCGCGAGAATTGCATGGATGTTGAGAGTTGGCTCCACTGGCCACAGGTTCTGTTCGCAGGGGGTGAATCGTGCCACGAAGCAGACAGTTCATTGGTGCTTTCGCCGGGATCGGAGCGTTGGCTGCCATCGCGGCGCTGGTCGCATCCTCGATGGTCAGCGGCGGTTCGCAGGTACGCGCTGAGGACTCTGGCGTAACGTCGCTGGCAGCGCAGATGGAGGATCCCGCGCCGCAGCCCGATCAATACGTGGGTCAGGTGCAGATGGAGGGTGACCTGCCGCCGGGCACGATCCCGGTCCAGATCGTTGGTGTCGATGTGGTGGAACCAGTGGGTGCGGATGGCATTGATTTCACCTTCTCACTGCTGGAGTTCGATGACCGTGCGAACATGATTGGCGTGGAGGTCGTGCTCGACAGCGGCGAGCGTTTCGTGTGGTCCTCGCGGTCTGAAGGCGCCGAGCACGTTGCCGGGAGTGGGCTCGTGATGCTTGAACTTGGCGATGAGTTTCACGGTTGGCTTGAGAGCCCGTACTACGGCGTTGTTGGTGTGACCGATGAGGCTCAACTCAGTAACTGGGAGGTGCGCGCTCGCCTGATGACGGTTGGTGGTGAGCCGTACCTCGTCAACGCGGAACCGGTGGAAGCGATTGTGCGCTTTACGGTGGAGAAGACATAGCTCGCTAACAGCGTTGCGATCCGGGTAGCCCGGCCGTGAGGTCGGGCTACTTCGTGTGCTTCTCTACTCGGACTTGTCGCTTGAGTTAGTCAGCGCGTCAATCTCACGCTGGCGGGCGGTGGCGTGGATCCACCACTGGCCGTGGGCTACCACTGCTGCGGACGGCCAGCTATCGCCGGCTTCGCGTGGGATGTCCGATTCCTCCCACGATTCCTCGAGCGCGCCGTTCATCGTGGCGCGCAGCGGTTCGAGGATGGCGCGGTAGCGTGCGTGAATGGCCTCGGTCGCGGCATCGTGGGGGTTATTCGGATCCTCGGGACGTGACGGGTGTTCCGGGAGCGGCGGCTGCACGGATGCCCCGTGCCCGCTCGTGTCCGTCTACGCCGCCGCGAACAGCGCGTTGGCGGCGCTGTCGGCGGCGTGGTAGAGCGGCGTGCCCCAGACGCCGAGGATGACGACGGCGGCGAGGAGTGCGCCGGTGATGACGTAGCCCGTGGGGGTGATCCGCCAGCGTTCGCGGTCACCATCGGGCTCGTACAGGTACATCTGCTTGATGACCTGCAGGT
Source organism: Dehalococcoidia bacterium (assembly GCA_050486345.1). Lineage (GTDB taxonomy): Bacteria > Chloroflexota > Dehalococcoidia > UBA2979 > UBA2979 > JBJHDC01. Next base: position 10,357 of record JBJHDC010000066.1, on the reverse strand, counting down.
AGTAGTAGAGCGAGACGGTGCTGGCGATGACCGCGACGAACATCAGCCACGTGAAGCCACCATCGACCACGGCCTGGAAGAGGATGAACTTCGTGAAGAAGCCGACGAGCAGCGGCATACCGGCGAGCGAGAAGAGGCCCGCCGTGATGATCAGCGCGAGGTAAGGGTTCGTCTCCGCGAGGCCGCGGAAGTCAACGATCTGCTCCTTGCCCGTGCGGTTGAAGAAGTGCGTGATGGCGATGAAGATCGCAAGGTTCGTCAGCATGTACCCCGCGAGGTGCAGCAGGAGCGCCGAGGCGGCACTACCTACGACCGCCGTATCAGCGATCACCACCAACGCCATGAGCATGAAGCCGACCTGGCCGATGGATGAGTAGGCCATCAGACGCTTGATGTTCGTCTGCTGCAGCGCCACCAGGTTTCCGAGGATCATCGTCAGCGTGGCGATCAGGGCGAGCATCCACTGCCAGTCATCGATCGCCGGAAGCAGCGGGCCCGCGAACCAGCGCAGGAAGAGCGCGAACGCCGCCGCCTTGGAGGTCGTGGAGAGGTAGGCGGTGATCGGAATCGGCGCGCCCTCGTAAGCGTCGGGCGTCCACATGTGGAACGGCACGGCGGAGGCCTTGAAGCCGAGGCCCGCGATGATGAAGACCAGGCCCAGCAGCAGCGTGCTCTGCATGTCTCCTGCGCCACCCTGCAGCGCAGCCGCGATGTCAGAGTATTGCGTGGAGCCCGCCACGCCGTACAGCAGGCTGAGACCGTACAGCAGCATGGCGGAGGCGACACCACCCAGCAGGACGTACTTCAGTGTCGCCTCGCCGGAGCGTCGGTCGTTGCGTGCGAGGGAGACGGCCACGTAGAGCGAGAACGAGAGGATCTCGATGGCGAGGTACGCCGTCAGCAGGTCCTGCGCGCTCGCCATGAAGATGGCGCCGATGGTGGAGAGCAGCAGCAGTGCGTAGAACTCACCGATGTGGTTCACGTGCTTCTGGATGTACTCGTGCGAGCCAATGATGAGGATGAGCGTGACTGCGATGAAGAGCACGCGGAAGAACGCCGTGAAGTTGTCGATGGTGACGAGGCGGGCGAAGTGGGTGGACTCATCGAGCCACAGCAGGGAGACGGCGCCAGCGGCGACCAGTCCGACGATCGCGATCAGCGGCAGTACGCGCTGGCTGATCTTGAGCTCGCTGCGGAAGGCGTCCGCGAACAGCACGACCACCGCCGTGAGCGCGAGGATGATCTCGGGCAGCAGCAGCTCATACTGAAGATTGAGCGGGTTGCCGAGTATGTCTTCCACTGATTCCCTCGATCTCCTCGAGTCGCGACGTCAGACGTTCGTGCGCGCTCCTAGAGCAGCACACCTTCAAGCTGCATGATGGTCGGGGCGATGCGGTCGATCCATGGTGACGGCCAGAGACCCATGAACAGGATCGCCGCACCCAGGACGGCTGCGCCGCCGCGCTCGGCCCAGGTGATCTCCTTCAGGCCGGTCCACCTCGGATTCATTTCACCGAAGAAGGCCTGCGAAAGCATGCGCAGCAGATAGGTCGCTGTGATGGCCGCGGTGAGCACCGCCAGACCCCCGACGATCGGGTAGGAGCGGAATGCGCCAATGAAGATGTGCAGCTCCGCTACGAAGCCGGAGAGTCCCGGCAGACCCAGTGATGCCAGCGATGCGATGACGAAGAACACGGTCCAGATCGGCATCTGCTTCGCCATGCCGGAGAAGTTCGGAATATCGCGGTTGTGCGCCTGGTCGTACATGCCACCGATGAGGAGGAAGAAGAGGGCGGTCATCAGGCCGTGAGCGGTCATCTGGAGCACCGCGCCGCTCCAGCCGATGACGTTCAGGGTGCCCAGTCCCACGAAGACGTAGCCCATGTGGGAGACGGAGGAGAAGCCCATCATCAGCTTCATGTCCGTCTGGCGGAGCGCGGAGACTGCCCCGTAGAGCGCGGCGGTGATGCCGAGCACGATGAGCGCCGGCGCCCAGTACTCGCCGCCCTCGGGCATCATCTGGAAGCCCAGGCGGATGACACCGAAGGCGCCGACCTTCTTCAGCACGCCGGCGTGCAGCATGGACACGGCGGTGGGAGCCGCGGCGTGTCCATCTGGCGACCAGGAGTGGAAGGGGAAGAGCGCGCCCAGGGTGCCGCAGCCGATGAGCGCCAGCGGGAAGAAGAACTTCTGGAAGTTCTCCGTCTTATCGGCATCCATCAGGACGATCATGTCGAAGGTGCCCGCACCCACGTGGGTGAAGAGGGCGAAGATGACGGCGAAGATGAAGATGGAGCCCGCGAGCAGCATCATCATCAGCTTCATCGCGCCGTATTCCTTGCGCGTGGAGCCCCAGACGCCGATCAGCAGGTACATGGGCAGCAGGGCCAACTCGTAGAGCAGGAACCAGAAGAACAGGTCCAGCACCACGAAGACGCCGAAGACGCCCGCGGTGACCATGTACAGGAGGATGAAGAAGTCCTTGAGGCGGTGCTCGATCTTCCAGGAGACCCATGTCGCGGGGACGACCACGATGCCGGTGAGGAGCACCAGCGACGCGCCGATGCCATCGATACCGACCTTCAGCTGGATGCCGTTTTCGGCCAGCAGGCCCACGTTCTCCATCCACGTGAACGCCAGGACCGCCTGGAACTGGTCACCGCCGAAGGAGTAGGAGAGGAAGACGTAGAGCGACAGCACGAACATCGCGATGCTCGAGACGCCCGTGAGACCGACCACGATCGATCGTTCGCGCGAAGGCGCGAAGAACAGCAGCGCTGCCGTGCCCAGAGGCACCAGCACGAGTGCCAGCAGGACGTAGCCGTCGGATTCGGTCATCGGTCCCTCTCGTCCACGTGTGCGCTATACAAGCGCGACTACCGCCAGTGCCACCACGCCCACGGTCATGGCCAGCACATAGTTAGGAATGCGTCCGGTCTGCAGGAACTTCAGCCGCATGCCGAAGTAGCCGATGGTCTGGGCGCCGCCATCGACGCCGGTTTCGTTCACCACGCGCTTGTCGAACCAGGCGACCAGGCCGCCCGCGCCCAGGAAGACGCGGTCGATGATCCCCTGGTACAGGTCGTCCAGGTAGTAGCGATTCACCAGCAGCGCGTGCAGGTCCGGCGCCCACTGGCGCGCCTGCGTCGCGCGTCGCGCGTCGCCGTGCCAGTACGCGACACCGATGCCGATGCCGATCAGGGCGACAGCGGTCGCGACGGCGGCGAAGGCGTAGTCGAGTTCGGTGAAGAAGTGCGGCTCGTCGATGAAGACCATGGCGCCGATACCACCGACGAAGCCGAGCCCCTGACCGACCTGGTCGTAGACGAAGAAGCCGGCGACGGTGGCGAGTACCGCCAGCACGACCAGCGGCGCGGCCATGCTCATCGGCGATTCGTGTGCGTGGTCGTAGGCGTGCTGGTCGCGCGGCTTGCCGAAGAAGGTCAGCAGCACCAGGCGGGTGGTGTAGATGGCGGTCAGCATCGCCGTGGCGGCCAGGATGATGTAGACGGGTGCGGTCGCCTCGTACTGGACGGCGTGCAGAATCTCATCCTTCGACCAGAAGCCGGCGAAGATCGGGATTCCGGCCAGCGCCAGTGAGCCGATGATGAACGTGGCGGCGGTGATGGGCATCTTCTTGCGCAGGCCGCCGAGGTACTCGACCTCCTGGCGGTGGGTCGCATGGATCACCGAGCCGGAGCCGAGGAAGAGCAGGGCCTTGAAGAAGGCATGCGTGAACAGGTGGAACATCGCAGCGCCCACTGCGCCCACGCCCAGGGCGACAAACATGAAGCCCAGCTGGGAGACGGTGGAGTAGGCCAGCACCCGTTTGATGTCGTTCGAGACGAGGCCCATGGTCGCCGCAATGAACGCGGTGGTGAGGCCGACATAGAGGATGACGTCGCGCGCGACCAGCACCTCTGCGTACACCGGCGAGAAGCGGGCTACGAGGTAGACGCCGGCGACGACCATCGTGGTGGCGTGAATCAGCGCGGAGACGGGGGTGGGGCCCTCCATCGCGTCGGGCAGCCAGACGTGCAGCGGGAACTGCGCGGACTTACCGATGGCGCCGCCGAAGAGGAAGAGCATGGCCACCGTCAGGTAGGTCTCGCTCATCTCGCCGGCGATGGCAGCCTCGATGATGGTCTGAATGTCGAAGGAGCCGGTGCCCCGCCAGAGCAGGATGATGCCGATGAGCAGACCGACATCACCGATACGGGTGGTGATGAATGCCTTCTTCGCGGCCTCGGCGGCGGACTGGCGCTCCCAGTAGAAGCCGATGAGCAGGTAGGAGGCGAGGCCGACCGCCTCCCAGGCGAGGTAGAGCTGGATGAGGTTGCCGGTGGTAACCAGCGTGAGCATGGCGGCGACGAAGAGGCTGAGGACGGCGTAGTACCAGCCGTAGCGCTGCTCACCCTTCATGTAGCCGAGCGAGTACACCATCACCATGAGGGCGACGATGGTGACCACCGGCAGCATGATCATGGTGATGGCATCGACGAAGGTGCTGAACTCGACGACGTAGAAGCCGTCGCCGATGTTGATCCAGTCGAACGAGTAGACGTTCGAGTCACCCGGAAGGAAGAGGCCGTCCGTGTAGCTGTCCTGGAAGTCAAAGAGGACGAAGCCGACGAGCACGACAACCACAGCCATGCCGAGGATCGCGAGGAAGTCCCCGCCCCGAGGCAGGAGCCGGTTGAAGAGCGCGAGCAGGACAAAGAGAACTGCCGGGATGGCCGGAAGCACCCATACCTGTTCCATGCCCACCAGGGCCTACCTTTCCCTCGACACGCTCACGCCACCGCCATGTGGGGGTCGCTGGAGCGTTACCACTTGAGGCTGTCCACCTCATCGACGTAGGACGTGCGGCGCTCCCGGAAGATCCGGAGCACCACGCCCAGGGCGAGTCCGACTTCAGCTGCGGCCACCGTGATCACGAAGAGCGCGAAAATCAGGCCGCTGAATGCATCCGCGTCCATATAGGTTGCGAAGGCGATGAAGTTGATGGCCACCGCCGCGAGCATGAGCTCTACGGCGATCAGGATCATGATGGCGCTGCGGCGTGCGAGCACGCCGTACAGGCCGATGGCGAAGAGCAGCGCGGAGAGAATCAAGAAGTTCTCGATCGGGATCACGCTGCGGCCTCCTCGGCTGCTGCCTCTTCCTCGGCCTCGTCCGCGCGTCGCGCGTTCACGAAGGCACCGGTGAGTGCAATATCGAGCAGGATGGCGACCAGGATGACCGGGACGCCGAAGTCACGGAAGAGGCGCGCGCCGAACTCGCTGAACGGCACGACGGTGGCGGTGGGGTCGCCCCACTGAGTGTCCAGCACGGCGGCGATGAGGATGCCGGCGAGGATGGCCGCGATGCCGAAGGCGAATGGCTTCTGAGAGCCGTCGGTCACGATGGGGTCATCGTGCGCGTTGGTGAGCATGAGACCGAAGAGCAGGAGGATGACCACGCCTCCGCCGTAGACGAGCACCTGCACCAGCGCCAGGAACTCCGTCAGCAGGAGCAGGTAGATGCCCGCGACCCCCAGGAGGGTGGCGGTGAGGGAGAGGGCGGAGTGCACCAGGTTGCGCAGGAGCACCGCGCCCAGCGCGCCAAGCACGATCACCGCAGAGGCCATGAAGAAGACCATCTCCGCTGAGTTGATGGTCCCGGCCACGCGCAACGCGACCAGCACGATCAGGATCGGCAAGCCGACCAGGGCAGCGATGGTGCCGCCCGTGATGATGATGCGGTCGAACTGGGACGGGAGCGGTAACCGGTCGAACAAGTGGTGCGCCCTCGCGTTTCCCAACCGGCCTCGGGCCGGTCATTGCTGCTGGGTGATATTCATGACTGGCGGGCGTGGCTGGGAAGCGGCGCACGCGCCCGCATCCGGTTTCCGTCCGTCGGTCGTTTCTGGTGGTCCTACTACTGCCCGGCTGATTCCGTCTCGGCAGCGGCCGCGGCTTCTTCTGCTTCCTGGGTGGCCTGGTCAGCTTCAGCGTTGCTCTGACCCAGGACGGGGACCCACTCTTTGAGTCCGCCGTCGTGAGATTGCGACAAAAGCGACTCAAGGTCCATCACCAGGTCCTTGCGGTTATGCACCGAGAGCTCGTGTCCGGTCCAGGTGTTGTTCATCGCGATGGCATCAAAGTTGCACACCTCGACGCAGATATTGCAGCGCATGCAGCGCGCGTAATCGATCCAGAACTTGTCGATGATCTTGCGGCGGGATGAGTTGCCACCCAGTGATCGGTGGTTGGGATTGTCCTTCATGAGCACGGTCATGCACTCCACGGGGCAGGCACGCTCGCAAGCGTGGCAGCCGGTGCAGAACGGCTCATCGATGTTCTGGTCCCACAGCAGGACCGGGAACGCGCGGTCGCGCTCCGGGATCGGCCGGTGGTAGCTCGGGTAATCGCGCGTGACCTTGCGACGGGTGAACGTCGAAAGCGTCACGAGCATGCTCTTCGCGATGCCAATCATGACGCCGCCTCTCCTTGCAGTGCGAGTGGTGCGGTCTGCGGTTTCGGCGTTCGGCGCACGGCGCGCCCCGTGACCCAGAAGAGGAAGGCGACACCCGCGAGGCCGGCGACCAGGAGGATCTCCTTCGGCCAGTCGTAGACCAGCACCGCGCCGTTCACCAGCACCTGCAGCAGGGCCAGCGGCAGCAGCACCTTCCACGAGTACGCCATCAGCTGGTCAATGCGCATGCGCGGCACGGAGAGGCGCACCCAGAAGACCAGGAAGATGAACGCGCCGGACTTCACGGCCATCAGCAGTACCTGCCAGCCGCGGCCCAGTTCGTCGCCGAACGGCCACCAGAAGCCACCGAAGAAGACCGCCGCAGCGATGATGGACATGATGAACAGCGCCGCGTACTCCGCGAGGAAGAACATGGACCAGCGGATACCGGAGTACTCGATGAACGGCCCACCGGAGATCTCGGACTCGCTGACGGGGATGTCGAACGGGGTGCGGTTCATCTCCGCCAGCGCGGCGATGAAGAAGATGGTGAAGGCGAGGGGTTGCCACACGATGTTCGGGACGCGCTCCTGGCCCAGGACGATTTCGTTGAGGTTGAACGTGCCCGCGACCATCGCCACGGAGATGAGCGCCAGCACCAGCGGCAACTCATAGGAGATGCCCTGCGCAGCGGCGCGAAGACCGCCGATCATCGCGTAGCGGTTGTCCGAGCCCCAGCCGGCCATGATCCAGCCGACGATGTTCACGGACGACACGGCCACGAAGTAGATGAGGCCCAGCTCGATGATGCGCACGTTCCAGTCGAGGAGGAACGGCAGCACGACGAAGCCGAGGAAGATCGGAATGAAGACGAGGTAGGGCGCGAGCTCGAAGGTCCACGGGTCCGCGCTCTTCGGCCGCAGATCTTCCTTGCCGACGAGCTTCACGGCGTCCGCGAGCGACTGCAGGATGCCGGCCGGGCCGGTGCGCTGCGGACCGACGCGCTGGTGGAAGCGGGCAGCGATCTTCCGCTCCGCGTAGATCAGCCCCATCACCACCACCGTCATGAAGAGCACGATGATGTTGAGGCGGATCACCGCATCGATGATGCTGGGCATCTCCAGGCCGAAGAGCTCCATCTCCACTAGCGATCGACCTCACTCAGCACGATGTCCAGCGACCCAAGGACGATGATGGCGTCTGCGACGTACTGGCCCACGCTCATGTCGCGCAAGGCCTGGATGTTGGAGAGGCAGGCGCTGCGAACTTTCATACGATGCGGGCGGTTGCCGCCCTTGCTCACCATGTAGATGCCGTACTCGCCGCGCGGCGCCTCCGTGCGGAGGTAAATCTCGCCGGGGGGCGTGCGCAGCATGCGGGGCATGCGTTCCGGCATGATCGGGCCGGGCTTCAGCTTGTCCAGGCACTGCTCGATGATCTTCACGGACTCCCGCATCTCCTGCAGACGGCAGTAGTAGCGGTCGAACACGTCACCGTTCTCGCCGGTGATGACATCAAAGTCGAGCTGGTCGTAGTACATGTAGGGCTCGTCGCGGCGAATATCCATCGGCACGCCGGAGGCGCGCAGGACGGGGCCGCTGACGGCCCACTCCATCGCCTCATCACGCGAGAGTGTGCCCACTCCCTGCGTACGGGCGAGGAAGATTTCGTTGTTCGTCAGCAGGTTGTCGAAGTCCTTGATGCCCTGGCGGCTGGACTTCAGTACCTCGTCGACGCGGTCGGTGAAGTTACGCGGGACATCCCACGCCAGCCCGCCGGGCCGGAAGTAGGCGTACATCATGCGGTCGCCACTGATCTCCTCGAAGAGATCGATGATGGTCTCGCGCTCGCGCCACGCATAGATGAACGGGGTCGCGAAGACGCCCACGTCCACGCCGAATGCGCCCATGAACATGAAGTGGCTGGAGAGCCGGTTCAGCTCGCAGAGGATCGTGCGAATCCATACGGCGCGCTCTGGCACCTCGAGTTCCGCCAGCGCCTCCACGGCCATGACGTACGAGAGTTCCGCGTTGAATGCGGCCAGGTACTCCGTGCGGTCCATGAAGCCGATGCCCTGGCGGTAGTCCATCGTCTCGCAGAGCTTCTCCGCGCCACGGTGGAGGTAGCCGATGTACGGCACCACGTCCTTCACGAGCTCACCATCGATGGTCAGCACCATGCGAAACACGCCGTGGGTCGACGGGTGCTGAGGCCCGACGTTGAGCAGGAGGTCCTGCGTCTCGAACTCGCGCACCGGCTCGGCGGTCATCCTTCGGCGTCCTCTTCGCTGTAGCCCATGCCCTCGCCCTGGAGGACCTCGATCTCCGCCAAGGGGTGATCCTTGCGGAGCGGGAAGGTGTCGTCCATGTCCTCTGGCATCAGCAGTGTGCGCGGGTCCGGGTGGCCGTTGAAGCGCACACCGAACATCTCCGCCGTCTCGCGCTCCAGCCAGTTGGCGGCGCGGTAGACGGGGGTGACGGTGTCCAGCGTGAGGTCCTCGTTCGGTAGCGTCGCCTTCACGGTCAGGTTGTGCTTCTTGCCGATGGAATAGAGGTGGTACACCACATCGATGCCCTCCTCCTCGTTGTCCACGGCGGTGAGGCAGCGGAGGTAGTCGAAATCCAGGTCCTCGCTCTGCTTGAGCGCGCGCAGCGCGCGCACGATGTCGCCGCGGTCAACGTGCGCGATGACATCAATCACGGCGCGTTCACCACGCACTTCGATGCCGGAGAGCGCGCGGTCCACGTCTGGCCAGATGGTGCCGGCCAGCGTGTCGATCGGCTGCTCGTCCGTCGCGGGTGTCTCCTCGGAGGTCATCGTCCGGTAGCCTTCCGCTCCTCCATGATGAGTTCCTGGAGGGCGATGAAGGAGTCGATGAGGGCCTCCGGGCGCGGGGGGCACCCGGGGACGTACACATCCACGGGGACGACCTTGTCCACGCCCTGCAGCACGCGGTCGTAGCGCGTGTACGGGCCGCCGTTGGTGGCGCAGGCGCCCATGGAGATGACCCACTTGGGGTTCGGCATCTGCTCGTACAGGAGTTTCACGGCTGGCGCCATCTTCTTGGTCACGGTGCCGGCCACGATCATCACGTCTGACTGACGCGGCGAGGGCCACGGCACGATGCCGAAGCGGTCCAGGTCATAGTGCGCCATGTAGGTGCCGATCATCTCGATCGCGCAGCAGGCGAGGCCGAAGGTCATGGGCCAGAGCGACGATTTGCGAGAGGCCGCGAGGACCAGGTCCAGCGGCACCTGCATCACACCCGGCAGCACCTGCTTGTAGAGCGCCTTGCCGGGGTGCACTTCGACGGGGGTGAGGCGTGGCGCCTCGTTCGGGTGCTCGACGGGGATCAGCGGGATTGCCGGCTCGAAGGGCGCAGCGTCCGGCGCCTCCGCAGGCGCGGGTACGTCCGTCGTTTCGGTGGTCGCGACGCCAGCGCCGCGAGTGGTCAGATCGGTGTCGGGGGTTACCGCCACTGGAGGGCCCCTTTCTTCCAAGCGTATCCGAGCCCGAGGCCAAGGATGGCGATAAACAGGACCATGGTCCAGTACGCCATTGCCCCGACCTCTACGAAGGACACGACCCAGGGGAAGATAAACACGGCCTCCACATCGAAAATGATGAAGAGCAGTGCGTACATGTAGAACCGGTTGCCGACGTTGGTCGAGGCGCGACGGAGCGGCAGCATGCCACATTCGTAGGTCGTCCCCTTCTCGCGTTCCTCGGAGAACGGGGCGAGCAGGCGGGACACGATCAGCGCCGTGAACACCATGCCAAAGCCAACAACCGCAGCGATCAGGACCGGGAGATAGTTGTTGTAGAGCGTCTCAACCGGGTCCACAGAACCATCCCGTCTTCAAGCGCAGCAAGGGCGCACAGCGACCAGGGCGCATAGAAC
>JBJHDC010000065.1:10721-14612 GCA_050486345.1 Dehalococcoidia bacterium | reverse complement strand
GTTGCGGTTGGCGTAGCCGTGGGCGTAGCGGTTGGCGTAGCCGTGGGCGTTGCGGTTGGCGTCGCCGTAGGCGTTGCGGTTGGCGTCGCCGTGGGCGTTGCGGTTGGCGTCGCCGTAGGCGTTGCGGTTGGCGTCGCCGTGGGTGTCGCCGTGGGCGTCGCGGTTGGCGTCGCCGTGGGCGTTGCGGTTGGCGTCGCCGTAGGCGTTGCGGTTGGCGTCGCCGTGGGCGTTGCGGTTGGCGTCGCCGTGGGTGTCGCAGTTGGCGTAGGGGTTGGTGTGGGCTTCGAGTAGACGATGTAGTAGCTGACGCTCGGTGTCTGACCGCCGTTGTTGGTCCATGTCACGTAGTCGAGGAGACTCGACTCGCCGTCCGCGACCACCTTGGTGCCGGCGCCGGTTCCCGCCTTCACGCAGAATTCGGTGCCTGCGGGGAGCACGATGGCGTCAAAACTGCCGCCCTCGAACTTGCCAGGGTTGCCTTCGTGGTCCGGGCAGTGGTCTGTTGCGGCATTCGGGTTGGCGCTGGCGAGGTGTGGATTGACGGTCAGACCCGCCACAGCAATGGCCAGTACGGCGATTGCGGAGAGGACGGCAATGGATGCTTTAGTCATCGTACGTTCACAATCTGGCTAACGCGGTGCCGTCGACCGGTTGGAAGACGAGCGCACCTACGAACATCATTCGCCCGATGTCGCTGCAGGTGCTGAGTGCGCGCCGCCCGTTGGGGGCAGTTGGCGCAACGCGTCGGTGGAGCCAGACGGAGCAGTCGGTGTTGCCGGGAGGCGGACTGCGCAGGGTCTGGACACCTCTGAAACGCGATGCGGTTGCATCAACGCTCCCATTGCCTGCTCATTTACCGTAGCCACGGGACGCCCGCGGCTCAGTACAGGTCAGGTGAAGATCGACGCTCGTCAGTAAGGATCCGGTAAAGATCGGGTGAAGGCACCGCAACAGATTTCATGTGTGTTGCCGGGCCGGGGTTGTGAGCGGTTTCTACTGCGCGGTGGAATCGACGAGTCGATCTCCGATCGGCATCCGTGAGCTGCCGGGGTCATGTGGCGCTGCTTCGTGCCGCTTGCGGGGTGGCGCTGATACGATGAGTGGGCTTCGATGTGCTTCGTGCCGGGACGCGCCAGCGGCTGGCGTGGCGGGATGAGTGGGACCTCGGTCTCCTCCTCGTTCCGAGCGGCCGCGATTCGGGTGCGGTCCCACCGGTAGCGGACCATCCACGCGGGAGTAGCTCAGGGGTAGAGCGCCTGCCTTCCAAGCAGGATGCCGTGGGTTCGAATCCCATCTCCCGCTCCACTTTTCCTCCTCCGGTTCCGTTCTCTCCTGTCTCGCGGTGGTTGTGCTCGGTGCGTGCTTTGGGTGCGTGGTGTTCTGGTGTGCGCGGGATGAGGTTGCGGTGGTTCGCATCCTCGCCTGAGCGGGATCCGCGGAGTCGGGAACTTGCTTGCTGCCTTGAGCGTCTAGGGATCTGCAACCTCCCACTGCTGAAGTGGCAACCCTGAGACGAAGAGGCTGGAGATCATGAAACTCGATGTGAAGAAGCTGGTGTCTGTTTCCCTGATTGGCGTTCTGGCGATCGCGCTGGTCGCGTGCTCGACTGCTTCTGGGACTGCGACGGACTCGCCGATGGAGCTGTCCGCGGGCGAGGGGGACGGGATGATGTCCTGTCTGCCATTCGACCCGGAGGTGCTCGCCACGTTCCCGGTGGCGTTCGAGGGTACGGTGACCTCGGTCGATGGTGATCGCGTGACGCTGGATGTGGACCGCTGGTTCACGGGCGGCGATGGCGAGCAGGTGGTGGTCGTGGCGCCGCAGGGGCTCGAGGCGCTGATCGGTGGGATCGCGTTCGAGGTTGGTGGCCAGTACCTGGTGTCGGCCAGCGACGGAGTTGTGAACTACTGCGGCTTCAGCGGTGAGTCGACGCCGGAACTGCGCGCGGGCTTTGAGGCTGCCTTCGAGGGGTAGTCATCGCTCGCGAATCGTTCAGCACACAGGAGCGCCGGGGGGAGCCTGCCCTGACTTCCCGCCGGCGCTTCTGTGCGTTCGTCTCTCGGAGCCCGAACCGCGCGTACGGCCAGCGAGTCAGGGCCGACCGCAGACCATGAGCTGGCAGGTTCCGGTGTGCTCATGCTCGAAGGTGCCTGAGAACGTGAAGCCGGCCTTTTCGAGCGCTCGGCAGGAGGCGATGTTGGCCGCCTGTGGTGACGCGCAGGCCTGCGTCCAGTGCGGGTGCTGCGCGAATACGATCTCTTGGACGAAGGCGCGGATCATCGCGCAGCCGATGCCGCCGCCTCGGTCGGCCGGGGCGCCGAGGAGGTAGTCGATGCCGGATGCTGATTGGTCGATCCCCAGTGCCCACCAGTACTGCGCTTCGTACTCGTCTGCGAAGTCCGCGGCGGCGTAGCACTGGATCCACCCCACGGCGCGGCCATCGAGTTCGGCGATCCACTGTTCGACCGGATCGGTGCTCGTTGAGCCGTAGTCACGCACCACGGCATCCCAGGAGACATCGTCGCCTTCCCACCAGCGTACGACGCCGGGCTCGTTGAGCCATTCGTGGAGTAGCGGCAGGTCGTCGTCTGTGAGGCGGCGGAAGCTGATGTTCATGTCGTGATCATCGCACGCGCGCGTGGTGCGATCGGGTATCGTGCTCGCAGGTCCGGGGCGGCGGATTGGGCGTGCGGATGTTGGTGCTACTGGCGCTGACGGTCGCGTTCGCCTGACGCGCAGGCCGGCGCAGGCCGGTGTCGAGCCCTCGAGAGGACGTGCCTGATGGCGATCCAGACGTGGCGAGAGGTGTACCGGGGCGGGTCTCCCGAGGCTGAAACGGAGCACTTCCGAGAGCTGGCGAGGGACATCGTCACTGTGCAGGAGCGCATGCGCCGGAGCGGCGGGCGTGACCACGCGGAGCGGGCGTTTCACGCGAAGGCGATCGTGGCGACGGCGGATGCCGAGTTCCAGATACTCGAGGACCTACCCGCCGACCTGCAGGTGGAGTTCGTGCAGCCCGGCGCAGTGTACCCGGCCACGGTGCGCATCTCGAATGCTTCCGGTGCTCACCAGGCAGACACGAAGCGAGACCTGCGGGGGCTGGCGATCCGTGTGCACGTGGGCGAGCGCGATGAGCGCGACTTGCTGATGACCAACTTCCCGGTGCCGCATGCCCGCGATGGGGAGCAGTTCATCGCGTTTGCGCTGGCGATGTCCGGTAGCCGTTTGCTGGCGGTGCCTCGGTTGCTCCGCTCTCTGGGATTCCGCGAAACGGTGCGCATGCTCCGCAACGTAGCGGGTGGGTCGAAGCGCGCGGTGCGCAGTGTGGCGCTGGAATCGTACTGGAGCCGGGGGGCGTCGTTGTGGGGGGATGCCGGGCCGGTGCGTTACCTCGTTCGCCCCGCGCAGAGCATCCCTCCGGTGGGTGACCTGCGCCGCGATCATCCTGACTACCTGCGTCACGAGGTGGGCCAGCGGCTGCTGGCGGGCGATGTGGTGTACGAGTTCTGCGTGCAGCGATACCTGAACGAGGAGCGCACGCCGATTGAGGATGCCGCGCATGAGTGGCGGGAGGGCGACACGCCAGCGATCCCGGTCGCGCGGCTGATCATTCACCAGCAGAGCATCTTCCTACCGGAGGCGATGTCGGCGGCACATGAGATCGAGGCGCTGGCGTTCAGCCCGTGGAACATCACCGACTCGTTCCGCCCGCTGGGGAACCTCAACCGCGCGCGGAAGCTGGTGTACGAGGCGAGCGCTGCCCACCGCGCGTAACGACGGAGCATTCTCGGCACGTTATTCGCGGTGCCAGACCTCATCGTGTTTGCGGTGGGTCTCGGTGAGACCGTCGCGGAACGTGCGCTCGTAGTAGGGGACCTCCACGTGGTGGAC
>JBJHDC010000065.1:0-10711 GCA_050486345.1 Dehalococcoidia bacterium | reverse complement strand
CCTGTAGCCAGATGCCGGGCACCTGGATGGCCTCGCAGTGCGCGGGGAAGCGACCGTGGGTGCGGTAGATGTAGTTGCAGATGTCCCGCACGCACTCGATCACGTCGCGGCTGTACTCGTGCGCCTCGTCCAGGTAGCGGCTGCCGTAGTCGTCCTTGTAGATGCGGTCGAAGACGGCGGGATCCTGGTAGACGCCGCCGGGGCCGAATTTTGACTCGACGACCGCGTCGACCGCTTCGTCCATGGAGGCGTAGTTGGGTGGCGTCTTGGCGCGGATCAGGTACTCGCCGTCGTGTTTCAGGGCCACCGCGTGCGCTCGGAGGTTGGTGAAGCGGGGGAGCGGGACGTGCCAGCTGAGCAGATCGCGCAGCCGCCAGCGGGGCGTCGCGTGTTCAAAGCCCAGCATGGGGCCGTAGCGGTCGCGGAACTTCGGATCGCCGGTGAGCACGGGCGGGCTGATGGTGGCGTGGATCCACGCGCCCAGGCCCATGGTCTCCGCTACCAGGAAGAGGTTCTGCACCAGCAGCTCCGCCTCCATCTGCGTGCGCAGGGAGCCGATGATTCCCAGCGGCACCTTCAGGTCGCCATCGAGGAACCCGGACTTCACCCAGCGCTTCACCCCGGCGCTGCGGTAGAAGTTGCGATCGTCCACGATTGCGGGACGCGCGCCATCGGGCTGGGTGAGGAGGTACATGAGGCCGTTGATGTACTGGTGGGAGAGGTCCACGACGGGCAGCAGGATCGTGGTGCCCGGCAGGTTGGACATGAATCGGTTGGAATCGAGGTACGCGGGAAAGTCACGCTCGCCCGGTGCGACGTCCAGCCGCTTGTCGAGGATCTTCACCTTCGCCTCATTCGCTCGGGCGATGAGCGTGGCCGGGTCGAACGGATCGGTCACGTCCAGCGGCGGCAGGTTGCGCAGGAAGTAGGTGCCGCTGTCGTTGATGAGGAAGAAGTGCGTGCCCTGTGCGTTGTCCGGGCTGCCGGCGGTGCGGCCGTACATCGTGAGGTTCGGCTTAGCCATGATCGGTGAGCCGTCGTGCTCATCCTCGAAGGGGCGGTCCGGCATGGTGAGGCCGGTGCAGCCGGTGGCCGCGATGAGGAGCGCCTCTTCCAGCTCCGTGAGCGGCTGGGGCTCGAGCTCGGACGTGTAGGTCATGGAGCCGGCGGCGATCTTGCCGATGCCGCTGCTGACGCGATGGGTGCGCCGCCGCCACATTGTCTCGATGAGCGGGCGCGCGCGCATGTCCTCGATGGCGGCGCGGTCCAGGGCTGGGCGCTCGGTGGAATCGTTCGAGGTGGGCGGGGTGGTCATCGGGGGCTCCTGACCTGGTTGCGGAGTCGAGGACGAAACGGCACCCGCCCGCCACTCCAGGTGCCCCCGTGGCGGGCGGGTGCTGGTGCTTCGTTAGTCGAAGACGATGACGCAGCGTCCGCGTGTGCCACCGGCCTCGAGGCGGGCGTGAGCGTCGGAGGCCTGTTCCGCCGGGTAGGTGGCTGCGACGCGCAGGGTGAGCGTGCCATCCTCCACCTGCTGGCGCAGACGATCGAGGAGGTCCGCGCGCTGGTCGTAACTGCGGACCAATGTGCGGTTAAAGGTGATCCCCCGCTCCTCGCCCGTCCAGGCACGGACCGAGGCGAAGCTGCCGCCATCGCGTACCGCGCCGACAGCGAGTTCGTTCTGCACGGCACCATCCGCGAGGCCATCCACGCCATCAGGTGCGACCTTGCGGATCTGCTCGGCGATGTCGTTGCCGCGGGGGACGACGATGTCTGCGCCGAGATCCTTCACGAGCTGCTCATCCGCGGGGGAGGCGTCTGCGATGACGCGCAGGCCCTCGGCCTTGGCGAGTTGCACGACATAACCGCCATAGCAGCCGGCTGCGCCGGTGACGGCGAGCGTCTGGCCGGGCTGGAGTGCGAGCTGGTCGAGCGACTGGCGCGCCGTCAGCGCGTTCATCGGCAGGGTGGAGGCCTCCACGAGGCTGGTTCCGGCAGGTGTGCGCACGACCGCGTTCGTGGAGAGCACGAGGCTCTCGCGGTAGGCGCCGTGGCTGCCGTGGGGAATGACCATGGCCATCACCTCGTCGCCGACCTGGAGGTCGGTCTCGGTGTTGGGTCCGATCTCATCGATCACGCCCGCGGCGTCCATCCCGGGGATGTAGGGTGGGGGGATGTCCTTGAGCTGCTCAGCGCGAGAGCCGTCGCGCAGGCCTGTGTCGGTCGGGTTGACGGTCGCAGCGTGCACGCGGATGCGCACTTCGCCCTCGCCGGCGTGGACCTCGGGCAGATCGACGACCTGCAAGACCTCCGGTCCGCCGAACTCAATAATTCCTACACCTCGCATCGTGCCCCGCCTTTCTCGTTGGGTGCCGTACGTCTGGTTCAGGGAGCGTCACGCGATGCGCATGGGTGCGCACCTGCTGGCCGCACATGCTCTCGGATGGAGAGATGGCGCGGTGACGCTGGCGGTGCGCATGATAGCGCATTCGTGAGCAGCGACGGCTTCTCCTGAGACGGAGGCTTGTCGCGTGCGCCTCGCGTTGGTCAGGAGGCGCTGACGAGCCGCTGCAGCGGCTGCCCGAAGGCGAGCACGAGCGCCTCGTCTCGTACCTGGTTGAATACCGTCACGTTGCCTGCACCGCTGGTGAGCATGATGGGTGGCTCCTCGAGCGAGACGTGGAGGGCCCAGATCTCACCGGAGCAGAAGTCGCTGAACAGGTAATGACCGCTCAGACCGGGGATGCTCACGTCGCCTCGCATCACGGGGCCACCGGTGATGGAGCAGCCGCCCGTCTCATGCGTGTACACCGCGACCGGGAGGGTGAGGCCCTCCTGTACGCAGTTTTCGGGCGGGTTGAAGCACTGGTCACCCTCCATGATGCTCCACCCGAGGTTCGCGCCGGGCAGGGCGATGGAGATCTCCTCGACCTGCGCCTCCCCCACATCGGCGACCCAGAGGAGGCCCGTCTCGCGGTCGAAGTCCATGCGCCACGGGTTGCGGAGGCCGTACGCCCAGATCTCGGGCTGCGCGCCCTCCACATCGACGAACGGGTTGTCCTCGGGGACCTGGTAGGGGGCTTCGGGCGTGGCATTGCTGACGTCAATGCGGATGATGGTGCTCAGGTAGGTTTCGAGGTTCTGGCCCTGTCCATCCGGATCGCGCTGTGCACCGCCATCGCCGTAGCCCACGTAGAGCATGCCGTCGTTGCCGAAGCGAATTACGCCGCCGTTGTGGTTCCGATACGGCTGAGGTACCTCAAAGATCACGAGCTCTGATTCGCGGATGATCGAGTGGTCTGCCTCTGTGTCGAACCGAGAAATGACGGTGCGGTTCGGCTGATTGGCGTAGTAGTACATCCACAGGTGACCGTTGTCCGCGTACTCAGGATCCGGTGTGACGGAGAGGAGACCCTCCTCCCCGCCGTTGAAGAACGCGGTGTCGCTGAAATCGAAGAAGAGCGTGCTCTCCTCGCCTTCGAGGCGGTAGATGTAGCCCTCCTGCTCCACGACGAAGTAGACGGCGTCATCGACGGCGTATACATCGGTCGGGCGGTTGAATGTGACCTCCGGGGCGATGGGTTCGAGGGCGACGGCGCCGAGCTCCTCGCGCACCTCCGGGGTGGCCTCCGGTGTCGCGGTCGGCGTCGGGGTCTCGACATCCGACGCACCGATCGTAGCCTCGGGCGTTTCAGCGGGGTCGACGAGGGTGGGGGCGGGGCCGGAATCGGTCGCGCCGCATGCGAGCAGGAGTAGCCCCACGATCGTCAGGGCGCTCAAGCGGAGGAGGTGGGACATGGGTACCTTTCGGGCCGGGAGCAGATCTACGGTACCGCCCGTTTACGTGAGTGTGTCTGCGGATATCTAGTTGTGACGGAATCGCAACGACTGCGCGGTCTTCTGCAATGCCTGCTTCGAGTGGAACCCGCGCCAGAGGGCGCGCTATCCTGATGCCCACCCGCGAGATTCCTGGCGACCGTTCCGGCGTGCCCAGCGCATTTGCCGTAGTGAAGGCGTGACGATGAACTACACGACTGATTTCCCGTGCATCAAGGACGAGGTCACGCCTGAGGAATGGGATGCGCGGGTGGAGCTTGCCGCCTGCTACCGGCTGATGGACCGGTACGGGATGACGGACATGATCTACAACCACATCACGGCGAAGGTGCCGGGGACCGAGTATTTCCTGGTCAACCTCTACGGGCTGATCTACAAGGAGATCACGGCCTCCTCGCTGGTGAAGATTGACCTCGATGGCAATGTGATCTGGCAGCCGGAGACGGACTATGAGTACAGCCGATCCGGGTATGTGATCCACGGGGCGATTCACCGTGCGCGACCGGATGTGGGTGCGATCATCCACACGCACACCCGCGCCGGGATGGCCGTCTCCGCCCAGGAGCGCGGTCTGCTACCGCTGACGCAGACCTCCATGCGCTTCATGGGGCACATCGGCTATCACAACTACGAGGGGCCGGCTTTTTATCTCGATGAGCAGGCGCGGATCGTGGCGGACCTGGGCGAGCACAACGCGCTGATTTTCAAGAACCATGGGCTGCTGACGTGCGGTCCGACGGTGCCGGAGGCGTTCAACCTGATGTACCAGCTGGAGATGTCCTGCCGGGCGCAGGTGGACGCGCTGTCCTCGGACGTCAGCGAGCCAGATGCGGACACGGTGGCGCACACGGCGCACCAGTATCAGCCGGGCACGCGACGTCCCTACGGGGTCCTCGAGTGGCCGGCGATGATCCGACGCTTGAACTACGAGCAGGACGGATTCCCGCGGTACGACTCTTAGGGAGACCGAGCGAGATCCGGGGCGTTATTCAGACGATTGTACGTGCAGGTGTTATGGTGATTGACGAAGGGGAGTAGCCCCCCGCGCGTCATCGTCAGGACGGCCACAAGCCCGGTGACGCGGCCTCGATCGGTCCCGTTCGACTCGGACGGCATCGACCAGGTGGGCAAGACCTTCTGTAGACCTCGGTGGTCAGTGCAGAAGGTGGTGTTCCCTGATCGACCTCATTCCCTGGATCGCATTCATTACATTCATCGTGGCGATGCTCGCCATCGACCTCCTGGTGCTGCACCGGCATGCGCACGAGGTGTCGATCCGGGAGGCCGCGATCTGGAGCGCGGTGTGGATCTCGCTCGGGCTCGCGTTTG
Source organism: Dehalococcoidia bacterium (assembly GCA_050486345.1). Lineage (GTDB taxonomy): Bacteria > Chloroflexota > Dehalococcoidia > UBA2979 > UBA2979 > JBJHDC01. The sequence continues at coordinate 5,545 of JBJHDC010000065.1, read as the reverse complement.
GCCTGGTGATCTGGTTCGCGGAAGGCGGAACGAAGGCGGGCGAGTACTACGCGGGCTACCTGATCGAGAAGAGCCTCTCGGTCGACAACGTCTTCGTGTTCATCCTCATTTTCTCCTACTTCGCAGTCCCGCCCATGTATCAGCACCGGGTGCTGTTCTGGGGCATCCTGGGCGCACTGATGATGCGGGGGGTGTTCATCCTCGCCGGTGCCGCGCTCATCGATGCGTTCCACTGGGTGCTCTACATCTTCGGAGCGTTCCTGCTCTACACGAGCTACAAGATGTTCACCCACCGCGAGGTGAGTTTGGAGCCGGACAAGAACCCGGCGATCCGGCTGCTCAAACGGGTGTTTCCGATCACGACGGAGTTTCACGGGCAGCGGATGTTCATCCGTTCGCAGGGCGTGCTGATGGCCACGCCACTCTTTGCGGTGCTCGTGATGATCGAGACGACCGACCTGATCTTCGCGGTGGATTCGATCCCGGCGATCTTCGCGGTGACCCGCGACCCCTACATCGTGTTTACCTCGAACATCTTCGCGATCCTGGGATTGCGGGCGCTCTACTTTCTGCTGGCGGGGGTGGCGCAGCGGTTTGTGCATCTGCAGACGGGGCTGGCGATCATCCTGGGGTTCGTGGGGGTGAAGATGCTGCTCACGGACGTGTACCACGTGCCCGTGTGGCTCTCGCTCACTGTGATCACCGGTGTGCTCTCGGCAGCCATCGCGCTGTCACTGCGGGCCGGACGATCGCTCGATGTGGAGCAGGCCCCGCCGGTGACCGACCCGTTCGGGCTGATCACTCGCCCCGCGTCCGCGGAGGAGGGCGACGCGCCCCCGGCAGGCCGGTAGGGTACTCAGGTGCGGTCGCTCTGGAGCGTCTCAGCCAGTGCTGGGTCCAGCGGGTATTCCTCTGCGTTTCCCTGGTGGGGACGACCGACCACGGGCAGATCGGGCCGTGGAGGCGCTGAGATATCGATCATCTCGTTCGACGCCCCGGCGCGTTCCGGTACGTGGACGACCTGGGCGGGCACGATGGTGAACGACGGGGTGCCGATGCGCACGTGCTCCTCCGGGCGCCACTCGTCCAGATGCCGGCTCCACGGGTACTGCATGTGGTGGACGTACTCGCCGCGCGTACACAGGAATGTGTGCTCGAAGTCTGCGTGCGCCCGAGGGGTGACGGGTTCGTCGCCCTGAGGGCCTCGCACCTCGCTCCATTGCACGGCGATGTTGCGGCTGCGGAGGAAATCGGCCTCGTGCTGGAAGTCCTCGTATTCGTACACGCGCAGGTGGTAGCCGTTCACCGGCTCCGGCCAGAGCGCGAACGGGCCGAGGTTATGGCGGGGCTCATCGTAGGTGGCGTTGTTGAGGCATTTCGCGAGCAGCGCCTCTGTCGGTGGTGCGTACACGCGAACGATGGTGGCCGCGGACTCTGCGAGCACCGCGCTCTCCCCGGGCGGCACGATGATCGCCGCGCGCCGGGAGACGGTGCGGGAGCCATCGATCGAGTCGACGCGGATGGCGCCATCGACGAGCAGCACGAAGTGCTCGTTCGTACCGTCCTCGGAGGCCAGGCGCGCGCCGGCATCGAGCCTTGAGTAGACGGTGACGAAGTGCAGACCGCGCGTGTACCAACTCTGTGCGCCGTCGTTCTCGATCGGGTTGTGCTCATCGAACCGGATGTATTCAGCGGGTGACGTTGGCATGAGCGGGTCTTCTCTTGAGGTGGGGCTGCAGGTGCTGCGGCCAGTGAAGGTGTCAGCGGCATAGTGTGCCAGATGCAGACGCGCGGTGTGTCGCCTAGCCGGGGGCTGCGGGTTCTTCCTCGGCACTGATCGCGCCGAGGTCGCGCTCTCGGAGTTCGCGGTGTTTGAGGCCGATGCCGCCAACGAGGAGCGCGCATGCCGCGGCGCCCATGGTGAGTGCCAGGGGGACGCCGAAGGTGGCGGCGAGCGCGCCGCTGAGGGTGTAGCCCAGCGGTGGTCCACCGCCCGTGACCATGCTGCGGAAGGCCTCGACGCGCCCGCGCATGGCATCGGGTGGCAGGGCGAGGATCACCGTGTTGCGCGGGATCATCTGGATGGAGTTGCACACGCCGAGGAGTGTGGCGCCCACGAGGGCAAGCACGAACCACGGCGCGAGCGCCAGCACCGCGAGGGCGACGCAGTAGCCGAGGACGCCGAAGACGGTATAGAGCCCCTTGTAGCGGACGTCTCCCAGCGACAGCATCACTGCCGCTCCCACCACGCTTCCGAGCCCGGGTGCGGCGCTGAGGAGTCCGTAGCCGATCTCTCGCACCCCGAGCAGGTCCGCGATCACCGGCAGCAGCGCACGGTAGCTGCCGAGGATCGATTCGCCGAGGTCGATTGCCAGGAGTGACAGGATCACCGGCTTGCGCCGCACGAAGGCGAGCCCGTCTGTGAAGCTTCGCCAGGGGCTCTCGGTGCTCACGGGCCGGGTGCTCGTTGCCTGGATGGAGAGGATGGCGAACATTGCGCCCGCGTAGAGCAGCGCGTTCACCGCGTAGCCGGAGCCGAGGTCCAGCGTGGCGATAAGCACACCGGCCAGCGCGGGCCCGGCGATCTGCGCCACCTGCGAGATGCTGGCATTCATCGCGATGGCGTTGACGAGGCTTGAGCGCGGAATCAGCGAGGGGATGAGGGCGATGCGGGCGGGGTTCGTGATCGCGGTGAACGAGCTGTTGAGGATGGTGATGACGTACAGATGCCAGACCTCGATCGCCCCGGCCAGGGTAAGCACGGCGAGCAGGCCCACGAGGAGCGCGTTGCTCAGTTGCCCCACCTGGATCAGCAACTTGCGATCGAACCGGTCCGCGATTACGCCGCCCACCAGCGAGAGCACCATGTGTGGCGCCGCGCGTGCGAGGCCGGTGAGCCCGAGGAGCAGGGCACTGCCGGTGAGCTCGTAGACCTGCCAGAGCGTGAGGGTCTGGACGAACTGCATCCCCATGTGGGTGAGCAGTAGCGAGACCGCGAAGCGGCGGTAGTCCGGGTAGGCGAGCGAACTGAGGCCCTGCCGAAAGCCGGGGCGCCGCTGTGATGCCATCGAGAGTTAGCTCAACGCCTGCGGGCAGCGCGGCGCGTATGCCACATGGGCTCGCACCGGGCGCGGACTGCACGAGGCGGCATGCGAGCTGGTCGTGGCTGGGTCCCCTCGTTGGTGACGGTAGACGCAGCGGGTGGCCTACCGGGTGGTTTGGCGTTCTAGGCGGGGTAGCGGTCCGGGGCAGGGAGGGTGCGCTGGAAGATTGCGCGCCACTGGCCGTCCTGCAGGCGGTAGACGCGCGCGTAGCGGTTGAAGGCGTTCGGACGGTCCGTCTTCCAGATAATGTCCAGATCCCCCATCACCACCGCGAGGTCCCCGTGGATCTCGGTGGTTACTGCCTGCGCGACACGGTCCCGCTGGCCCACGAGGCGCGCCAGCCCCTCGAGCCATTCCGTCTTCGGCTCCACGGTCCCGGTCGAGTGCGTGTAGACGAAATCATCCGCGAGCAACTGCGCGAGGGCGTCGAAATCTCCCTGCGTGGCGATGTCATCGATGGAGCGGTCGAGCGCTACCAGGATGTCTGTCTGATCGGTGGTCATGCGGTTCTCCTCGTCCGTTATTCCGTCAATAGATTCCGGATGCGCCGGGTCGCCTCGATGATCTCCTCGGTGCTGGCAGCATACGAGAAGCGCAGGTAGCCCTGGCCGTAGGAGCCGAAGCTGGTGCCTGCCACGACGGCGACCCCAGCTTCATCGAGGAGCTTCGTCTGTAGCGCCTGCGCATCGTAGCCGGTGCCCTCGATGTTCGGGAACGCGTAGAACGCGCCGCTGGGATCGGCGCAGCGGAAGCCGGGGATCGAGTTCAATTCGCGCACGATAATCTCGCGGCGCTCGTCGAAGGCGAGGAGCATCTGGTCGACGTCCTCCTGCGGGCCGGTGAGGGCGGCGATGGCAGCGTGCTGCGTGGCGGCGTTGACGCAGGAGTAGGAGTTGATCGCCAGCCGCTCCGCATGGGGGAAGAGGGACTCCGGCCAGACGCCGTAGCCGATGCGCCAGCCGGTCATCGCGTAGGTCTTGCTCCAGCCATCGATCACGATGAGGCGGTCGCGGATCTCCGGGTAGCTGAGCAGGCTGACGTGATCGAGGCCCTTGTAGAGGATGCGGCTGTAGATCTCGTCGCTGAGGATGACGGCGTTCGGATAGGCCTCGAGGCCTCGCAAGAGGATCTCGATCTGGTCCGCGGGGACCACGCCGCCGGTGGGGTTGCCGGGGCTGTTGAGGATGATGAGCCGCGTGCGCTCGGTGACCTGCGAGAGCACCTGTTCCGCGTCGAAGGAGAACCCGGCGCTCTCGTGGAGGGCGATCGGGACGGCGGTGGCGCCGGAGTACTCGATCATCGATTCGTAGATCGGGAAGCCGGGGTTTGGGTACATGATCTCCGCGCCCGGCTCGCCGAAGAGCAGGATGGCGAAGTACATCACCGGCTTCGCGCCCGGGGTGATGAGGACGCTGCTGGCATCGAGCTCCACGTTGTGGCGTGATCGCAGGTCTTCGGCGACGGCTTCGCGGAGGGCGGGGATGCCCGCGGCGGGGGTGTAGCCGTGGTGCCCGTCATCGAGCGCCTGCTTCGCCGCGTCCACGACGTGCTGCGGCGTGCGGAAGTCTGGCTGGCCGATGCCGAGGTTGATGATGTCGTGCCCCTGCGCGGCCAGTTGCTGCGCGCGGGCGAGGACATCGAACGCGGTCTCGGTGCCCAGTCGGCCTAGTGCTGGTACGGGTTCAATCATGCGGGTGCCTCGATGCTCTCCACGGTGGTTCTCGGCCGCCCTGCGCCTCTGCACACCGATGCGACCTGCGGCAGAGCATGCACCGCCGCGCCGCTGCCGTCCACGTACATGATGGGACGCTACGTTACGCGCGCTCCCGCGCCGGTGAGCGCCTCGAACGCCCGGTCGGTGTCGCCCGGTTGCAGGTCCACGCCGGCGGTCGCCTCGCGCAGCACGGTGGTGGTGAAGCCGTTCGCGACGGCATCGAGTGCCGTGTCCTTCACGCAGACGTCAGCGGCGAGGCCGATGACGACCACGTCCGTGACGCCTCGGGCGTGGAGGAGCTGTTCGAGGACGGTGGGCGAGGTCTCGCCGCTCGAGGGGTCCCGCACCGTGAACGCGGAGTAGCCATCCTCGCCGCCGGTGCCTTTGCGCAGGAACTCGCCGGTCCCGACATCGAGCGCGGGGTGGAACTCGCTGCCCCAGGTATCGCGAACGCAGTGCACCGGCCAGATGCCGCCGTCCGTCTGGAAGTGGGGTGTCTGCTCCGGGTGCCAGTCCTGGGTGTAGACCACCATCGCGCCGGCCGCACGGGCTTGCCGGATTTCCTCGTTCACCCGCTCGATGATCGCGTCGCCACCGGTTACGTAGAGGCTGCCGGAGGGGTCGGCGAAGTCGTTCTGCATGTCCACTACGAGCAGCGCGGACTGGGCGTGGTAGTACGGGGACTGCTCTGCTGATCGCTCGCTCGTCATCGCTCCTCCTCACCTGT
>JBJHDC010000064.1:0-14686 GCA_050486345.1 Dehalococcoidia bacterium | reverse complement strand
GAGTCCGGGATCGACATGCCCACGGTGAACACCTTGGTGGTCGACCGCGCCGACCTGTTGGGTCTCGGCCAGTTGCACCAGCTGCGGGGCCGGGTGGGCCGCGCCGGGTCACGGGCGTACGCCTACCTGTTCCACCCGAAGAACCGTGTGCTGACCGAAACGGCGCAGGCCCGCCTCGCGACGATCTTCGAGGCGAGCGAGCTGGGCGCCGGCTTCCAGGTGGCGCTCCGCGACCTGGAGATCCGCGGCGCAGGCAACCTGCTGGGCGCGGAACAGAGCGGCAGCATCGCTGCGGTCGGCTTCGACCTCTACACCGAGATGCTGGCCGAGGCCGTCGAGGATCTCCGTGCCTCGCATGAAGGGCGCAGCGCCGCCGTCCTGCCACACCAGCAGCGCCAGACCATGCGCGAGGTGCTCATCGATCTGCCGGTGGCCGCCTTCATCCCGGAATCGTACGTGCCGGACGTAGAGGGCCGCCTCGCCCTCTACCAGCGCATCGCGGGCCTGCGCAGCATCGACGATGCGGAGGCGCTGGCGCAGGAGACTGAGGACCGCCTCGGCCCGCTCCCGGATGCGCTGCGCCACCTGCTCGCCCTCGTCCGCGTGCGCATCGCAGCCGTCGCCGCCGAAATCGAATCGATCCGCCTCGATGGCGGCACCATCCTCATCCAGGCCCCGAACGAGCACCCGTTTGATCGGCGCCCGCTCCCGCCGCTTCCACCGGCCATTCAGCTGGGCCGCACCCAGATCCGCATCCCTCGAAGCGAACTGGGCGCCGACTGGCTCCGCCCACTGGAGGCCCTGCTACTCCTGATCGCAGGAAAGCGCGCGAAGGTGGCGGTGTAGGGAGGCGCTAGCCGGGCGGTTGCCAGCATCGCAACGTCATCTACATATACCGCCATGTATCGAACTGGGCAGCGAGAGAACCGTGACCAACCCACCGGATGACCTCGGCTTTCGAATCAATCAGCACACGCGCGACCGCATGGTGCTACGAGACGTATCAGTTGAGGCAATCGCGTGGGTACTTGAGCACTACCACACGCGCCGACCTGCGGCTCCGCTCAGGCGGACACGCCCTCCCATGGTCTATATTGGTGACTGGAACGGTCGCTCACTGCGCGTGTACGTCGAGCGAGACTCGAATCCTCCGCTGGTGAAGACCGTCGCCTGGGAGGACCAGCCATGAACCAGGTCACGTACGATCACGAGAACGATGTCCTATACGTCCAGTTGCGCGACGGAAATTCTGTGCGCCAATCACTAATCGGCGACCTGTGTGTCGTCGACTATGGCGCCGACGACGCCGTGCTGGGCATCGAATTCCTCGGAGCAAGTGAGGGCGTGGACCTCTCCAACGTGCCTGCCGCCGATGCTATCCAACGGCTCATCGACGAGACCGATCTCTCAATCCCAGCCCTGACCTAGGCTGGCTAGCGCCGCAAATCCGATGGCGCATTCGCACCGCCACGCGCCGCCCGCTATCGTAGCGGCACCATGACCATGCTCCGTACCCGTGCGATCTGTTTCGACTTCCAGGAGACCCTCGCGCGGTTCCGTGAGGGCGATGCCTATGACCTCTACGTCGAGGCCGCCGCCGAGCACGGCATCACCCTCACCCGCGCGCAGCTGGAGATGCCCAGCGCCGATGCATGGGCCGAGTTCGCTACGCCCGATGGCCCCAACCACCGCCAGCACTCGTGGACGGAGTCCTCCTACGTGGAGATCCGCGCAGGAGTGCATGCACGCCGCCTCACTGCTGCCGGTGTTGACCCGGACGTGGCGGTGCGCATCGGGCGGCGGGTGGATCAGTTCGAGTCGCAGGCGCATCGTTATGTTGCGTTCGATGACGCCCTCCCTGCCCTCGAGGCGCTGGCGCGCGCCGGGATGCGCTTCGTCGTCGTCTCCAATCACGTCTGGCGGCTCAGCGAGATCGTGCAGACGCTCTTCGGCAGTCGCTTTGAGACGACCCTCACCAGCGCACGCGAGGGGATCCGCAAGCCCCACCCGCTCATCTTCGAGCGTGCTCTCTACCATCTTGGCATCGAGCCACACGAGGCCGAAGCGGTGATCATGGTGGGCGATAGCTACACTGACGACATCCTGGGCGCTCGCCGCGTGGGGATGCGCACGGCGCTGCTGGACCGTACGGGTGAGCACGCCGATGACGAGGAGGCCCGCGTGCTCCGATCCCTCACCGAGCTCACCTCGATGCTGCGCTAGGCCACGCGCGTGGATGTGCGGCTGGCGCCGATCGAGGAGCGTGAGTACGACGACTTCTTCGCGCTGATGGAGGTCTACCAGCGCGAGCTCGATCCCTTCGACCCCGCCGCCGATGATCCATGGGACTCGGAACGACATCGCGCGGCGGTGCTCGATGACATGGACGGCCGCGAGCTCTGGTGGATCGAGGCGGATGGCACACGCGCGGGGTTCGTGATGGTGCGGCTCGTCGACGACTGGCCGCAGGAGGAGCGCCAGATCGCCTCCATCGCGGAGTTCTACGTCCTGCCGGAGCACCGCCGCCGCGGCGTTGGCACGGCTGCGATCCACGCAGTCCTAGCAGACCATCGCGAACGCGGCACCTACGAGGTAGAAGCCTCGATCCTCCCGGGCAACGAAGCCGCCCGCGCCTTCTGGGCAGCACTGGGGTTCGAGGTGCGCTCGATCATCACCGCGCGACGTCCGTGAGACTTCGGTAGGTGTTGGGCGGACCGGCCCCTGCGGGGTCCGTGCGGTACGATGAGGGGCACGAGCCCGGGACCTGGACGAGGAGCGCTGTGTGAACCATCCGATCTGGGATGTGCATTGCCATTTTCCGCGCAACTGGCGCAACCCGGAGGAGTCCGACCCCGCGCAACTCCTCGATGAACGGGCGGACGCGCTACGTGCCGCCGGGGTGGTCAAAGCCTCGCTGCTGAGCGGCGGCCGCTTCGGGCTCTCGTATGAAGAATCGCTGGTCCACGCCCGCCGGCACGAGGACCTCTTCGTGCCCTCCGCCCACATCGACCCGGAAGAGCTGCCCGCTCGCGAGATCCGGCGGCTGCACGACCTGGGCTATGTGAGCCTGAAAATCACCGGCGTGCGCCGCCCCTACGATGACTACAAGTACTTCCCCATCTACCAGGTGGCGGAGGAGCTCGGCATGCCGATCCTCCTGCACATGGGCGTGATCGGCGGAGGCATCGACTACTCGATCACGCACCCGCGACGCGACGCCCGCGCGGCCGAGAGCTACCGCCAGATGCGCGACAGCGGACGCATGCAGCCTCGGGACACTTCCGCCACGCGGATGCGACCGTTCCACATGGACACCATCGCCAACAACTTCCCGGACCTGAAGCTCATCGGCGCGCACATGGGCGGCACCGGGAACTACGACGAAGCCGCCTCCGTCACCCGCTGGCGCCACAACGTCTTCCTCGACCTGTCCGGCGGTGACACCATCGAACGCCACGCCGTGGAGCGCCGCCTGGTTGGCTATGAGATCGGCGTGGAGAAGCTGACCTGGGGCTCCGACTGCGGCAGCGATGAGATCGCGCAGCACGTGGAGAACCTCGAGCGCATCTTCGAGCAGGTTGGACTGACCGAGGACGAAGCACACCGCATCCGCTGGCAGAACGCGGCCGAGATCTTCGGATACGAAGCGCCCACGTTCGCCGAGGAGTAGAGGACAGCCACGCCGGTGCCAGACGACCAGGAGCCGCGAGACGAGATCGCCGAGACGGGGGATGAGGACGAGACGCCTCCCTCCGACAGCGGCGACCCCCGCGAAGAAGACCTCGACGACGCAGGCGAGGTAGCGCCGTCGATGGACCTCGGCGAGGACGACTCCAATGACGACCTGATCGAAGACGAATCATCCGGCTATGACGCGGACCACGCCGATGAGCTAGCGGGTACCCCAATGTTCGCGACAGCCCTCGACGAGGGTGTCGAGGATGATGAGGGCCAGGACAACGCCGTCGACCCCAATGCCCAGCCTGTGCCGGATGCCCTCAACGGAGACGAGGCCCCGGAGGCTGCTCAGGCCGAGGATGATGAGGGCGCGGGCGACCCCGACGATGACGAGGACGCCCCCGAGCCGGACATCATCGTTTCACCCCTGGAGCGCGTCGACCCGCTTGAGGCCGGCGGGCACGTCCCCGACGCACCGTTCACCCCACTGCACTTCGCGGCGATGCCCCCGGGCGACGACGCCCCGCTGGATGGGATGGCCGCACTTGGCAGCGACGCCGTCCCCTTCGATGACGATGACGAACCACCGCCGGTCTTCCTGACCGCTCGACCTCGCGACCCGGAAGCCGATCTCGGCACTCCACTGGACTGGGGCGTGCCCGGCGACGACCTCGACGACGAGGAAGAACTCGAGGCCCCCACACTCCTCCACGCCGATTTCGCCCCGCTCGAACCCACCACTGATACGGAGCTGGACGAAGCTGTGGCACTGGATGAGCCCGGAACGGATGACGCCGAACCGGCCGCGGCGCCCGACGGACCTACCGCGCTCTACCCGGTCGATGACATGGCCGAGTTCGATGAGACACAGCCCCCGCCTGACAATGAATCGATCGGTGATGAAGCGCTCGACGATACTGAGGCGCTCGAAGAGACGCCGGCAGACCTCCAGCCGCTCGAACCACGGCTCGCGACGGCTGGCACTCTGGTAGCTCCGCCGCTCGGTCCGGTGCCACACACGCCGCATCTGCCGGACGAGCTGCCGCACGACCTCCCCGGGGACCTTGAGGAGATGGTGCCGCTGGTACCTGCCTCCCCCGACGCCGAGGGAAGCGGGCAGACCGCCGCGGAGCCCGAGGAGGAAGAGGAGCGCCTGCAACGGCAGGGCGTCCCGATCAACGCACTGGTCGTGGTGATGACCGCAATCGGCGCCGCGATCATCTTCGGGTTCCTCCTCATCGAACCATCGCCGCGCTGGCTCCTGCTCGCCGGCGCCATCCTCGTCATCTTTGCCATGGACGGCGTGCTGCGCGGTACGTGGGGCGAACCCTTCGCCTCCGAGGGCGATGCAACGCCGTACCTCTTCCTACCCGCGCTCTACATCCTCGCCGCGCCCATGCTCGTGGAGCACAACATCCCCGGCTACTGGGTCCTCCCCGCCGGGCTGCTGGTGAGTTTCGGCTTTGGTGTGGTCGTCGTCGGCGAACTGATCTCGGTGCGTACCGGCGCGCCCGAGTACCCCATCGCCCGCCTCATCGAGACCGTCGCCAGCTACTTCGTGCTCTTCGCACTCATCTCGCTGACGTACGTGTTCAACCTCGACCTGCCCATGGCGATGCTGGCCATCGGCATCCTCACCCTGATGCTCGCCATCGAGGTGCTCCGCCAGGGCGAGGTCGATCCGATCGAGACGCTGCTGCTGGCGATCGTGACGGCGCTGGTGCTCGTGCAGGCGCGATGGCTGCTCCACTACCTCCCGGTAGATGGTTACCTGGCCGGCCTCACGCTCACCCTCGTGTTCTTCCTGAGCACCGGCCTCCTGCACGCCTACGTCGAGCGCAACTTCGACCGGGCGCTGGTGCTCGAGTACGCCACCATCGCCGCCGCGGGCGTCGCCCTGGTTACGGCCGCACGGGTCACCGGGCTGGCGTAACACCGCCACCCGCATCGAAGCGCGTGTCCGTGCACCTCGAAGCGCGTCAGCAGGATGCGCTCGCGGGAGGATCCGCCGTAGCCCGCGAGTCTGTTAGCATCGGAAGTCCGGTCGGGGAGTGGCGCAGCCTGGTAGCGCACCAGTCTGGGGGACTGGGGGTCGTGGGTTCAAATCCCGCCTCCCCGACCAACTCTTAGCGCGAGTCCTACCGCAGGTGCCTCGCATTCCTCGACACCTCCGATGATCAGCCAGCTGAACTGTGGTGGCCACAGGCTGCCCACAGCTCTGAATGCAGTTCCCCCCTGCTTCGCGCGTCACCTGTGCGTGACTGCGACAGCACCGCTGTGAGGCGTCAGGCCCATCATCCTGCACAACGCGGAGGACGTGGCTACACGGGGGCGCCAGCGGAGGGCACCAGTAGAGGTCGACAGCGTCAGTGCGCCCGCGAGTCTCGCGGCGGACCTGGTTCAGCCCGAACTCGATGGTACCCGCCACATCAACAGAGCACCTAGCTTCCAGGTACAGGCTCCACCTACAAGAACAGCTCCGAAGATCACGTTTCCGCGGCTTCCGGATCCGCTGCTCGCGGATCGAGCGGACAACTGCGATGCAAGACGCGCCGCAGCCACGATCCATTCGCATGCGCTCCAGCGCGAAGAGGTCCGGGACCATAGGCCCGGGCCTCTTCACACACTCTCTCTCCTCAACCGCGGCGTTCGCCAGCCACCGGCGTGCGAAGGTCGTTAGTGAACCGAGTTCTCGTTGGCAACGAGGCTCGCGATGCACAGACCCTGGTTCCTGAAGCCCCAGATCGTCCAGCCGCCGTTCTTGCAGGCGTCAGGTGACGCAGGCTCAATCTGAGCATTCATCGAATAGGTGCGTGCCTGGGGGGAATTCGCACCGGTGCCAACCTCCAGACCGATCACCGGCACCACGCCCTGGTCGTTCCAATACGCGAGCGCACCAACATCCCCATCGAATGGCACGCTTGCGTGGGCAACGAAGTGCACGCCCAGGTTGTCTCCCACCGTGACGACCAGCGGGGCATCCAACGTCAACGTCTCAGTCCCGTTGCCCGCCACCGTGACCTCGCTCGATATCTGAGTGATCTCAAGATCGCTGTCGACAATGACGAACCTTACGGTTCCTGATGTGGCACCGTAGATCGTGACCTGAGTGATGACGCCATCCACTCCTGCTGGGTTGTTCGTGTCGACAACAGTGACGTTGGACCATGTATCGAGATGATCCCGGTCGGTCGCCTCGTTTCCCATCGTCGTGGCCGCGAGTACGGTGCCCGTAATCCCGAGTGCTACGAGGAGCGCTGCTGCCAGCGCAGCCGCGACCCGGCACCATGGTTGGCCTCGTACCTGAAACACCGTTCCTGTGTGTGAGTGCATGCTGCCCCCACCCCCTTCCCTACCCTCCACGCCCTGTGCGCGGAGATCGTGTCGCTACACGCGCAATTCCACAGCACCGCATCGATGACGAGCTTCGTAACGAGACGTCAACTGCATCCTGTCCGAAACGATCGCCAAAGAAACTGTGGAGACAGTTCGACACTGACTCGGCATTTATAACACTTGTGAACTTCGATCGGGCCCTACCGCTGGAGGCTGCTCCGGGCGGTGTGGGCTGTGGTCTGACCCGGAAGGTTAGCGAAGGTAGCGTGGGCACCCGAGCCGCGATGGCGGTAATGCACTCCCACCCACCTCCGCCACAGGCCGCCGGCGTGGAGCGCGGCCGTGGCACCGCGTGCGCTCGCCGCTCTCGGTGTTCGCCCCCTACCGGCCAGATGCGATGTTCAGCGGGACGATGCCGGACCGAGTACACAATGAGCGATGACACCCGAGCAGCAACAGATCGTGCGGTGCGGAGGGTATCCGGCCCCTGGGGGACTGGGGGTCGTGGGTTCAAATCCCGCCTCCCCGACCATACATCACGCTCGGCGAGGCCCGAGCCGGACGATGTCGCCGAACCGTTCCCCCCTCGCTGAGCCTCGTACCGCACACCCGACCTTCGTACTCGCCCCACCCACCACCGCGGACCGTCGGGTGCCCCGCGTTGCCCTCGCCCCATACGATTGATCAGAGAGATCGTTGAGTCGTATCCCGGGCGAGAAGGGTGACTGCATGACTGCCGAGTCGACCGAAGCTCCCTCAGCCCCGTCGTTGCTGGAGCAGTTCGATGCGGTGCGCGCCGCGACCGAGGAGTTGTGCCGCACGCTCGAGACCGAGGATTATGTCGTTCAGTCCATGCCGGACGTGAGCCCGGCCAAGTGGCACCTGGCACACACCACGTGGTTCTTTGAGACGCTGGTACTCGCGGAGTTGGTCCCCGGGTCCCGGCCGTACCACCCCGAGTTCCAGCGGCTGTTCAATTCCTACTACAACGCCGTGGGCCCGCAGTTCCAGCGATCGGACCGCGGCGTGATGTCGCGTCCCACCGTCGAGGAAACCTACCGCTATCGAGCCCACGTCGACCGCCAGGTGCGGGGACTCTTCGATACCTCGCTTCCCGAGGGGATGGCCCCCTTGCTGGAGCTTGGCCTCCAGCACGAGCAACAGCACCAGGAGCTGCTGCTGATGGATATCAAGCACGTCTTCTGGTCGAACCCGCTCCGCCCCACCCTGCGTGAGGATGCCGCCCAGCCATCGATGAAGTCTGCGCCGCCGCTTGAATGGCTGGAGCACCCCGGAGGCATCGTCGAGATCGGTCACGATGGCAACGGATTCGCCTTTGACAACGAGGCACCGCGACACGAAGCACTCCTCCAGCCGTTCATGCTGGCATCGCGCTGCGTCACCAACGGCGAATACCTCGCCTTCATGCGCGACGACGGGTACGCCCACAGCGACCTCTGGCTCTCGGACGGCTGGCGCACAGCGCAAACCGAGGGCTGGAACGCACCGCTCTACTGGGAGCAGCAAGAGGGAGAGTGGTGGGAGATGACGCTGGGCGGCATGCGCCCACTCGATCCCCACGCACCGGTCACGCACGTCAGCCACTACGAAGCGGATGCCTACGCACGCTGGGCCGGCGCTCGTCTGCCCGCCGAGCAGGAGTGGGAGGCGGTCGCGCGCGACGCGCCCATCGCTGGAAACTTCGTTGAGTCGGGGCGACTGCACCCCGCATCGCCCGGGCCGCTCCCTGCGCTCTCAACCGCCGGACACCCCGCGCAGCTCTTCGGCGATGTCTGGGAGTGGACGGCGAGCGCCTACCTCCCCTACCCGGGCTTTGAGGCACCCGAAGGGGCGATCGGCGAGTACAACGGCAAGTTCATGTCCGGCCAGATGGTGCTCCGCGGTGGCAGCTGCGTAACGCCGCGATCGCATATACGCCCCACGTACCGCAACTTCTTCCCGCCCGAGGCGCGCTGGCCGTTCACCGGCATCCGCCTCGCCCGCTGGATGGACCGAGGCCAGCAATGACCGACTCCGCCGTCGACCGTGACACGTTCCTACGCGACGTCCTGGAGGGCCTGCGCGCGGAACCGAAGCGCCTCCCGTCCAAGTACCTCTACGACGAAGCGGGATCGGTGCTCTTCGACCGCATCTGCGAGCTCGACGAGTACTATCCGACGCGCACGGAGCTGCAGATTCTCGCTGACCACGCCGGCGAGATGGCGGCACACCTCGGCGCGGGCTGCGTGCTGCTCGAATACGGAAGCGGCAGCAGCAACAAGACCGCGCCCATCCTCCAGCACCTGGCGCGCCCGGTGATGTACGCGCCCATCGATGTGGCGCGCGACCACCTGCTCGCGGCCGCGGAGCGCATCGAGGAGGCGTTCCCCGACATCGAGGTCCACCCGATCCATGCTGACTTCACCCAGGCGTACCCGGTGCCCGATCCGGGCTGGGACGCCCCTCGACGTGTCGTCTACTTCCCCGGCTCCACCATTGGCAACTTCGAGCCAGCCGCGGCAGAGCAGTTGCTGGCGGAAATCGCGGCCGCATGCGGGCCCGGCGGCGCACTGCTGGTGGGCGCGGACCTGCGCAAGTCCGAGGCCATCCTCGAACCTGCCTACAACGACTCGGAGGGTGTCACCGCGGCGTTCAACCTCAACATCCTGGAGCACATCAACCGCGAACTCGGCGCCGACTTCCAGCTCAGCTGCTTCCGCCACCGTGCCCCCTGGAACGCCGAGGCCGGGCGCATCGAGATGCTGCTGGAAAGCCTCGATGACCAGGTAGTGCACATCGCCGGCGAGCGGATCGAATTCAAGACCGGCGACACCATCTGCACGGAGTACTCGCACAAGTTCACGCTCGATGGTTTCGCAGCGGTAGCTGGCGCGGCCGGACTCGACGTACGCCGCGTCTGGACGGACCCGCAGGGCTGGTTCAGCGTGCAGTACTGCGAGGTCCGCTAGGCAGTGTCGCCCGGCAACCGGCCCTCCGTGCGTGCTCCGTTCCGTGGAGAATCGCGCACCGGAGGTCGGTATCGGCTCGGCTCGGCAGAATCTGCTCGTGGTGGCTGACTGATGCTGGGGTCGCTGCTCAGTCTCCCTCGCTCGCCATCGTCGTTGCAGGCGCACTCGTGACGATGTGGGCTACTGGGCAGCCCCCGGGCCGTGAACCACCGCTTTTCGTTCCGCTACCCCGGAACCCGCCAGCCACTCGCCCCGCCTACGTACTCGCACCGTCCGCCGTATCCGGCGGCGGGTACGAGTACACCCCGTGCTGGGTGAGCGGCTCGCCACCGACCGTCACCGGCGATGCATCGATGAGCACGAATGCGATCCGGCAGGGCTCCGTACCGCTGTTCACCCAGTTGTGGATCGTGCCGCGCTGCACCAGCACATCCCCCTCCTTGAGGTGGATGACGGAATCATCCAGCTCCATGTCGATCTCACCGGTCATCACCACCGCGTAGTCGATGGTTTCCGTACGGTGATTCATCGACGCGTTTCCGGGGTGGAACTCCACGACCCGAAACACAGTGCCGTTCGGCAACGAGATGCCCACGGTGCGCGCGCCGGCATCCTCATCGCCGGTGTTGTCCACTGGGAACGACTCACTGGTCCACAGCACCCGGCTGAAGACCTCGGCGCGGCCCGGCTGTAGCTCCAGCTCCTCATCGCTCTGCACGATGGCCTTGCCATCGCCATCGTGTCCCGTCACCACTCGCCTCAGCGTCATCCCAGCCTCTTCCATGCATGCGTTCGCGCGCGGCGATGCCTGGCCCGCGTGCCGTCGAGGTGACAGCGCGGCAGCGACCAGGCATCAGCCCGCTACTCGTTCACTCCGTAGAGCGTCATCCCTACGCCGATGTTAGCGGTCGATCCACGCCTCCACGCGGTACATCGGGTGGTTCGCCGGGTTCGTCTCCCAGTCGCGGATGTAGCCCCACTTCAGCTCGCGGTTCATCGCCGTCCACACGTACGAGAGGTGCGCGTAGTTCTCCAGCAGCGCGCGCTGGATCTCCTTCACCTTGTCGATGTTCTCGTCGCGGTCGAGCATCACCTCGGACTCCTCGATGAGCACGTCGATCTCCGGGTCGCGGATGCCCATCCAGGCGTTGATGCTCCCCGGCTCCGAGTGGTTCAAACGCATCGCCTGCTGTGGCGTGTCCCAGGCCGGGAAGCCAACCAGTCCGATGTCGTAGTCGCCCGTCTGGGCGGTGTTCGGGAGCCACTCGGATGCTGGCTGCACCTTGAAGGTCCCCTCGATACCAATGCGGCGCATCTGCTCGTAGAGCACCTGCAGGGCGGAGTCGTTCACGGGGTTCAGGAGCGTCGTGAACTCGTAGACGCGATCGAAGTCGAACCCGGCGGCATCAAGGAGCTGCCGCGCCTCCTCTGGATCGTGACGCGTGTACTCGGCCGTCTCGGATTCATCCAGCTGGTAGTCGGTGAGCGCTGCCGAGACCTTGCCCGGGACCGGCACCGCGCGCCCATCCGCGACCAGCGTGATGATCTCCTCAGCATCGAAGGCGCGGTAGATGCCCTCGCGCACGCGAATATCGTCGAACGCGTCGCTCGCGCGTGACATGTTCCAGACGAACGGCTCCAGCGCCGTGAACTCCTGCACATCGATGCGGTCCGAGAGGTCGTTGACGAGCCGGTCCGCGATTTCGGCGGGCGGAATCCACACGTGATTCTGCTCGCTACGGAACGCCGCCTCCAGCGCCGATCCATCCGTCATCACAATGCGGTCGCGTACGTCGATGTACGGCAAGCCATCCGCAGCCCCGCGGTAGGTGGGATTGCGCTCGTAGGAGTAGCGCACACCCATCTGGTGCGACGCCAACTGGTACGGCCCCGATCCCACCGGCTCCGTCTGATTGAGGTCGCCGAGGATCAACTCGCTGGGCACGATGCAGTGGTTCGGTGGGAACCCCAGCTGCGTGCCGCTGAACAGATACGCATTGGGGCGCTGAAGGTGGAAGATCACGGTGCGATCGTCCGGTGCCTCCATCGACGCCAGCGAGAACTGCTGGAAGGCCGTGTTGATCGCGCCCGCCTCCTGCAGGATGTACTCCTGCATCTGCACCACATCGTCCGCGAGCACCGGTCGCCCATCGACGGGTGCGCGATCCTGGTACACCAGGCCCTCACGAAGTGTGAAGACCACGGTGGTGTCGTCCACCAGCTCAACCTCTTCGGCCGCTTCCAGCACGTAGACGCGATCGTCCGGACGCGGTGACATGAGACGGTCGTAGATGTGGATGGCGGAGAGCGTCATCCCCTCACCCGGATTGGTCACCGGGTTGAAGTTGTCCTGCGTCGCACCGGCCGACAGGCTCAGCATTCCGCCCTGGCGCGAGTCACCAGGACCGGACGGCGTTGCCGTCCCCGCGGGTGTGGTGCCCGGTGTCGCAGTGCCACCGGGAGCCGTGGGCACCGGTGTCGGCTCATCATCGTCATCGCCGCAACCGATCAGTGCCGCACCGGCGAGGCCTACCCCCGCCACGCCCCCGGCCCGGAGCAGGCTCCGCCGCCCGAACCGCCCGCTCGTAGCTGAGATGCCGCCCCGCTGCCAACCTCGTGATTCAGTCATGTCCCCTCGATTCAGTCCCCGCCCGAATAACTGCCATGGAAACTATTTACCGCGCGCCATTGTGACATACAGAGCAGCGCAATGTTGATAGCCCACCGTTGCCCGCGCAGCGCTCGAGGTCCTGCGATTTTCGCGACAGCCCCTCCCGCCGGACGAACACGGGACCAAAGTCCCAGGCGGTCGTGACCAGCGCCCGTGAGGTACGGCGATGTATCACGCAACAATTGCCGTACAACCAGCCGCGCTCGCAGCGTCCGACGATTGCTGCTGTGACGCGCAACAAGCCGAGGAACACAACAGGCACAGAGGAGAGCGGGCAACGTATGATCACCCCACCGGAGGTTTCGATGGCGTTCTCAGCTCCCTCGAGCAGGCAGGTTCCAGAGCAGATCCGTCTGATGATCGTGGACGATCATGCGGTGGTTCGGCGCGGCCTCTCCGATCTGCTCTCCGAGCGGCGCGAGATCATCGTCGTCGGCGAAGCCGGCACCCTCAAAGAGGCGCTCGAGGTCGCGCAGCGGGTGGAGCCCGATGTGGTGATCATGGACCTGCGCCTGCCGGACGGCTCCGGCATCGAGGCCTGCCGCGAGCTGCGCACCATTCGCCCCGAGACCAAGGTGCTGATCCTGACCTCGCACGCCGATCACAACGCCCTCTTTGCCGCCGTGATGGCGGGGGCTTCCGGGTACCTGCTGAAGGACCTCACCCTGGACGGGATCCAGGACGCCGTGATGACCGTCGGCGCGGGCGGCTCGCTCCTCGATCCACGCATGGCAACCGAGGTGCTGGAGCGCATGCGCCAGGGCCAGGCGAACCACCCCGCGAACGATGCCTTCGCCTCGCTCACCCCGCAGGAGGACCGCATCCTCGACATGATCGCGGACGGCATGACCAACGGTGAGATCGCCAAGAACCTCTCGCTCGCCGAGAAGACGATCAAGAACTACGTCTCGCAGATCTACTCGAAGCTGAGCGTGGAGCGTCGATCGCAGGCCGCCCGCCTGGCCACCGAGCGCCGCATGCGCATGCACCAGTAGGTAGGACTGCTCGGAGGCTGCTCGGCGTACCCCGCCGATTCGCGAAATACACGTCAGACGGCCTCGGACATTTGTCCGAGGCCGCTTCTGCATATGTTCTGTGTGTGTTCTGTATGTTCGCTGCGCCAGCCGGAAGGAGAGACCCCGCCTACGCGATGGCACTCGACTCGCGCCGGCAGGTGAAATTGGTGGCCGTCGCCACCAGGCGAGGAGCCGGCCCCATGGGGCAGCCCGTGGTGTCACCACGGTACACACGCACCTCGATCAACCCGCTCACCAACACCGGGTACTCCCGCAGGGAGTTCACCAGTCTCGCCGCGACCAGGTCATCATCACCCGGCCACTCATCCGGAATCAGGTACTCCATGCTGACGTCGCACGTACCCAGGTTCCAGTCGAGCCCCAGTACCACCCCCGCGGGCGGGTTGCCGGACTCTGGACACATACCGAGCATGTCTGCCACAGGCGACTTCGCGCCCATCAGCGTGCCGGTATTCACCTCAAGACCCAGATCCATCGTTCGCTACCACCTATCGTTCGCTACGCCCTTCACATTACGGACGTACTGCATACGATTCGATGGGCGGGGGGCACAGGTCCTCAGGACTAAAGTCCCATGACCTGCCCAGCGCGGAACAACGCGGTGCAAGGGGCCTCAGCGAGCGTCTTCGGACGGATGCACCAGGAGCACCGGGATGTCATCCAGGTGCCGCAGAACGTGGTCCGCAACGGAGCCCAGCACGGTGCGCCGGAGGCCAGAACGGCCGTGGGTCGCCATGATCACCACATCGCATCCACGCTCGCGCGCGATCTCCACAATCGCCTCGCCGGGCAGGCCCGTGAGAACCGCGGTCTCGACGTTCGCAATGCCGTCCGCCTCGATCAGCGCGCGCACATCTGCCAGGTGCTCCTCCGCGGAGGCACGCTGCGCTTCAACGATCTCGTCGATGAGTTCAATCCGTACGCCCCCGGTCCCGGAGAACTCGAAGCCGGCCGGCGTGGTGCGCGCCAGCAGACGGACCGGGTCATCCACAACC
>JBJHDC010000063.1:0-14702 GCA_050486345.1 Dehalococcoidia bacterium | reverse complement strand
GTACTCGGCGGCCTCTTGCTCCGCGGTGCCGCCGATCTCACCGATGAGCACGATGGCCGCGGTGTCCGGGTCGTTCTCGAAGAGCTCGAGGGCTTCGCGCTGGGAGGTGCCGATGATCGGGTCGCCGCCGACGCCGACGGAGCCCGACTGGCCGATGCCCATGCGGGTGAGCTGGTCGACGGCCTCGTAGACGAGCGTGCCGGAGCGGGAGATCACGCCGACGCTGCCCTCGAGGTAGACGTCCACGGGCATGATGCCGGCTCGGCTGCGCTCCGCTACGGAGATGACGCCGGGGCAGTTGGGGCCGATGAGGCGTGACTGCGAGCCCTTGAGGACGCGCTTCACGCGGACCATGTCGAGGACCGGGATGCCCTCGGTGATGCAGATGATCAGCGGCATGCCTGCGGCCTCGGCCTCCAGGATGGCGTCGGCGGCGAAGGGGGCGGGGACAAAGATCAGGGAGACGTTGGCATCGAACTCATCGACGGCCTCGCGCACGGTGTTGCGGATGGGGACACCGATGATCTCCTGCCCACCGCGCCCAGGTGTGACGCCGCAGACGACCTGCGTGCCGAAGTCGAGGCTGTTCTGCGCTTCGCGCTGTCCGGCGCCGCCGAATCCCTGGATGACGACGCGGCTGTTGCGGTCCATGAGGACGGCCATTGGTGTACCTCTCATCTGCCTGTTGCGGCGCCCGGTGAGCATCCGCTCCTACTTCGACAGGCTCAGCATGAGCGGATGCGTGGCATCCTCCACTTAACGAGAGTCCGCTCACCCTGAGCCTGTCGAAGGGCGAGCGAGCGTTGGTGTTACTTACTAGCCCTGCGCCGCCTCCACGGCTTTGCGAGCGGCCTCCGCGAAGCCGTCTGCGCGGACGATGTCCTCACCGGATTCATCGAGGATGCGCAGGCCGGCCTCCACGTTGGTGCCGGCAAGGCGGACGACGGTGGGCTGCGGGATCAGGCCCTCGCGACGGGCGAGGATGACGCCCTCGGCGATGATGTCGGTGCGGGCGAGGCCGCCGAAGATGTTGACGAGCACCGCCTCCACGTCCGGGTCGGAGCCGATGATGCGCAGCGCGGCGCTGACGGCCTCCGGGCTGTTCGCGGTGCCGATGTCGAGGAAGTTGGCGGCGTCGCCACCGGCGAACTTGATGGCGTCCAGCGTGGACATGGCGAGCCCGGCGCCGTTGACGAGGCAGCCGATGTTGCCGTCCAGCTTGATGTAGTTCTGGATGCCGGCGTCGTGCGCCTCCAGGTCCTTCTCGGCCTCCTGGGAGCGGTCCCGCTGGGCCTCGAGCTGCTTCTGGCGGAACTCGGCGTTGTCGTCGACGGAGAACTTGGCATCGGCGGCCAGCAGGCGGCCGTCCTTCGTCACCACCACCGGGTTGATCTCGGCGATGGAGCCGTCCGCACCCTCGAAGGCCTTCACGAGGCCGGCGATGAGCGCGACGGCAGGCTGCAACAGGTCGCCGTCCAGCCCGCAGGCGAAGGCGAGGGCACGGCCCTGGTAGGGCTGCCAGCCGGCTGCGGGGTCCACGTGCTGGCGGAAGATGGCGTCCGGGCGCTTCTCGGCGACCTCCTCGATGTCCATGCCGCCCTCGGGCGAGGCGATCACCACTGGCATGCCTGGCGAGTTGTCGATGGCGACGGAGAGGTAGATCTCGCGGTCGATGTCGACGAGTTCCTCGACGAGGACGGAGGAGACGGGGAGGCCCTGCGGGCCGGTCTGGTGGGTGACGAGCTGCATGCCGATGATCGCGGCCGCGTGCTCCTTCGCCTCCTCGGGCGACTGCGCGACCTTCACGCCGCCGGCCTTGCCGCGCGCGCCGGTGTGGGCCTGCGCCTTGATGACGGCGCTGCCCCCGAGCTCGCGGGTGATCGCCTCGGCCTCCTCCGGCGTGGTGGCGACGCGACCCTGCGGTACGGGCACCCCGTAGCGCGCGAGGAGCTCCTTCGCCTGGTACTCGTGCAGCTTCATACAGCCTCGATCCTGCGTTGACGTGCGGTGCGGATACGGTGCGGCGCCCGGACGGGGCAGCGCGCGGACGGCGAACGGCAGTCCGTGCGCGATGGTAGCACCTCGGTGGGTGGGGGCCAGATCGGACCGCCGGTGTGCGGTCTCTGGCGTCGGCCATCGTGCTATAACACACGAGATGATGACGGCGTGAGGGCGATGTCGAGGAGGCTCGAGGGGACCTGGAGGAGGGTTGCCATGCTATCCACGCCCTTCACGCAGCTGCTGGGCTGCACGCGGCCGATTCAGTCCGCACCGATGAGCGGCGGCATCGCGACCCCGGCGATGGTCGCGGCCGTGGCGCGCGCCGGGGGCATCGGTATGCTCCCGGTGCAGGGGCTGCCCCCGTCTGTGATGGAGGAGATGGTCACCGCGGTACCGGAGGATGCGCGTCCGGGCGTGGGTGTCACGTTCCTGATGCCGTATTTCGATGACGCGGCGTTCGAGGCGGCCTGCACACTGGCGCAGGCCGGATCCGTGCGCCTGATCGACTTCTACTACCGCGATCCGGACGCCGCCCTGGTCGAGGCGGTGCACGCCGCGGGGGTACTTGCGTCGTGGCAGGTCGGATCGGTGGAGGAAGCGATCGCGGCAGAGCAGGCCGGTTGCGATCTGATCACGGTGCAGGGACAGGAGGCGGGCGGTCGCCAGCGCAGCACGGGCCCGCTCTCGGTGCTGCTCCCCGCGGTGCGGGCGCGGGTGCGGGTGCCCGTGGTCGCGGCCGGCGGGCTCAGTAACCCTCGAGCGGTCGCGGCAGCGTTCGCGCTGGGGGCGGATGCGGTGCGGGTGGGCACGCGACTGATCGCCAGCGAGGAATCCGGAGCGCACCCGGGATACCAGGAGGCGGTGATCGAGGCATGCATCGGTGCGACGGAGACGACGGACCGCTTCTCCGGGGAGTGGCCATACGGCCCCGAGCCGCATCGGGTGCTGCGCTCCGCGATCGAGGCGGCGAGTGCGTGGCCGGAGGATCAGCCGGTGGCGCGGATGGCGATGGGGCCGGAGGAGTTCGACGTGCCCCGCTTCCACGCCGCACCGCCGAACCTGAGCACCACCGGCAACGTGCAGGCGATGGCGCTCTACGCGGGCGTCGGCGTTGCGGATGTCACGAAGCAAGAGCCGGTCGCCTCGATCATCGAGGAGCTGATGGACGGTGCGGAGCGGGTGATCGGGGAATTGGCGGCCCACCTGGAGACGGGATAGCGAGGCTCGCGCCGCGGTTGCCCGCGCAGCGGCGACGCATGCCCCGGAGTTCGTCGCCCCGTGAGATGCGTCGCCGATCCGCGTGCCGGATTCTGTGAGTCGTCGGCTGTCTTACGCCCGCACGTAGCCCGCGAAACCCCAGCGCTCACCCACCCAGGCTTCGAGGCGGCCGAAGATGAGGCGGTCTACCGTGACGCCGATGGCGATGATGACCAGCATGATCGCGACGACCATCCCCATGTTGTTCAGCTCGCGCCCGATGTGCAGCAGGTTGCCGAGTCCCACCGTGTGGAAGAGCAACTCACCCGCCATCAGTGAGCGCCAGGCGAATGACCATCCCTGTTTCAGGCCCCCTGCGAGCGAAGGGAGCATGCCCGGGATGAGGACGTAGCGGTAGAGCTGCCACCGCGACGCGCCGAAGGTCCCGGCGGCCCGCCGCAGGAGCGGGGACAGGTTGCGGATGCCGTCTCGGACGGAGATTGCGATCGAGAACGTGGAGCCCATCAGCACCACAAAGATGATCGCCCGTTCCGATAGCCCGAACCAGAGGATGGCGAGGGGGAGCCACGTAATACTTGGCAGCGACTGGAGTCCGAGGACGATGGTGCCCGCCGTCTCATCGATCAGGCGCACCGATCCCGTGATGATCCCGAGGAACCCACCGATGACGAATGAGAGCACATAGCCGATACTCAGCCGCTGCATGGTCGCCACGATGCTCTCGAAGAGCAGTCCGCTCTGTGCGTTGCGCCAGAGGGCATCCCATACCCGTTCCGGGGACGGAAACAGGTGCGGCGACCAGAGCTCCAGGACTGCCACGACGTGCCAGATCACCAGCAGCATGAGGTAGAAGACCGTCACGCGGATCAGGCGTCCCGGCGTTCCGCCACCCGTGAGGTTCACGGAGGGTAATCGAGAGGCGCCCTCCCGCCAGCCTTCGATGATTCGGCCGCTCATGCCGCTTCCTCTTCAGCCTCATCGGCCGGTGTGCCCAGGAGCGAACGGATCTCTGCCGCGAGATCGGTGATTCGATGGTCATCCGGCATACGCGGGCGTTCGAGGTCCACGGTGAGTTCGTGGGTGATGCGCCCCGGTCCGGGGCTCATGACGACGACGCGATCCCCGAGCAGGGCCGCTTCCCGGACGTTGTGGGTGACGAAGAGAACCGTGGCGCCGATGCGCGCGCAGAGCTGCTGGAGCTCCACCTGCAGGACGTCGCGCGTCTGCGCGTCCAGCGCCGCGAAGGGTTCGTCCATGAGCAGCATGCGTGGATGTACGGCCAGCGCGCGGGCGAGCTGGGCGCGCTGCTTCATGCCGCCCGAAAGCTCGTGGATGTAGGCGCGCTCGAACTTGGAGAGGCCGACCATCTCGATGAACTCGGACGCTCGTTCCTGGCGGTCGCGCTTCGGGACCCCCTCCAGCTTGAGTCCGAACTCGATGTTGGAGCGAACGTTCAACCACGGGAACAGCGCCGGCTCCTGGAAGACGACGGTGCGGGAGGGGCCGGGCCCTCGGACAGGCTCGCCGTCGAAGATCAGGGAGCCGCCGTTGGGCGCCTCGAAGCCCGCGACGAGGTTGAGGAGGGTGGACTTGCCGCAGCCGGAGGGACCGACGAGGCAGACGAATTCGCCCTTCTGGATGTTGAGCGAGACGTGATCCAGAGCGAGGGTGTCGTGCCGCTTGGAGCGGTAGCGGCGGGTGACCCGCTGAACCTCGAGCTGTGGTGTGCCGGAGGCAGCCCGTGAGTGGGCTGCCTCCGGCACAGAGATGACGGTAGATGTTCGCATGGGATTACTCCTGCACCGGGTCGAGACCCAGGTCGGCGAGCACGCGGTTGAGGATGTCGAGTGCGTAGATGCCCTCAAGGTTCGGCTCCACATCGAGGTACCCCAGGGCGTAGGCATCGTCGGCGGAGCGCTGCAGGCTGGAGGCGATGGGGTCCGGCGTGAATCGCAGGTTCGGCCAGGCACCATCGATGACCTGGTCGGGTAGCGCGACGGTGATCCCGGCGATGCCTGCGTTCGCGATAGTCTTGGCGTCCTCAGTGTTCTCGTTCATGTACTGGATGCCGCGGACATGAGCGCGGACGAACGCTTCCACCACGTCGGGGTGTTGCTCCAGAAAGCCGGTACGCACGATCACGTGGGTGGTGACGAAATCCCCATCTGGCCAGAGATCGCGTTCGTCCAGGAACAGCTCACCGCCGGCCTCCTGGATGAGGCGCGTGCCCCAGGGTTCCGGCACCCACGCACCATCCATGTCTCCACGGATGAAGAGCGTGAGAATGTCCGGGTTGGCGGTGGGGATCACGTTCACGTTGCCGCCCTGTTCGCGCGCCGCGAGCCCGTGCTCGGCGAGGTAGGCGCGGAGCGCTACATCCTGTGTGTTCCCCAACGCGGGCGTCGCGAGGCGCTTACCGGAAAGGTCCGCCGCGGTCTGGATCCCACTCTCGGGATGGACGATGAAGAGTGCCCCACCACTAGTCGCACCGGAGACGATCCGCAGCGCCTCGCCGTTGGAGCGCACGAACCCGTTGATGGCTGGGTTCGGTCCGATGAATGAGATGTCAATCTCATTGGCGAAGATCGCTTCGATGACCTGCCCACCGGCATTGAACGCCAGCGTGTTCAGGCTCACGTGCTCCGGCAACTCCGCATCCAGGAAGCCGTCTGAGAGGGTGATGAACGCGGGTGCGTGGGTCACGTTCGGGAAGATGCCCAGCCGGAGCGTGACGGGCGAGGGCGAGCCGTCCGGGTTCGTGCCGCCTGCTCCGGTGTCGTTCGAGCCACAGGCGGCCGCAGCCAGCGCAACGGTGGCAATGGCTGTGAGCAGCAGATGGGGGGTACGTCGGAGGCGCGTTCGTCGGAGCAAGCGGGGAAGTTGGTGGAACATCGGTTGGGTGCCTTTCAGAGCCGGGGCTCAGTGCAATGGTGTGGTTGTCGCAATCTCGGTTGCGCCCCGCGAGCCGCGGGGCCACATACACGAGCACGCAACGAAAAGGCCCCTCGCGTCTTGCGAGGGGCCTCCAGTTTTCTGGTCAGCCCGGTCGGTGTGTTTCGGTCTAGGCACTGGGTCGGTCCATGCGCTTCTTCTCCAGCGTTTCGATCTGGATCACCCGGGAGTCCTGCACGATGACCTGGACGTGCCCGAATCTGAGCTCGCGGATGGCGCGGAGCACCTCCGCCAGCACTTCCTGTTCACGTGGGTTGGGTGGTTCGTTCATCACGGCCTCAGATCGCGTAACGGGGTGTGACCCGTTCCCGGTTGATGCGAGTACGCTCGGCCAGCGTGGCGAATGTGGTGCGATCGACAACGGCGGAGATGGCGTCTCGGACCTCGACCCACATTTCGCGCAGGGTGCAGGTTTCCTCGTCCGCGCATCGGTAGGCAGGGCAGGGAGCGTGCTGCGTGCGGCTCGCGCAGAGGGTGGGGGCCAGGGGGCCATCCATCACGCGGATGACCTCGCCTACGAAGATCTCCTCAGCGGGGCGTTCGAGGTGGTACCCACCGGACGGGCCACGGCGCCCGCGGACGATGCCGGCGGTTCCCAGCTGGCGCATCAACGCCTCCAGGTACTTGGGTGCGATGGCCGTACGCTCGGCGAGTTCCGCGACGGTCAGTGACCGACCGTCACCGGCTGCCGCCAGTTCCACCAGTGCTCGAACCGCGTAATCGCCTCGAGAGGAGAGCTTCATTGATAATCCCTATCTAGATAGTAGGTTTTATCGTCATTGACGCTCCCCGTCAACCCCTCCCGTTAGACCTCACATCGCTCGCGGGTGCGGTTCGTGCCACACTCCTCCACATGACGCGGATCCTGGTGGTTGGCGATACGCACGTCCGGACGTGGGACGAGATGCACGAGGGCCTGCGGGCGCTGGTCGCCGAGGTGGACGTTGCCATTCACTGCGGTGACTGGGTGGGGGTGGATGCCGTCGTGGGGTTTCGGGCTGCCTCGAAGCGGGCGGTGATGGTGCATGGGAACTCGGACCCGCCGGAGCTGCGCCGGATGGTGCCGTACCGCGAGGTGATCGAGGTGGACGGGGTGCGCATCGGCGTGACGCACCCGGCGTGGGCGGGGCCGGAGCCGCCACCGGCCGAGCTGCTGCCGGACTTCCCGGAGGCGGCGGCCGGGGATCTAGATGTGATCTGCTATGGGCACATCCATGTGCCCATGAACGAGGACGTGGACGGTGTCCGCTTCGTGAACGGCGGGCAAGGCTATCCCTCGTTCATGGTCCCGGGGACGGTGGCGATCATCGAGACGTCTCCCGGCGGTGTGTTCGAGGTGCGCATCCACGAGTTCGCACCCGCTCGCTAGCTCGGGTGACGCCGTGATCGCAATATTCACCATTCGGTAACGCGACGTTGAACTGGCTGTCATTGCCCGGCGTGATGCTGGATGGACAGAAGGACACGCCAGCGGCCGAGGGCAGCCGCGCTCCGGGAAGGAGCACCGTCAATGTCACACCACAAGGGCTTCAGCGCCTGCGGCCAGTGCGCGAGTGAGGCCGATCTGTTTTCCGGCCTGGTGACGCACGACCGCTGCCCTCATCGGACGGCCCGCATCGAGGGTGGTGTGCCGCAGACCCCACCGGTCCGCTGTGCCAACGGCCGGGGTGGTTCGCACCGCGGTGCGGCAAGCGAACGGCAGCTGGTCTAGCCGGTGAGATGAAGTGGCGGAGGGGGTGGGATTCGAACCCACGGCCCGCTTGCGCGGGCGCTCGTTTTCAAGACGAGTCCGTTCAACCGCTCCGGCACCCCTCCGTTGGCCCCGGGCCACCATCATACGCGGGGAACGATAGTGACGCGCCCGCCGTGGGGCTTGTACATCGCTCCGGGTGCCCAGTCGCATGGCAGGATGGATCGCATCTCCCTCACTCGGTACGATGGCGGCGACTCCGCCCGGGTGTGTGGGAGCGGTAAGCGGATTGCCGTGTCCGGACCCGCTGGGAAGGCTCGCTCGTGACGTTCGTCATCACTGAGACCTGTATCGACACCATGGACCAGGCCTGCGTTGAGGTCTGTCCGGTTGACTGCATCCACTTCGAAGAGGGTCAGGATCGGATGCTCTACATCGATCCGACCGAGTGCATCGATTGTGGCGCCTGCCAGCCGGCCTGCCCGGTGTCCGCAATCTTCCCCGAGGGGGATGTGCCCGGGAACCTGGCGCACTTCACCGAGATCAATACGCTCTGGTACCAGGACCGCGCCGCGGCACGCGCGCGGGTGGGTGGTGGCGGTGGTGCGGCTGCGCCGGCAGCGGCAGCGCCCGCTGCGGAAGCGCCCGCTGCGGAAGCCCCTGCAGGTGATGCACCGGCCTCGGACGCTCCGGCCGCAGCTGCAGAGGCTCCGGCGGCTGCGAGTGCCGCGGCGCCGGCTGCCACCGCAGTAGCCACGGCCGAGCCGGAACCTCAGGAGGCAGTGATGCAGGTGCCCGCAACAGTTGGAGCGCCACCGGCTCCGGCAGCATCGACGTACAACCTGCCGTCCCCGTGGGGGTTCATCAGCCTGGCGGCGTTCGCGGCGATGTTCTATGTGATGTGGGTCTTCCCGGGGCCGCACTGGATGGAGATCGGTGGCGTCGGCATCGGCGCATCGATCATCGTGCTGGCCCCGCTG
This sequence comes from Dehalococcoidia bacterium, assembly GCA_050486345.1. Lineage (GTDB taxonomy): Bacteria > Chloroflexota > Dehalococcoidia > UBA2979 > UBA2979 > JBJHDC01. The sequence goes on along the minus strand of JBJHDC010000063.1, from coordinate 5,861 downwards.
GCGATCATCGCGCTGCTGCTGTTCATCGGAACGCAGGCGCGCGACCTCTCGCTCTTCGCGTCACATCACGACACCCGTGGCGACTACTGGCGCGAGGCATGGCCTCGATGGCGCCGGAACGAGGAGACGCGTCGGTACGCGGTGGTGGAGGCGGTGCAGTCCGTGGCGGGGCAGCGGTTCGCCTACCCGAACGACGAGCACCCGGATCTGCGTACGTACGTGAACCTGCCAGAGCCGCAGTTCGGCGTAGAGCCGCGCGGTACGGGCGAAAAGCTGTTCCCGGACATCGTCTCGGTGTCGTACCCCGGCAACTACCCGATCGCGATTGCGCAGGTGGAGACGCCGGAGACGGTATCGCTGGAGCAGGCGACGTACACGTGGGCGCGGCTGGATAACTCGCAGTGCCCGCTGTACCTGTATGTCCCCGCAGGGATGGCGAACAACGCGAAGCGCCACGCAAAGCGCGTAGGCATCAAGAACGTGCGCTTCCGCACCTGGCGCTGGACGCCGACCGGGGTGGTTGTTCGCGAGGTCTAGCGGGACGCCCCAGACCCCCGGAGCTACGGCAGTTCGAGGTCGTCGATGTGGACCAGGCGGCCGGTGGCGGGGCCGAGTGCGTTCATTAGCCGTTGGTCCGCTGTCACCAGCGTTGCGTGATCACGCAGCGCCAGCGCAACGTACAGGCAGTCGTACGCGGGGTGCTTGAAGCGGAGCGCGAGTTCGAGCGCCTGTTGAGCCAACGATTGCGAGGGGATCAAGGTCGGCAAGACCTCTAGCAGTTCGGCAAGCGCGGTGTTCGCCTGCTCGGCCGACACGTCAGGGTTGCGCTGGCTCCACTTCCAGATCACGTTGGTGACCTCAGCCACGAAGACGTCAGGCACGAAGACGTCAATCTCACCACGCACGGTGGCTTCGAGCAGCAGTGTTGCGGCCCCGCTCGATGGTTCAGGAATGACCCACTTCACCGCGACGGACGCATCGACCACATATCGGTCGCGGGCGTTCACCGATCACGATCCTCGCGAATGAGGGGCCAGCTCTCCTCGAAGTCACCACCGTGTTCCTCGCGGATTCGTTCTCGAAGCGCCTTGATGCGGGCGACTGATGCCTCAGCGAGCTCGCGGCGGCGTTCCTCCGCAGCCTGCTCAGTAAGCATCGCCTTCACGGTCGCGTTCAAGCTCAGCCCGCGACGGGTCGCCGCCTTGCGAAGCACGTCCATGACATCGTCAGGCACATCACGCACGGTCAGTTGGGACATCAGGCACCTCCCATGGCAGGCATCAACGTGCAGGCATAACGACAGTATATCTGCGTGCAGAGTGCCTGTGAGGGAAGTGCGGCCGGTCGTCGCCTAGGTTGCAGTGCCCGCACCCTTGCTCGCGCCCGTGACGTCCGCCATGATCTCTAGCGTCTGGAAGTCGTCCGGGGCCGGGGTGCGCATGGTGATGCCGGTGATGCCGCTGTCTTCCCAGGCGCGGTAGCGCTCCTTGATGCGTGCGGGCGGGCCGACGAGGGACATCTCGTCGCAGTACTCGTCCGGGACCTCCTCGAGCGCCTCGCCCTTGCGGCCTTCGAGGAACAGCTCCTGGATGCGGGCCGCGGCGTCGCCGTAGCCGCGGCGGACCATCTGCTGGTTGTGGAAGTTCAGCTCACGCGCGCCCATGCCGCCCACGTAGAGGGCGATGTTCGGCTTCATCGCTCGCAGTGCGCCGCGCACGTCGTCCGTGACGTTCACCACCAGCGAGGGCTGGATCTCGAAGTCCTTGAACGACTTGCCGTTGCCGGCGCGAGCGAAGCCCTCCTCCAGCGGCTTGCGGTAGTCATCGATGCGTGACGGCACGAAGCCGAGCGGGAGCAGGCCGTCGCAGAGGTGGCCTGCGAGGCGGAGGTTGGACTCGTTCCCTGCGCCGAGAAAGATCGGCAGCTTCGGGTTCATGTGCAGGATGGACTTCAACGGCTTGCCGAGCCCGATGGAGCCGGGGCCGGTGTAGGGCAGCGAGATCTCCGGGCCGTCGTGGGTGACGGGCTCTTCGCGATTGAAGATCTTGCGCATGATGGAGATGTAGTCCTTGAGCCGGTAGTACGGCTTGCCCCACGGCGAGCCATACCAGCCCTCGACGATCTGCGGGCCGGAGACGCCGAGGCCGGCGATCACGCGGCCGCCGCCAGCGAGTGCATCGACGGTCTGCACCTCCATGGCCGTGGCGGCAGGCGTGCGTGCACCGATCTGGATGATGCCGGTGCCGAGGCGGATGCGGTGCGTGTGCGCGGCGATGTAGGCGAGCGGCGTGATGGCGTCGGAGCCGTACGCTTCCGCGGTCCAGACCGAATCGTAGCCGAGTTCCTCGGCGCGCTTGATGAGGTCGATCGGGATGCTGAGCTGGGCGCCTGAGTAGCCGATGCTGATGCCAAGTTTCATAGATGGTCTCCCTCCATCGGCGTCCGCGCGCGGGCTGTGCGAGGGATCGCCGTGGTGCGAGGTGGAGCGTACACCATCAACGATCCATCGAACGCGGAGCGAATCCTGCGGTACGCTCCGCCTGACAGGGAGGAACAGATGTCCATCGCATTCTTCGATCACGCGGTCATTCCCACGGCGCAGCCGGAGGAGATGATTGCGTACTACAAGCGCCTGGGGTTCACCGTACTCGGTGAGGAGGAGTGGCGAGCGGGGAAATCCCGCATGTTCGCGTTCGCATTCGGTGACTCGAAGATCAACGTGCATCCGCCGGAGCTGTGGCAGGATCCCGCCGTCACGCTGCGCGGACCGCAGGCGGTGCCGGGTTGTGGCGACTTCTGCTTCGTCTGGGATGGGAGCGTGGAGGATGCCGCGCAGCTCTTCCGCAACGCGGGCGGTGGGCTCATCGAAGGCCCCATCGGCCGGCAAGGTGGCCGTTCGCTCGGCAGCGCGATGGGGACCAGCGTCTACACACGGGACCCGGATGGCAACCTGCTTGAGCTGATCGTGTACGAGTAAGGAACCCTCGGCGGGGCAGCTCAGGGAATCGCGTTGAGCCGCCCGCTCTTCAGCACGTTCTTGAGCGCTTCGCGCTTGCTCAGCAGGCTGAGGCGGTCGGCGTGGGCGGTGACGTATCGGACGACCTCGTTGGGATCCGTCCACGCGTACTGGCGGAGGGCCCAGCCGATGGCCTTGCGGATGAAGAAATCCGGGTCGTCGAGGTTGGCCTCGATGCAGTCGTAGAGGAGTGCGAGGTCCGTGCGCTCCTTGTGGCGGAGCTGGCAGATGATCGAGACGCGCCGCTTCCACAGATGTTCGTCCCGGCTCCACTCGCGCATCCTCGCGGCGGTCCACTCGGGGTCCTGCTCGTGGAGTGCATCGATGAGGCGGGCCGTCCAATCGACCAGGTCCCACCAGGCGCCGGTGACCACCAGTTCCTCGTAGAGCGGGAGCGCGTCAGGAGTGCGGTACGCGGCGTAGCGGCGGTGCTCTGCCAGTGTGAGCGCGGCATAGCGCTCCTCTCGGTGAGTGGCCTCGCGCCAGGTGGCGAGGATGGTGTCGCGCCAGGCCTCGAAGCTCTCGAGGGAGTGCTCCGCGATGAGTCCACGGAAGATGACCTTCTGTTGGGGGCTCTGCACGCCGAAGAACGGCATCTCGGACTTCATGTAGCGCTGCATCTGCGGCGCCCTCGCCAGGTCAGCGGCCGCGCGCAGACGCTCCCTCAGTGCCTGGATGAACGCGCGGTTGGCGTATGCAGTCATCTGAGGTCACTCGCATGGGCGATGGATGTGCCGACGGTAGCCCGGGACTCGTCGATGGCCATAGGCGCATGGTACCGGCGGCACGCAGCGGAGTCCCTCGGGAGGGCAAAGTGGGGCAATCCTGCCGATCTCTGCGATGATCGAGGGGCTGCCTTGTCGATTCGAGGGAATATCAGATATAGGATGAAGATTGACAGGGTCCAGAATAAGGCGCACCCTGCGGGCATGGCGGCTCAATCAGACCTCGATCCGGCGGAACGGCTGCGGCAGCACGGCCTGCAGGTGACCGCGCAGCGGCTTGCCGTCCTGCGGGCCGCCTCGTCGCGTTCGCACGGCACGGCCGACGAGATCGCAGAGGCGGTGCGGACCGACATCGGCGCGATCTCGCGGCAGGCCGTCTACGATGCGCTTGGCGTGCTGGTGGAGAAGGGGCTGCTGCGTCGCATCCAGCCTGCCGGATCGCCCGCACGGTTTGAGCATCGTGTGGGTGATAACCACCACCACCTGGTCTGCCGTAGCTGCGGCGCGACCGTTGATGTCGACTGCACGGTGGGGCACGCCCCCTGCTTGACGGCCTCATCGGACGCGGGGTACGAGATAGACGAGGCGGAGGTCATCTTCTGGGGCACCTGCCCCGATTGCCGCCGCGCCGCACCCAGCGGCTAACCAACAACGCGGCTAACCAACGACAACAAGCCAGATGTTCAGTCAGTCAACGCAGTCGGCCGGACCGGATCAACAACGAGGAGTACATCGTGACCAACGAAGACCACGGCACCATCGTCACCAGCGAAGAGCCGGATGAGCAGAAGTGTCCTGTGCTGGTCGCCCCGCACCAGGCGGTGGGGTCCAGCGCCAACCAGCATTGGTGGCCGCACCAGCTGAACCTGGGCATCCTGCGCCAGAACCACCCGCGTGCGAACCCACTCGGCGAAGACTTCGACTACTCGGAGGAGTTCAAGACCCTCGACTTTGAGGCCCTCGCGCGCGACGTTGACGCGATCATGACGCAGTCGCAGGAGTGGTGGCCGGCTGACTACGGGCACTACGGGCCGTTGTTCGTGCGCATGACCTGGCACGCGGCCGGGACGTACCGCGTCGCGGATGGCCGTGGCGGTGGTGGCACGGGCGCGCAGCGTTTCGCCCCGCTGAACAGCTGGCCGGACAACGCCAACCTCGATAAGGCGCGGCGGCTGCTCTGGCCGATCAAGCAGAAGTACGGGCGGAAGCTCTCGTGGGCGGATCTGCTCATCTTCGCCGGAAACCGCGCGATGGAGACCATGGGGCTGAAGACCTTTGGCTTCGGCGGCGGACGGCCGGACATCTGGTCGCCGGAGGAGGACGTCTACTGGGGCCCGGAGACGGAGTGGCTGGGCGACGAGCGCTACAGCGGCGACCGCGAATTGCAGAACCCGCTGGGCGCGGTGCAGATGGGCCTCATCTACGTCAACCCGCAAGGCCCCAACGGCACCCCGAGCGCGCTGGCTGCGGGCAAGGACATCCGCGAGACGTTCACCCGCATGGCGATGAACGACGAGGAGACCGTGGCGCTCATCGCTGGCGGTCACACCTTCGGCAAGACGCACGGCGCTGCCGAGGAGGTTCCGCACCTGAGCCCGGAGCCGGAAGGCGCGGCGATTGAGGACCAGGGCTTCGGCTGGAAGAACAGCTTCGGCAGCGGCAAGGCTGGCGACTCGATCACCAGCGGCCTTGAGGGCGCCTGGACGCCCACGCCGACAGCGTGGGACAACAGCTTCTTCGAGACGCTCTTCAAGTACGACTGGGATCTGACCCAGAGCCCGGCCGGCGCGTGGCAGTGGATCCCGACGGATCCCGCTGCCGAGAACACCGTGCCGGACGCCCACGACCCCTCCAAGCGACACACGCCTGTGATGCTGACGACCGACCTCGCGCTGCGCCTGGACCCGATCTACGGCCCGATCTCGAAGCGCTTCCTGGAGAACCCGGCGGAGTTCGAGGACGCGTTCGCGCGGGCGTGGTTCAAGTTGCTCCACCGTGACATGGGACCGAAGTCCCGGTACCTGGGCCCGTGGGTGCCGGACGAGGACCTGATCTGGCAGGACCCGGTGCCGGCGGTGGATCACCCGCTGGTCGATGACGCGGACATCGCGGCGCTGAAG
>JBJHDC010000062.1:0-14832 GCA_050486345.1 Dehalococcoidia bacterium | reverse complement strand
GCGGTACCCGGCGCTCACCTGACTGAGCAGCAGGGCGGGCGCCGTTGCGGCCGGTGGTACGGCCGGCGGCGCCGGCGGCGGGATTGGTGGCGGCGAGCCGGGCGGTATTGTCGTCGTCATCCGGTGAACACCCCTCGGCGGTTGCGGAGCAGCACGATCACGACGATGGGTGCTCCGATGAGCGCCGTGACGGAGTTCAGCGGGAGCACCCCGGCCTGCCCGGGCATGAGCGCCACAACCTGTGCGAGCAGCGCAATGATGCCCCCCATCAGCACAACACCCGGCACCAGCACACGATGGTCGGAAGTACCCAGGATCGCGCGGCAGAGATGTGGGATCGCGATGCCAAGGAACGCGATTGGGCCGCAGAACGCCGTGACGACGCCGCCGAGAAGGGACGCGCCGATCATCGTGATGAGCCGCATGCGGCGAACGGAAAGGCCCATCGATCGCGCGTACTGCTCGCCCAGCAACAGGGCGTTGAGCTGCTTCGTACTCGCGGCTGCGATGAGGAGGCCTGCGCCGACGACGGGAGCAAGGATCTGGAGCTTGCCCCAGGTGACCCCGGAGAACGAGCCGAACCCCCAGGCCACCCATCGCTGCAACTGCGGCGCATCGGTCTGGGCGACCAGCACAGTCACGAACGCGGAGATCGCGTAGCCGACCATCAGCCCCAGAATCAGCACTGTGGCTGGATTAGCCACTCGAGACGAGAGTGCCAGCACCGGGCCCAGAACCGCCATCGCACCCACAATGGCGGCCACCGTCACCGCCATGTCGCCAGCAATCCCCATGCGAGTCGCGAAGATACCGCTTGCGGCCCCGCCCGTGAGCACGACCAGCGCGACGCCCAGGCTTGCACCAGATGAAATCCCGAGCACGAACGGATCCGCCAGGGGATTGCGGAAGAGCGTCTGCATCTGTAGACCGGCCATCCCCAGAGCCGCACCGGCCAGCACCGCTGTGCACGCTCTCGGGAGCCGCACATCCCACACCACGATATGCCACGCTGCACGCTCCGCCTCGCCTCCGGTGAGAATCACCAGCACCTGGTCGAGCGGAATCCAGATGGACCCCACCGCGATGGCGAGCACCAACATGAACACCAGCATGGCTGCCAGCACAAGGAGCGCGACGATCTCTCGTGTCCGCTGGCGACCGAGTGTGACCGCAATCGCGGTATCCGGGGCCGGCCGTGCCCTGACCCGGGGGACGTCCAGGGTGGCCATGTGTGCCTACTCCTCCGGCACGCGGAGGTACCACTCCAACGTGTGATCCGGCACCAGGTCCGGGTGGAAGATCGCGATCAGGTCCGCCAGCATTAGGTGTGGGAATGCGGGTGCCCGCTCCCAGAACTCGTTGCCGCCCGTCTCATTGACCCGCAGGCGGTTCACCCAGACCTCGCCGTCGCGGTACGCCTTGAACTCCCCCAGCCGAGGATCGACATCCAGGACGTCAGCCAGCACCGACCAGTCGTTGAGCTCCTGGCTGATCCAGAAGTCCGCATCCAGCGCCCGGTCGATCTGTTCTTCGATATCGAGCATCAGACTGGCGGTCGTATCGTCATCGGCCCACACGTACCGGCCCCCGGCTGCCTCGATGATGTCAGCCATGTAGGACGCACCACCGGCTGCATAGAAGAGTCCGTTGAAGATGAAGCCGGACATCACCAGCGGGCGGTCCTCCTCCGGGATGGCGCTGGCGAGTTGGGAGAGCTCCAGGTAGTTCGACTCAATCTCATCAAAGATGGCAGCGGCCTGTGCCTCTCCGTTCAAGAAGAGACCCATGAACTTGATCCACTCCGCACGGCCCAGCGCGGTGCCCTCCAGCCACGCCGCATCCGATACCACCGCGACCCCGGCCGACTGGAGTGAAGCAAGCTGATCTGGCTGTTCGGTGCCTCCCGTGAGCAGGATCGCCGGCGCCTCTGCGATGACGTACTCGAGGTTAATCTCGCCCGCATCCGCGTACGCGGAGATGTCCCCAGAGTCGAGGCGTGCCCGCACAGCCGGGTTGTTCACGGAATCCGGACGCGCCACCGCCTGGAGCACCTCCAGCCGGTCGAGGTTCGCCAGCAGCGTCATGCCCGGCGTGCCGCCCGAGAACATGGAGGTGATCGGTACTTCAATCAGGGCCGCTCCGGCGAGCGTGCCTTCTAGTTCCGGGAGCGGTGCGCCGCATTGCACCAGCACGTACTGCTCCGCAGGGTCACCGCGGCGTGGCTCAAATACCGTCACCACCTTGTAGGAGTCGTGGTATTCCACGCTGAAGTTTGCCGCATAGCGCAGTTCAACCCGTTCCGGGAAGTAGTCCGTCTCCGGGTCAAACTCCTCCACACAACCATGAGTGAGGTTCGCATCGTGCTGCGTCGCAGTAGCGGTGGTCTCGGTCGCAACCACCGTCGCTGTTCCCGGAACGGGGGTTGCTGTGGACGTCGGCGGATTGCCGTCGTCTCCGCACGCAACGAGGAGGAACGTGGCCAGGAGCGCCGCGAGTACACCGGCCGCGCGGCGCGAACGGAACGTGAGCATGTCAGGCATCGATCTCTCTATCTTGCGGTGCCATGTGGTTCAGACTGTGGCGGTGTTTGTGGTGCGCCGGCTACCGGGCGCTGACGTGCTGGTAGACCTGAAGGCGGTGCCGCCCGGAATCGGTAACCAGGACGGCGCCGCTCTCCGCCACTGCAATCCCTGTCGGTCGCCAGAATCGGCGTTCGACATCGAGCAGCCCGGCGGCTTCGCGAGACCTGGCCATCTCCGGGAACTCGGTGAGTCGTTCCTCCGCCCACGGCGAGAGATCCGCATCACCGTGCCACGTATCGATTTGGCGTAGCTCCGAGTCGAACACCAGCACTCGATCGCGTCCCCAGTCGGTGACGAAGAGGTTGTGATGCGCATCCCAGGCGATCCCGGCCGGGCCGTGGAACAGCGAATCCTGTGGCCCCCCGAGCACCTCGAGGCATGCGCCGTCGAGGGCGAAGGCCTGGATGCGGTCGTTACCCCAGTCGGTGACCCAGACCCGGCCCCGGTCATCGACAGCAAGGTGCCAGGGCAACTCGAACTCACCGGGCGCACTACCCCGGGCGCCGAAGCCGCCGAGGTATTCGCCGTCCGCGGTGAATCTCTGGATGCGGTGGTTGCCGTGGTCGACTACCACCACACTGCCATCGGGTGCGGTCGTGATCCCGGCGGGGCGGTTCAGTTGACCCGGAGCAGAGCCGGAGAGCCCCCAGGAGGGGAGGACCTCGCCTTCTGCGCTGAACACACTGATCCGGTGCAGCTGCTCATCGGTGACGAGGACGCGACCGTCATCGGTGAGTGTGAGAGCGGTCGGCATCATCAGACCGCCGGGGTCATCGCCCCGGTGTCCGAGTTCTCCGAGGACGTTGTGGTCCCAGTCGAGCACCGTGATGCGTACCGCGCGCCCATGTGGTGCTTCCCAGGACGTCGAGCGATTCAATACGTAGATGCGCCCGGTTCGATCGTCGACCTGGACATCTACGGGATGGGCGAAACCGCGCCCGGTGTTTCCCCAGGCGCCGATGGTCATCGCGTACGCGAAGCGTGCGGCGGGCCGGACGGAGAGGTTCGCTGCCGTCATGCCGCCCTCCTAAGACCGAGGGCGGCAATGCGCGGATCGACGATTTCATGTGCATCGAGTCCGATGAACTGATCGAGGATCGAGGCGTACACCTCGCGGAAATCGATCGTCGGGCGGAGGTCGCCGTCAATCTGGTCACCGGGGAGGAGCGATGGATAGTCGCCGTAGAGTCCTCCAAGGACCTGACTCCCGATGAGGAAGGCAACTCCGGCCCCACCGTGGTCCGTCCCATCCCCGTTCTCCGCGATGCGCCGGCCAAACTCCGAGAAGACGAGAATGACGGTCTCACGCTCAAGATCCTGCGTGGCGAGGTCTGCAAGATACGTCTCAATCGCGGTTCCGAGCTGTTGATGTAGCCGCTGCTGCGTAACCAACTGGTCCTGGTGCGTGTCGTACCCATCATGGGAGGTATAGAAGATCCGCGTCCCCACGCCTCCGACCTGGATCTGCGCGATGGACCGCAGTCGCTGTGCAAGACGGTTGAACGGCGGGTACGCGACGGTCGATTGGTAGGAGCGCGCCGCGTCGCGGAGTATCTCGATGCCGTCCAGTGCGTACCGTCCGATTCCCTGCGCGCGCTGCCATGGATCGACGAGTCCCGGCGACTCGTAGAGTTCACGCGCGGCGCTTGCCAGCTGGGAGTGGGAGGTCGCGTTATCAAGGTGCTGCGGAAAGATGTTGTAGTCGGCCAGTGTGTCCAGCGAGGCGGCCATCACGCCCGGGTACGAAAGCGCCAGCGGCAATCGCCTCCCCACATTCACCATGAGCACGGGGTGTTGGTGTGCGGGATCGAGGCGGTCGGCCGTCTTCCCCAGCCAGCCTTCGTTGCTGATGCTCGCCGGCTCCGCCGTGTGCCAGATATCGAGCGATCGGAAATGCGATCGGTCGCGGTCCGGATAGCCGACGCCCATGAAGACAGCCAACTGGCCCGCGTCATACAGGCGCTTGAACACGCCTAACCCACCGTGGAGCCCGACATGTTCATCGAGCGGCAACACCGCCGGACGCGATCCGGAAGGTGGCTGTTCCCCCGCGATGGAGACCCTGGGCAATTCACTGTCGGGGTGCAACGCCAATGTGGGGCGGTGGTCGTAGTACAGCGGATCCCCGAACGGAACCAGCGTGTTCAGATAGTCATTCCCCCCGGCAAGGTGAATGACGACGAGGTCAACGGGGTTTGTTGGTGGGATGGACATGCGCGGACCTTTCATCCGAGATGGGTTGTGTCGTCGCGGTGGTCGGCTAGCCGTACTGGAACTCCGGAGAGGCAACGATCAGTTGCAGCAATGTGTGGGTGACCTCGTGGCCACGGCCGGAAACAAACGCCTCCGTGTTGGCATGGGTGAGCACGACCTGCCGCGAGCTCGGTGAGAGCTCAATCCCGCCCAGCGCGAGAAGCGCCGCATCCAGCAACGACTCCGTCGAGCCGTCGGACTCTGCCTCAATGGAGGCAACCAGGCGCTGGACGCTGGGGGACGAGGACCGCCCCACGAGCTCGCTCGCGAAGTTCACTCGCTCCAGCAGACTGGAGCCGTGCAACCAGGCGGCGCCGGAGGGCCATCCACCGACGTTCGGGGGATTGAGCGGTGTCTGCCCGATCAGGCTGCATACCTCAACGAGCTCCAGCATTCGGTGATCGGGTAGTTCCCAGTCTTCGACCAGCCGCGCGAGGCCGAAGACGTACTCGATGGGGCTCTTCACACGCACCTGGCGCACTCGTTGGGACCGAAAGGTGGCCGAGAGGAAGAGGGTACGGAGAACGGTGCGAATGTCGCCATCCGATGCGGCGAATGTGGCGCTCAACGCTTCGATCGCGCTGTCGTCCGCCTCGTCGTCAACGAAATAGAGGTACAGCCGGCGACAGATGAAGCGGGCAGTGGCCGGGTGGCGCGCGATGATGCGGACGATGTCCGTGCCGTCCAGTGCACCCTCGACGCCGAGGAATGTCTTCGGACCATTGTCATGCTGTTCGCTCCGGAACCACGTTTGCATCTGATGGGGCCCCAGGACGAAGGCTGACGGCGCCGGGCGCACGGTCCACCCGGTGAACGCCCGCGCAGCGGCCCGAACATCGTCCTCCGTGTAGTTCCCGGGCCCCATGGAGAACAGTTCCAGGAGCTCGCGCCCAAAGTTCTCGTTGGGAGCACCGGCGACGTTCGACGGGTTGTCGAGCCACACCATCATCGCGGGATCCTGAGCGAGGTGTTGGAGGAGATCCTCGAACCGGCCCATGCCATAGCGCCGGAACATCTCGATCTGCGCGATCTGATCGATGCCGGTCAGTCCTTGTTTGAACCCGGTTGCGAACAGCCCATGCCAGAACAGCGCCATCTTCTCGCGCAGCGGGTGCGGGCTCGACAGCACCGGCCAGGCCCAGTGCGGCCACGACATCGCCCACTCGTGCGAAGCCGTCGACGCGGGAAAGTAGCGATCAACCAGCTCCGTCCGGCGCGGATCGTCTGGCGAGAGGTCGAGCAGGTCATCGACGACCGCCTCGTACCCCTTCGCTGCTCCATCCCGCAACGCCTCCGGCCGGCCACCGAACCCCGCTCGGCGCAACAAGTGCGCGATTTCGGCCACTACGGCGGGGTCCAAGACTCTCGTGGCAACGACCATGAGGCACCCTCTCTAAATGAGACCTGAGCTCAATAGAGGGAATCCTACGCGCGCGACCCGTATTGAGTCAATGTCTCAGTGACGACTGTTTCACGGGCACTGCTCCATCGGCGGGCGGCGGATCCCGCCCTCCTCGACGCACCATCCGAAGAACAGGTTGAGCGCCTGGTAGTGGTTCGATAGCCCGAGCACTTTCGGACAGCGGGTCGGTCGGCGGGCCGGTTCTAGGGCCCATCTGGCGCAATTGCCAGGCATTCCGGGACATCTGAACCTCCTGAGGCCCGGGTTCAGTTATCGCGCCTCCCGCAATATTTCGCACGCACGAATCGGCCATCGACGCTGGTCAATGGCCGAAATCCCTTGAAGTTACTGGGCATCGTGTGTATTTGGAGCGGGGGACGGGATTCGAACCCGCGACCCTCTGCTTGGGAAGAACGCTGGTCAGAGGGGCTTCCGAAGGCAGATTTGGGACTTTAGGGAAACCTCAGGGAGAACGCAGGCTGGTGAGGCTCTGCGACCGACCGGGGTTTCGCGTCGGGAGCGAGTGTCGAACCAGAGGCAGCAAGCGACGACCGCGACCTGACATCGCCATAAACGCTCGCCGTTCTTCTGGAGTCGAGCTGTCACACTCCGTCGACAGCCAGCCGGACCGTCAGCGGGCTACGCCGGCGCCCCGAGTTCCGCCTGAGCAGAATCGTAGATCCTCGGACATCGCAGACAACGCGTACATCAGATGCTGGACGCACCGCGTTTCGTGAATGTGAATGCGGCCAGTAGGGACGGTAGAGACAACTGAAATCGGGATAGCGACCGTGAACGGTTGCATTCCGCCGAAGCTCCATCAACGAGTCCGAGGTCGCGTCGGCCCGCTCACCTCGGCGGATCCTCTTCAGTATCGGTGGGCGGGCCTGCACCCGCGCGAGTAGGGGCCGCCGGTGGGGCCCCTGTCCAGCCCGGCCAGCAAGGTTGCTGTCGAACACGGCTAGAAGTGGGCACAGACATCCGTGTCCCTCGACGGCCGCGCTCATCGATCCGGTGGGGTCACATTCCGTGGGAAGAGTGTTGACAAGATTCGGTGTCTATCGGTGGCATTCAAAGAGTATTCGCTGTAGATTTCCCAAGATCTCGTCCCGGCTGGAGACTGACGAAGGGTACTTCAGGGCGTCAGTCGGGTTGATCGCCTCCCCATCCCGATTCGATCGGGCGATCCATTTGAGAGCGGGATTCGTGCTGTCGCACGGTCATCCGCCTATGTCAGTTGGGACCCTCCATGAGTTCGAGACGACCCGCCAACCTGGTGCGCCAGAGTGTGCTTGCGACCGCCTGGATTGTGGCATTCGGCATCGGCCTCCTCCTGCTGCCGTCGCTCGTGCAGGCGAACAGCGATGTCGAACCCAGCATCTTCATCGAGGCGCCGGACGAGCCGTTCTACAACGAACCGTTTGACTTCACGGTTGCCTTCAACAACACCGGTACCGAACCCGGGTACGGACCATTCGTTGAGCTGGAACTGCCCGCGAGCATCGACTTCACCGGTGCGACCTACTTCGGCGTCACGGTCACACCGTCGTTGAACCAGGTGTGTCCCGGCGGGGGAACCTTCACAAATCCGCTCACGGGCGATACGCGCGATTGCACCCCGGGGAACCTCGTGCTGGTCCTGGAGCTCCCCTTCGGCAGCTTCGTGCCGGATCAGCCGGCTGCGGTGCTGGACATCGGCGCGATGGTGACTGGCTCGGATTCGAGCGTGGTTGGCGAGCCCCAGACGATCAGCGCAGTCGGCGGGTTCCGCTACGGCGATGAAGCCACCGGCAACACACCCATCTACGGGGACGACACCAACTTCTTCACCCCGACCGTCGATGATGAACAGATCGTCACGCCCACGCTCGTGCTGCTGGAGAAGGAATACCTCGGGCCCGAGGATGAGACGGCCACGGGGCCGAACTTCCCGCGGGTGTACCGCATCACGGCTGACATCGCCGACGGGCAGACGCTGAGCAACTTCCAGATCATCGACCAGCTGCCGGACAACCTCGCGTTCCTCGCAGTGCTGGATTCGGAACCTGGCGGCGCGACCGTGATCGATCCCCCTGCGGTGGGAGAGATCGGCGCGACCGTGACCGTCGAGTGGCCATCCGTCACCGGCGCCCTCGGTCCAGATGATGCGTGGGTGGAGATCGAGTTCTACGCGCCGCTCGATGACATCGAGGGTGATCCCGTCCTCGATCCGGTCACCGGCGCGTTCGTGATCACCACGAACGAGGCCACTGGCTCCGGTACATGGACCAACGGGGACAACGAACTGCACGAGGCCAGCCCGGCGGAGCACGAGCTCTCGCTGCAGTCGATCGCCATCCAGAAGTCTGTCACCGTGCATGATTCGGCTGGCGATCCCGTGGAGAGCGTGAGCCCCGGACGGTTCCTGCGGTGGCAGCTGGAGGTGCAGGTCTCGGACTTCTTCGCGTTCGACAACATCGTCGTGGATGACGTGTACGGAGACGGGCAGTCCCTGGTCCCTGACACGGATCCTGCGGAGTGGAGCGGTCAGTTTGCGCCCACACTGAGCTGGACGAGCAGCGATGGTAGCTCCGGCACCGATGTGCCGTTCACGTCCGACGAGGCGACGCACACGCCGGACGGCACCAACGGCGGCGGCGAACTCGAGTTCGACGTCTCGGGCCTCATCGGCGGCACTGGACGCCTGATCGGCGGCTGCGTCGACGCCGGGGGCGCCGGTCTGCTGCTGCCCTGTGACCACGACAACCTCCACGATGGCCCCACCACCGCGACCATCGTCTTCTGGACCGTCATCGACGAGAACTACGTCGAGGCTGGCGCAGGGCCGGTGGTGCAGGGCGACGCCATCGACAACGACGTCGATGTGATCGGCGACGTGCTGAACATCAACACCTTCGCGACATCGTTCGAGGGCCGCGAAGACGACAGCGCCGCAGGCGTTGAGATCGAGACGGGGACGGTCGAGAAGTCGATCTACGCCGTCAATGGGGACACCGGGGGTGACCCGCAGTTCGTTCAGCCCGGCGATCAGGTGACCTACCGCCTCCAATACAACATGCCGATCACGCGCTTCGAGGACTTCAGCCTCACCGACTACCTGCCGCTGCCGGTCTTCCTCGCAACCGAGGGAGGAGCCTCGTCGTGGGACGAACACACCGGCGGTGGGGTCCCTCCGGCCGGCGAGTGGGCGCTGGGGCCTGACCATACATTCGATTCGAGCCACCCCATCGCGGTCAATGTGAACTCGAGCGAGAACTCGATCCAGTTCTACTTCGGGGATTACGCAAGCCCGCCACCCCACGAGTCCTCAGTGATCGAAATCCTGTTCACGGTCACCGTGCAGCCCGATCCGTTCGTTGACGGGCTCTTCCTGACCAACCAGGTGCGCGCGGTGGAGCACAACACGGCGGCGAACCCGGCCCCGAACGACGCGATCATCCAGATCCAGCTGGCGCAGCCCGACCTCGCGATCGTGAAGGGCGTGATCGACGCGCCGGAGCACGCGACCCTCGGGACCTGTAACGCGACGCCGCCGGTCACGGACCACACTGAATCGCGGCTGAACTGCGACGTGAGCGGCCTCGATGCGGGCGACGTGATCACGTACGCCGTCACGATCGCCAACATCGGGCACTACAGCGCGTACAGCGTGCACCTCGCCGATGTGCTGCCGGCAGGGATCGTAGGGCCAGACGTTTTGTCGATAACCGATGGCAGCGGGACCAGCACAGGTGATACCGCAACAGTCTCGGGTGACGAGTGGGAGATCGTCTTCGCCGATCCGATCGCGCCAATCGCCGATCCCGCGACCGGTGACCACATCCGTATCGTCACCTTCACCGCCACCGTCGACGATGACATCGCTGCGGGCGGGCAGACGCTGACGAACACGTCGACCGTCCTGTTCGCGAACCTCCCGGGCCTCGACCCTGACGATGAGGACGACGCGCCATTCTTCCACCCGCCGCGGTCCGATGATGCGGACGCCACCCTCCTCGCGCCCTCCGTCGAGAAGACGCTCGCGAGGACCTCGGAGGCGCATACCACCGGGAACAACGTCGCCATCGGCGAGGTGGTGACGTACGAGGTGACCGTAACGGTGCCCGAGGGCGTCATGGACGGCGCGCAGATCATCGATACGCTGCCCACGGGGCTGAGCTTCATCGAAGGCACCTGCACGATCACCGCCATCGACGACGAACTGGTATTTGATCCCCCGCTGCCTGCCGACGGCGACTGCATCGAGGTGAACAACACGCCCACCTTCGGCTTTGGGACGATCACGAACACGGCCACCGGCGGCAGCGAGACGCACTCGTTCACGATCGAGTACGACGCGGTGGTGGAAAACATCGGCGCGAATCAGGCCAGCGTCACCCGTCAGAACAGTGCACGCTTCGCCTTCGAGGACGGGCCGGACAACATCCTCGACACGCACACTGTCACGATCGTGGAGCCATCGCTCACCGTGACCAAGGCGTTCAATCCGACGGAGGCGGATGCCGGCGATCCGGTGACGATCACCCTCACGATTACCAACCAGCCGGGCCCCAATGCCGCCGACGCCTTCGACGTCACGCTGCAGGACGTGCTGCACCCGGACCTCGTGATCGGCGCCGATCCTGTCACTTGCAGCACTGACTCGGGGCCCGACCCTGCGGTTGAGTGCGACTGGGACAGCGGCACCCGGACAGTTAGCGCTGAGTGGGGCCGCCTCGACGTCGGCGACACGCTGACTGTCACCATCGAGGCGACCGTGATTGACGGCGTTCCGACCGGTGGCGAGATCCCGAACGACGTGGACATCCAGTGGACCAGCCTGCCGGGCGAGAACGGCACTGACGACGCGACTCCGGGCGAACCGGGCTCGACGACCGGCAAGCGCACCGGCTCTGGTGATGGCCCCAACAACTACGACGATGACGACAACGCCGTCCTCGAGATCTTCGGCTTCGGCCCGGTGAAGAGCCTGATCGCCACGTCCGAGGCGCACACCGAGGACGAAGACGTCGCGATCGGCGAGGTTGCGCGGTACCGCCTCGTGTTCCGCATTGCGGAGGGGGCCACGCCTGATGTGGTGATCACGGATCACATGGCCAGCGGGCTGAGCCTGATCGGCACGCCGAACGTCGGCTTCGTCTCCGGGAATGGCGAGGACCTGACCTCCAGCATTGCTGGACTCGAGAACTGCGGCATGACGCGAGCAGCCTTTGACGGTGGTGCCTCGCCGACGTGCGACATCACCCCAACAGGGCCCGTCTCGAACCTGCCGTACATGGACTACACGTTCACGCTCGGTGACATGACGAATGATGCTGACGATCCTGAAGCTGAGCTCGTGGTGATCGAGTTCGACGCGGTCGTCCTCAATGTGACCGGCAACGTCTCCGGCACCACGCTCCCGAACTTCTTCGATGTGACGACCAGCGCAGGTGACGTCACTCAGACCTCGAACACCGTCACAGTGACGGTGCAGGAGCCGCTGGTTGAGCTGACGAAGTCGATCATATCGATCCCAACGAATCCGGATGCCGGTGACGTGGTCACGTTCCAGATCCAGGTCCAGAACACTGGCACCACCACGGCCTTTGATGTGGTGATCGAGGATGAGCTTCCGGCGGAACTCCAGCTTAGCGGCACGCCGGCCGTGACCCACACGCACCCGGACTGCACCGGTGGGAATGCGTTCACCAGCACGGACCAGAGCGCAGGGAACACCCTGCAGATCGACCTCTCCTGCCTGAACACGGGCGCTCCGGGACCCGTCGTGACGATCGAGTACACCGCGACCATCGTCTCCACAGTGGCGGCGGGGTCGCTCATCGAGAACGTGGCTGAGATCACCTACACCAGCGTCCCCGGCCCGCAGGGCACGGACGACGCGACGCCGGGCGACCCCGGCGACGAGGACGGAAAGCGCATCTACGAGCGCGATGACGCCGAGTCGTTCACGACCGCGAATCCTTCGATCGAGAAGCTCGGCCCCGAGCCAGACACCGCGACCATCGGCGAGCAGGTCACCTACGACATCGTGGTGACGCTGCCAGAGGGCACGACGCACAACCTCGTGGTTGAGGAGCTGCTGCCCACAGTGAGCGGCAACGTGGTGATGAGCTTCATCGACGCGGAACTCGTCACCACGGGGTACAACGGGACCACCGACGGGATCACGACCGGCGTTGTGGGCGACGTGGTGACAATCAACCTCGGCTCGCCAGTCACCGCGGCGGACAATGATCCCGACAACAACTCGTTCGTTGTGCGGGTGACGCTGCAGGTCCTCAACGTCGCCGTGAACCAGGACGGCGAGCAGCGGGTGAACCGCGCCACGGGGTCATGGACCCCGGGCGGCCCCAACGAGGATCCGGAATCGTTCCCTGAGACATCCGCTGACCCGCTCACCATCGTGGAGCCGCAGCTGGAGATCTCGAAGGACCACCAGTTCCTGCTCCCGAGCCCCGTGGAGGCCGGCCAGGAGGTCGAGTACACGGTGGTCGTGGAGCACCGCGATGACAGCACGTCCGACGCACATGACGTGACGGTGACGGACGCGCTCCCGCCGGAGCTGGCCCTCACCAGCACCGTGACGGTGGCGACAGCCCCGGATGGCTGCGCGACGGGCGTGGACACGTCCGCGAGCACAGGGCAACTCGTGACCGTCACCATCGAACTGCTGCCGCAGGACTGCGTGGTCACGATCACCTACGTGGCGACGATCCAGAACATCGTCACCCCGGGCATCCTGGTGATGAACGCCGCGTCGGTGGACTGGGCATCGGTGCCTGACTCGACCGGTGAGGAAGACAGCGGCCGTACGGGCGGCGGCGATCCTGAGCACAACGACTACGACGATGCCACTGAGACGATCTTCGCGACGACCGGTCGGATCGCGATCAGCAAGAACATCGCGGGCAGCAACAACCCGGACACGACCCCGAACAGCGGCTCCACCGCTGATGTCGCGATCGGTGAGGTCGTGACGTACGAGCTCACGGTGACGATGATGGAGGGCACGACCGAGGGCGTGATTGTGATCGACGAGCTGCCCGCCGGGCTGCAGTACGTCGACGGCTCGCTGTTGGTCGACGATTCCGGATTCGGTGGCACGATCCCGGTTACGGACTGGACATGTAACCCCTGTGCTGGGACCACGTTGCAGGTCGAGTTCGCACCCATCGTGAACCCGAGCGACCTGGACCCGAACAACGATTCGTTCATCATCCGCTTCGATGCGGTTGTCCTGAACGATGTCGCAAACACTGCCGGACCGCCTCCAACGGTGCTGCCGAACACCGCCACCGTCCAGCGCGATGTCGGCGAGGAAGAGGACCCGGAGGAGGGTGGCCCGTTCGAATCGAACGAAGTTGAACTCACCGTGGTCGAGCCAGAGTTCGCGATCACAAAGACGTTCATCAACCCTGACAACCCGACGCAGTCCCCCGTGGAGGCGTACGCGAACCAGGAGATCGAGGTCCGCCTCGAAGTCGAGAACACAGGAACTGGACCGGCATACGAGGTAGAGGTCAGCGACCCGCTACCGGAGTGGCTGATCAATCCGGAGCTCGTCAGCGTGACGCCGGGATCTTCAGGCTTCACGTTCAGCTACGACGTCGGAACGCACACCGTCTTCTTCACGGATGGCTTCTTGGACGCCGGCGGTTCCGCCACCCTGATCTTCCGGGTGACGCTGCGAGACGACACGCCGGCGAGCACTCCATGGGATGACGCCTGGCTCGTGAACGTCGCAAGTGTCGAGGGCACCTCGATGCCTGGAACGCCGCCTGAGGAGCGCACGTACGAACCGGTGTCGGACGATGACAACCTGATCGTCACCGCCCCGGACGTCTGGGTCACTAAGGTGGATGACGTGGAGGATGGTGAGGCCATCCAGCCCGGCGAAACCCTGATCTACACAATTGAGTACGGCAACGCTGGCAATGAGCTCGCGCCGAACGTCGTGCTGACGGAGACGGTGCCTGCGCACACCACGTTCAGCGCAACCTTCAGCAGCGCCTCGTGGACCTGCGCTGACGGCGGTGTGGCAGGGAGCACCTGTACGCTCGCGGTCGGCGACCTCGCTCCAGACGCCGGTGGCACGGTGTTCTTCGCAGTCCACGTCGATGAGACGGTGCCCGCGCTGGCGGAGCAGATCGAGAACACGGTGATCATCGCGGACGACGGCTCTCGCGGAGCGGACCGCGACCCCTCTGATAACGAGGATGAGGAGATCACACCGCTGGACGCGGCTCCCATCCTGCAGGTCACGAAGGGCGACGGCGGCATCATTGCGTGGCCGAGCGGGGATATCGTCTACACGATCGTCTACGGGAACATCGGGAACCAGGATGCGACGGGCGTCACGTTGACGGAGACGGTTCCGGACAACACGACCTTCCTTCCCGGTGCGACGGGCAACGCAGACTGGTCATGCACCAATGTGACGGCCGGGAGCACCTGCACCCTCGCGATTGGCGACCTCGCCGCGGGTGACAGCGGCTCCGTGACGTTCACTGTTCGCGTGGACGACGGACCCCCGGGCCCCATGGATCCGATCGAGAACCTCGTTCAGATCGCCGATGACGGCACGAACACCGA
>JBJHDC010000061.1:0-14896 GCA_050486345.1 Dehalococcoidia bacterium | reverse complement strand
GTTCATCCTGAGCCTGTCGAAGGACGCCGCGAACGCGGCGCGGAGACGGAGATCCTGCAGCCCGACCAACGAGCCTCGATACAAACGAGGGGCGCCGCGCGCCCCTCGTGTACCGGTCTCTCGATGCAAACTACGGCTACGCACCCGTCTCAATCGGGAGGTCCGTGCGCACGGACCATTCTGCCCAGGAACCGTCGTAGTTCGTTGCCAGATCCCACCCGATCAGCTCATGCATCGCAAACCACGAGGCCGCCGAGCGAATCCCGCCACCGCAGTAGGGGAACACCGGCCGTGTGCCATCGATGCCCGCGGCCGTGTAGAGCGCGCGCAGCTGATCCGGAGGGAGGAACGTCCCGTTGTCGTCCACGATGAGCTCCCAGTTGAGGTGGTACGCACGCGGCACGCGCCCCAGCCGCGCGGCGCTGTGCGCCCCGGGCTCACCGACGTACTCGCCGTCTGAACGGCAATCGAGGATCTGCGCGGACTCGTCACCCTGCGAAACCGCCAGCACCTGCTCCCACGTGGAGATGAGCGCCTCGTTCGGCTCGCCGAGCGTGCAGGTCACCGGCTCCACCACCGGCGTCTCCGCCGTCATCGGCACCCCGGCTGCGGCAAGCGCAGTGACGGAGCGGTCGGCGATGTGCACGGACGGGAAGCCGAAGTAACTCATCACCCAGTACGCGCGGCTCGGCCACGGGGATTTGACCGACGAGACAAAGACAACCGTCTTCGACTCATCGACACCCATCACCCCCAGGCGCTGCTCCAGCTCTTCCTTCAGGGGAACCAGGGCACGCACCCCGTCCCGCTCGGAGGTGAACTCGCCGTAGCCATCCGCGTACACGGATCCGGGCAGGTGCGCGGCCTGGTAGCCCTCGGGGCCGGTGTCCACGTGGATGAACACCACGCCCGGGTCATCCAGGTGCTCTCGAATCCAGTCCGCACTCACAACGGCGTTGGGGTTCGCTGGCATCGGTTACCTCGATCCACTCGTCGGTTTCGTGAACTCGCGTATACGTTACTCGCTCGCGCCGTTCCCGCCATCATCCCCGCCTCCACCTCGGCGACGGCGACCACCTCGACGGCCCCGGCGACGCGCACGGCGCTCCCCGCCAGCGTCGTCAGTTGAGGCGGAATCCGGCCCTGAAGCCACGTCGCCACCGTTGGGGCGCAGAGCATCTGACTGTGCCGCAGCGGTGGCGGTGCTGTCGACCGGTGCGGTACGGGTGCTCCGACGACGCTCGATGCGCACTCCGCCCGTTGCGGTCTCGCCCGTCGGGCCACCACCGTCCGTAGCACCGCTCCCGCTTCGCCGGCGGCGGCGACGGCGCGCGGTGCGCTCACCGTCATCTGGTCCGGCATCGGTGCTGGCGCCCCGTTCTGGTCGCTGAGCCTCCTCGCGAGATGGACGCTCGACAGGTTCGATGACAGCCACAAAAGCATCGCGCCGGCGGCGATCCTGCTCATGAACAGGGCCTTCGATGTCCGCTTCCAACTCCTCGGGCCGCACAGCGGTGCCGTACTGCGCGCGCAGCTCCGCGGCAGGCATCTCCACCACGGCGCCGCCCTCGTCAAAGCGCAGCCGGACGACCTCGGTGAGGGCATTCACGGAGAGCACCTTGGCGCGGCCCGCCGGGGTGGTGACACGCTTCCCCACCTTTGGGAGCGTACCCATGATCGAGCGATACGCCTCGACCTCGAAGGAGAGGCAGCAGAGCAGCCGCCCGCAGACGCCGGAGATCTTCGAGGGGTTGGGGGCCAGCCCCTGGTCCTTCGCCATCTTGATGGAGATAGCGGGGAACTCTGTCATCCAGGTAGAGCAGCAGAGCGCGCGGCCGCACTGGCCGATGCCACCCAGTGACTTCGCGCGGTCGCGGTCGCCCACCTGCCACACGCGAAACTCAGCGCCCAGGGCGCGGCTGAGCTCACGCTCCAGGCGCGCCTCGTGGTTGTTCTCTTTCGCGGTGTAGGTCAGATCCGCGTGTTCCCCCGACAGGCTGTACGTCAGACTCGCGACCCGCATGCGGGGGTCCACCCGGGTCGCGATTTCCTGCGCGCGGCCGTGGTCCTCCTCCGCGCGACGTTTCTGCTGGCGGTAGGATTCGACGTCCTCGGCACTGGCGAGCCGGTCCACGACCCGCACGGGGCCCTCGATGGTTTGCGATATCACCTGATCCGGCGCGACGACCACCCACCCGAGCTGTTCACCCTGGTCGGTGCGCACCACAACGTAGTCGTGAGACGCAAGGTCGAGGTCGCCCGGGGAGCAGTAGGCGATGGGCCCTGCCTCCACGAACCGGATCCCGACGATCGGTTGATCCATAATGCCTCCGCGCTCCGCCGGTGTTCCGCGGTCCGCTCGTCCCTCAACAGACTCAGGATGAGCGAATGAATCAGGACACCGCAGTCGGTGCGCGGTCCTCCCTTCGTACCGGCGCCGGCAGATCCAGGATCGGCAGATCCAGCATCATCACCTCCAGCGCCAGTTGTGCATTGGTGTTTGCGAGCAGATGCTCGCGGGCGGTCTGTACCGCCTGCAGCGCACGCACGGCCTGCGCCGGCGTGCACCGGTCACCCAGTTCGCGGACATCGTCCGTGACTGGCATGTCGAGGCCTGCAGCGACGATCAGCACATCGCGCCACCAGTCGCGCCACAGGTCAATGGTGCCCAACACGCTCTCGCGCTCCCGGTACCACGCGCCGCCCATGCGATCGGCCACATCGAAGCGGTCGTTGCGCCCCGCGCTCACCAGCTCGCGCATCTGCTCCGCGGCCGATTCGCGCATCACAGCCAGCGAGGGGTCCGCGTGCATCCGCATCGCGAGCCCGTAGCGGCCGCGTGCGAGGCGGGCGAGCGTCGGCGCATCCGCAGCCTCGATGCCACCGTGCTCCACGAGGGCGTCCGCGAGGGCGGCGTGAGACATGGGGCGCAGGATGAGCTCCTGGCAGCGGGAGCGGATGGTGGGCAGCAGCGCGTCCGGGTCGCGCGCCAGCAGAAGCAGCAACACGCTGCCGGGCGGCTCCTCGAGCGTTTTGAGGATGGCGTGCGCCGCCTCCCGCTGGAGGTCGTCCGCGCTGTCCACGATGAAGATGCGGCGAGGCGAGGCAAACGGCGATAGCGAGGCCACGCGCTCCATACGGCGTACCTGGCAGATACGGATACGAGTGGAGCGGTCCGACGCGTGATCGTGCGAGCTCTCGTCGCAGACCCCGCCGATCGTGATGTGCTCCACGTCCGGCAGGTCGCCAGCCTCGAGTTGCCGCGACGCACGCGACTCGAGGTCCGGCAACGTCGGGTCGGCGGCAGAGGGACTGATGAGCGTCTGCGCCAGCCGCCGCGCCAGCGTCTCCTTACCGACGCCGGACGGCCCGACGATCAGGTAGGCATGCGCGAGGTGGCCCGAACCGATCGCGCGCCGCAGCGCACCGACAGCGGCATCGTGCCCGTGGATACCCCAGCCGCCCGAGGCGATTCCCTCTTCCCCCCCTCCCCTCGAAGGAGGAGTGGGGGCCGGGGGGTGAGGTTCCGCCGGCATATCCATGCCCGCGAACCCGACCGCGCCAGGCAGCGGCATCGCGGGCCCCTCCTCAGCGAGGAGATCCCTCGTCTGCCCGTCCGGGAAGAGGTGCTCAGTCGACATCGAGCGCCACCAGGTCCTCGAGGGTCTGCCGGCGGCGGATGAGTCGCGCCTGGCCATCCTCGACCATCACGATTGCGGGGCGGTACGCGAGGTTGTAGTTGGACTCCATCGCCACCTGGTACGCGCCGGCGGCCGGCATCGCCAGCAGCTCACCCGTCTCCAGCCGCGGCAGCGCAATGTCGCGCACAAGGATGTCGCCGGATTCGCAGTACTTCCCGGCCACCGTCACGGTCTCCTCCGTGTCCGCCCGGGGGCGGTCCACGGAGATGGCCTCGTAGGCGGAGCCGTACATGGCGGGGCGGATGTTGTCGGCCATGCCGCCGTCCACGGAGACGTAGGTGCGGATGCCGGGCACCTCCTTGCGCGCGCCCACCGTATACACGGCCACACCCGCGCGAGCGACGATCGAGCGCCCCGGCTCGATCGTGATGTGCGGCAGCGCGAAGCCGCGCGCGTCTGCCTCGCGACGCAGCGTGGAGGCGATGACCTGCGCGTAGGCGGCCGGCGCTTCGGGCGCGTGCTCGCCGCGGTAGGCGACCGCGAAGCCGCCACCGGGGGAGAACTCCGGCACCTCGATACCGTGCGTGTCCTTGAGGTGCGCGATGAACTCCGCCATCACTTCGATGCCAAGCGCGTACGGCTCCAGCTCGAAGATCGGGCTGCCCAGGTGCATGTGCAGGCCGCGGAAGTCGAGGTGCGGCGCGTCCACGATGGCGCACACGGTGCGCTCCGCCGCGCCCGTAACGATCGGGATGCCGAACTTGGAGTCGAGGATGCCGGTGGTGGTCTTCTCGTGCGTGTGGCCATCCACGCCCGGCGAGACGCGGATCAGCACCGCCTGCGTGCGCCCGAGCTCCGCCGCGATGCCTTCGAGGAGCGCCACTTCGCCCTCGTTGTCGACCACGATGCGGCCGATGCCCGCCTCGATCGCGAGGCGGAGCTCCCACGGGGCCTTGTTGTTGCCGTGAAAGTACACCCTGCTCAGGTCGACGCCCGCCGATTGCAGGACGGCGATTTCGCCGCCGGAGACCGCATCGAATCCGAGACCCTGCTCCGCAATGAAGCGAGCAAACGGGCGATTGAGGAAGGCCTTGGAGGCGTAGAGGACGTCGCAGTCCTCGTAGGCGTCGCGGAACGCACTCAGGTAGCCCGCGCACTGCTCGCGCAGGGTCTCCACGTCGTACACGTAGAGCGGTGTGCCGTATTCCTCGGCGAGGTCGCGCAGGTCGCAGCCGCCCACGGCAAGGCGGCCGGCCGCCGACACCGATGCGGATACGGGAAGCACATGCGCAAGCGGCAACGCCGCTGCGGTAGGAGCTGTCACAGGCAATCACCCCGCGTACGCGGGTGCGTTCAATCTCGTGTGGCCTCGCGGCTACGCACCCAAGCGGCGCGAGGCTACTTGCCCGATTATCGCACGCCCGTGGCACGCTCCGCGACCCGCACGCTCCCTCCGACCCCCGCTCCTGAGCGGCCGAAGGGCCAGGCGCCGAGGTCCGCTCGCAGCCCGATGCGCCTCCATCACCGGTACCTCTGTCCCCGGATACGCCCCGGGTCACTCGCCCCGGGTCACTGCAATACGGGTGTCACTCGTCCGCTGCTCGCCGTCATGGGGGATATATCGTCATTCGATCGCAGTCTCTTGGGACTTCCGCGGGATCATCAGTGGTGAGGGCACGTACCCCCGCGAGGCCGCTCATCAGGAAGCCACGCGGGAACCAGAGCAGGAGACCACCATGCAGCAGCAAGCAGTCATACCCACGATCGGCGAGACCGTGATCGCCAGCGACGGCGAGATCCTCGGCGATGTCGTCGAGGTCCGCGACCAGCACTTCAAGATCGGCGTCTCGTTCCGCCGCGACTTCTGGCTCGACTTCGCGAACATCGACGTCATCGAACAGGGAGCCGTCTGCCTCACCTTCCCGAAGGACGACCTCCCCGATCACAAGCAGAACGAACCTGCTGGCTAGCCGCGCTCGACGCGCGACCCCTCAGCCCCGCCGCCCTCCCCCTCACTCCAGGGAGGGCGGCGTTCTTGTTGCTCGCCGTTCCGTGCGCCCAACCGCGGGCGCTGCGCCGATAGTGGACCTACGGGAACAGCCATAGGCGTCAGCCGAGGGAACCCAACACCTCCCGAAACTGCGCCGTCACCGCTTCATCGAGGATGCAGAACTCGATGCGGTCCAGCGAGGAGAGCCGCCCCGCCTCCACCACAGCCCGCACGGAGACCTCCACCGCATCCGGCGGGTAGCTGAAGATGCCCATGCCGATCGCCGGCAGCGCCAGCGACTCCACCCCCAGCCGCTCCGCCGTGGCGATGATGCTCGCGTAGATTGCGTACGTGCCCACCGGCCGGTAGTCCGGGTCCGCAACGGCATGGAGGACGTGCTCAAACCCCGTGTCATACCCGGGCGTCACCACCACATCGCCGAGCTCCGCCGGACCCCGCGCCTCCAGCTCCCGCACCATCGAGGGCCCACCGGCGCGCAGGATCGCCCCCGAGACCCCACCCATTCCCACCAGCGAGGCGTTCGCGCTATTCGTGATCGCCCGGCAGCCCGACTCCAGGATGTTGCGATCGAGGATTTCGATCATTGGCATACACATCTCCGCTCCACGCACCTCCATCATCGCATCCGCTGTCAGGCGCACGGATCACCGAGTCCCTCGGAGGGGCCCTGCGGGCGCGGACTCCCAATCCCCGTTCATCCTGAGCCCCGGCGCGTAGCGCCGATCGATGAAGCACAGTCGAAGGACACCGCGAACGCGCGCAGAGAATGGGAGCCCGGGCGACTCAGTGTGCGGGGATCTCGGTGCAGTCAGACGCACCCGGCAACGTCACCGTCACCTCGTGCAGGTGCGCCGGCTCCGGCTGGATCGCGACATGCTCGATGCCAAAGCGCTCCCGCACCAGGTCCCGGCAGGCATCCACCGTCGCGAACACATCGTGACCCGGCAGCACCTCCACGTGCGCGACGAAGACCTCGAAGCCGCTCGTCACCGTCCAAGCGTGCATATCGTGCACTGCCAGCACCCCGGGCACCGCCTGCAATGCCTCACGGACCTCCGCCAGGTCGAGGCGGGCCGGCGTCCGCGCCATCAAGATGCCCGCCGTCTCCCACGCCAGCCGCGCCGCCGCCACCGAGACCAGCGCCACGATCACCAGCGACAGCAGCGCATCCGCCTGCACCCACCCCGTCGTCGCCACGATCACCCCCGCCGTGATCGCCGCCACCGACCCGCCGAGGTCCGACAGCACATGCAGCCGCGCCGCGCGCACGTTTACGGAGTCCATTCCGTGCAGGACGGCGTAGGCCACCACGTTCGCGCTCAGCCCGAAGATCGCCACGCCCAGCAGGCCCACGCCGTGCACATCGCGCGGCTCAATGAGGCGTGAGACGGCCTGCCAGGTGATCACCGCCGCAATCGCCAGCAGCAGGAACGCATTGAACGTCGCCGCCAGCACCTCCGCCCGGTGCCAGCCAAAGGTGAGCGAGGGCGTATGCGGCCGCTGCGCCAACCGCACCGCCACCAGCGCCAGCAGCAGCGCGCTGGCATCGGTCGCCACATGCAGCGCATCCGCAATCAGCGCCACCGACCCGGTCACCCACCCCCCGGTCACCTGCACGACGGCGGTGACCACAGAGATGACGAACGCGATCAACAGCCGCCGCCCACCTCGACCATGGGTCACAGCGGGAGAGGCGTGGTCCTCGTGCGCGTGGGTGTGAGTGGAGGTCATGGGGATAGGGTAGCAGGTGAGTATCAGTGTGTTGAGACTGGGTATGGGAGAGGCAGAGTAGCGTAGACTGCGAGCCGCCGAAACGAGGAGGCTCCACATGAACGATCCCGATACGCACAACACTGAAGCCAGCCCGGAGGAATTGGCCCGCATACAGGAAATCATCGCGGTATTCGCGAATCGATTCGTGATCATCGCGGGTGACACGACGACTCGGATCACCTTCGGAGAGGCGGTATCAGGAACGGGAGCGTCCTTCCGAACGGCTGTCGTCCTAAGTACTTCGGATGCTCAATGGCTGGGGGCAGCTCTTACGCAGACGATCGAAAGACATCTAGCCCTTCGCAACCACGCCGAATAGGTGACGAGGAATGGGCATCTCTGCAGGGGCAGGCGGTCCGAATTCCCCCTCCGTCCAAGGTGGCGCGGGCCGCACTACCTACACCACCTCGACCCGTTGGGAAGAGATCCCGGAGCGCCTCGAGATGAGCCGGGACCATCTCGAGAACAAGATCCGGATCTTCACAACCACTCGCGACAAAACTAACAAGCACGCGGTCGTTGGGTGGCTTGGATTCCTCACTAGCGTGGTGGCCGTTGCGACGGCTGAGGAATCGTTCACAGTTCCACTCATCGGGGCTCAATCTACGACAGTTTACTGGGTTCTCAGCGGCGTATCGGCCACGTGGCTGTTGGGTCTTCTGGCTGCATCGTTGATGCACGGTGTGCGCCGGCACGGACCAATCCTGAGCATCGGTTCGGTTAGACTCCTAGATCGCCCTCGAGACTGGGTTCCGTTGAATATCGCAGACTTCGTTGAGCACTTGGCGAGCGAAATAAAGGAACAGGAGCGTCCCCAGGCTAGACCTGAGTCATCAGATAGGAGTATGTCATCGGGCCCGCCGTGACCAGCATGCGCAGCGTCTCGCGGGAGCTGTCGTCGTCATCGCAGTTGTTGTTCGTGAGCTCGACTTCGTCGAGGTGGGACGCAGAGACTTCACGCGCATGCTACGGCGCGTCACACCCACGAAGCAGTCGGCCCCATGCCCCACTCGCCCAAACCCCCTCCCCCTCCCTACCATGCGCACATGCTCGGCGGTTTGCCGAGAATTCGAGGGGGAACGATGGGCCTGCTCCGACGACCGTGGCGCCTTGCAATACTCGTGGTCGCGCTCACCGCCCTCGCCGCCGCCTGCGGTGACGATGACGCCACCGCCGAGTCCGGCGCCACCCTCGCCGCCGTCATCGAGCGCGACGTCCTGCGCTGCGGCGTTAATGATGTCGTCCCCGGCTTCGGCTTCGAGGAGGCGGACGGCTCCTTCACCGGCTTCGACGTGGACTTCTGCCGCGCCGTGGCGGCCGCCGTGCTGGGCGACGCCAGCAAGGTGGAGTACGTGCCGCTGACCGCCGCCAATCGCTTCGACGCGCTGGCGGACGGCGACATCGATGTGCTCATCCGCAACACCACCTGGACGGCCGAGCGCGATGGCGCGCTGCGCGGCGCCTTCGCCACCCCCACGTTCTACGACGGCCAGGGCATGATGGTGCGCGCCGACAGCGGCTGGACCAGCATCGAGGAGATGGACGGCGCTTCCATCTGCGTACTGGAGGGCACCACCACGGAGACCCAGCTCGCCGACCGCTTCGCCGCCTCCGGCCTCACCTACACCCCGGTCGTGCTGGGCGATGCCTCCGCCATCGAAGACGCCTTCGTGCTTGGCGACTGCGAGGGATGGACGGCGGACCGCTCGCAGCTGGCGGCGCGGCGGTCGGTGTTCCCCATGGGCGGCGGCGGCCCGGAGGCGCTGACCATCTTCGCGGAAACCTTCTCCAACGAGCCGCTGGCGCCGGTCACGCTGGACGGCGACAGCGAATGGGCGCAGGTGGTGGACTGGGTGGTGCTGGGCATGGTCGCAGCGGACCAGCTGAACGTCACCAGCGCGAACGTCGCCGCCATGGCCTCGGACCCACCATCAGCCGCCATCGCCGACCTCCTCGGCGTCCCCTTCGATGGCGCACCCGCCCCCGAATACGGGCTGGGCATCGACGACACGTTCCTGCAGGTAGTGCTCGCCCAGGTCGGCAACTACGACGAAGTCTACGAACGAAACCTCACCCCCCTGGGCATCCAGCGCACCGGCACCCTCAACGCCCTCTGGAGCAACGGCGGCCTCCTCTACGCCCCGCCGATGCGGTAAGAGCAGGCGCAGGTGCCTTTCATGACGACATTGGCGATCGTTGCGGTGCTCCTGCTGGGGGCCGCGTGTGCGCCATCGGATGCTGAGCCGGGCGAGCCGGACCTCCCACCGTACCGCGGCATCCTGGTGGTAGCGGACACCGACACGCCGATGCCGCTCCCGGGGTTCAGCACGGGCGAGATCGGCGAGGCAGGGATGCGCGTGGCCGTGGACGGCCTCGATGACGTCGAAGACGCGGCGCGGGACGCAAAAGCGATCGTCGTCTCCTACTCATCAGATCCCATCGATGAGGAATGGGTGCGCGAGCACTACCGGCGCGGCGTCGTGGTGGTCGCGGTGAACGTGCCCGGCGACGAGCTGGGCGAGATCGTGGGAGACCGGTCAGGCGCCATGGCCCCACACCCCGAATTCGACGACACCTTCTACTCCATCGCCACCTGGTCTCGATGCCCTGACGGCCAGAGCACCAGCCTCTACTCCGGAGCGCTCGTGAGCCTCGAAGAGATCGTCGGAGTCGTTGAGTTCGAAGTGAACCGGATGCAGTGCTCGTAGGAGGGACAAGCTGATGCCATCGACACGGACGTTGGTATTCACCGCCCTGCGCGTACTGGTGATCTGGGTGATCCTCGTGGGCCTGCTGGCGGCGACCGGTGCGGCGGGGTCGGTAGAGCTACTGCTCGTGCTCCTCGTGGGGCTGGTAGCGGGCATCGGCTGGGGGTTTGTGCCGCGGCGGTAGCGACGAACAGCTCCGTGGAATGTCATATGGGGGACGTATCCCGGTTCTCGTTCATCCTGAGCCCCGGCGCGTAGCGCCGATCCTATAAGGCCTGTCGAAGGACGTCGCCAGCGGCGGCGCGAGAACTGGGATGCTGATGGTGGCGGCTAGACAGGTTGGTCCTCAGAGGCACCACGTACCGACCCGTGACCTACCTCGTCAACGCGACCTTCCAGCGCTTCCCACCATCAACCTCCTCGACGGTGACAATGCCCTCGCTGACTGACGCAGAGGCACAGAGCGCTGCCGAGTCTCGCGAACATCTGAGGGATGCGCGAAGGGACGCAGTCCCTTCGCTTCTCCGGGCGGGTGGGTGGGGCGAGCAACAGCCGCCGCGCAGCGGCGTCCACCGTTCCGACGCGAGCGCTACTTCGTCAGCGCCACCTTCCAGCGCTTGCCGCCATCGATCTCCTCGACGGTGACGATACCCTGGCCCACCAGCCGCGCGAGGTGGGACCGGACCTGGCCGGCAGCCGCGCGACGCAGCCCCTTCTGCAGCTCCGGGTAGAGCGCCCGTCGGATCTGGCGGTCGTTGTCGTAGCCGCGGTCGATGAGGTCGATGATCTGCCGGTCACGCGTCGCGCGATGGTCGATGAGCTCCTGGATCTTGTCGTCCGTGGCGCGCACCACCGGCCCGTGGCCGGGCGCAAACAGCGTCGCCTGCAACTCGCGCATGCGCACCAGGCTATCGAGGTAGGCCTGCATGTCACCTCGAGGCGGCGGACCGATGGCGGTGCTGCCCACGCCCAGCACGTTGTCGCCCGTGAAGAGCTGGCCCGTCTCCTCCACGAAGTAGCAGTTATGGCCGGCAGTGTGACCGGGCGTGTGCACCGCGCGCACCGTCAGCCCGCCCACGCGGAACGTCTCGCCATCCTGCAGCGGCATGTCGATGGGCGTATCCAGCGCCTCGCGGTGCCAGACCTCGGCACGCTTCGCAATCTCCTCGTCGTCCGGCAGGTCCTCGTTCCCCTCGCCGGGCGTGGGCGGCGTGTGCAGCAGCACCTCATCGACGGGATTGATGACGGTCGCCGCGCGCAGCAGCTCCCGCAGCTGGCGACCACCGGATGAGTGATCGAAGTGATGGTGCGTAATCGCGATGTACTTGAAGTCCAGCTGCCCCAGCTCGCGCTCGAAGAACTCGCGCCGCGCGGAGATGGACTGCTCATCACCGTACCCCGCATCGATCAGCGCGGCCTCGCCAGCGTCCTGCAGGATCCAGACGTTCGAGGTGGGGAAGGTGCGAGAGAACATCTTCACGCTGACGACATGCTGCGTCAGGTGGTCATCGATCTTCGTCACACGCGTCTCAACGCGCTCGCCGCCATCCTCGGACGGCTCGACGGCAGGATCGCGGTGGGGGAGGCGGGTGTCAGACATGCTGCGCTCTTCTCAGTAGCGTGCGAGGAACCTGCAGGTCGCGTCATGGTACAGGAGGGAGGCCGCGCTCCGTACCTTCCCTCCCGGCCGCGCTGCAGGCTGCCACATCCCCCTCCGCCCATCACCAACGATCCGCTAGACCATCCTCAACGCCCTCACTCGAGGGCGCACTCGCCGTACCCACCATCAGGAGGTCAACCCACATGCAACAAACGGTCGAGCAACTCACACCCGCTAGATTCAATTCACCACCCGAAAAAAGATCGTCAGATTCAGACCCGGCAGAATGTGTGAAGGATCGCCTTCGGTAACTTCAGCAACTGCAGCGCCCAGCGGACGGAACCGACCATCGCTACCGCCGACATTCCCCCGCTCACTCCCCAGCGCCTCGGCGCCATCCGCTCGCGCTTGCTGGCGTGGTACGACGCGCACCGGCAGCCGTTCCCCTGGCGCAGCGCCGGCGACCCGTACTCCGCGCTGGTGGCAGGGGTGGCCGCACAGCAGACGCAGATGTCGCGCGTCCTCGAGATCCACGAGCGCTGGATGGCGGCCTTCCCTACCCTCGAGGACCTCGCCCGCGCCGACCGCGCCGAGGTGCTGCGGGTGTGGGGACGTGCCGGCTACCCGCGCCGCGCGGTGAACCTCCACGAAACGGCACTCCGCTGCATGGCCGATCACAACGGCGCCCTCCCTCGCGACCTAGAAGCCCTGCTCGCGCTACCGGGCATAGGCCCGTTCACCGCAGCCATCGTGCGCTGCTTCGGCTTCCACGAGGATGCCGTAGCCGTGGATACCAACATCGTGCGCGTCATCGGCCGCCTCGTCTTCGGCGACCTGCAGCCGGCAACGGATACACCGCGCGCAGCCATCGATGCGGCAGCGGCGCGGCTGCTGCGGCCGGGCACGGCGGCGGATTGGAACCCCGCTCTCATGGACTACGGCGCACACGTCTGCACCCCCCGCCCCCGCTGCGACGAATGCGTGGTGGCAACGCTCTGCGCCGCGCAACCTCGCTTCGCCGCGGGCGAGGCCGCAACGCCAGTACGGGCACAGGCACGCTTCGACGGCTCCGACCGCCAGGTGCGCGGACGCCTGATGCAAGTGCTGCGAGATGCTGACGGAGACCTCGAGGTGACAGCAGTCATCGAGCGTGTCGTGGCCACCGGCGTCGAAGCAGCGCGGACGCAGCGGCTGCTCGAGGGGCTCGTCGCGGAGGGGATGGCGTGGGTGGCAAACGGGCGGGTGCGGCTGGGAAGTCAGGCCTCGACCCGCACCGAGGACTGACCCGCTGCGGTATCTTGGAGATTCAGGGACAGAAGGGAACACGCATGCCCCAGGTCTATGCCGACAATCAGATCACGATCGAATGCCTGCCGGCGCTCGGCTACAACGCGAACAACGCCTACATTCTGCGCTCCACTGATGGCAGCACGCCTGCCACCCTCATCGACGCGCCCGAAGGGGTCGAGGCGGTGATTGAGGCGTTGAACGGCCAGCCGGTGGAGCGCATCGTGGTGACGCACTTCCACGGCGACCACTGGGCCGGCTTCGATGTCCTGCGCGCCCACACGGATGCACCAGTCTACACCGGTGAGCAGGAGGTGAACCTGGACCACATCGAGGGCCTCCAGCGTCTCGCGGACGGCGAGGTCTTCCACGTGGGCGAGGCGCAGGTGCAGGTGCTGCACACCCCGGGCCACAGTCCGGGCTCGATCACGCTAGTCGTAGGCAAGGCGGCACTGGTGGGTGACGTCCTCTTCCCCGGCGGCCCCGGCCGCACCCGCGATCCCGAAGCCCTCGCCACCTCGATCGAGTCGATCACCACGCGCATCTACACGCTCAAAGACGACACCGTCATCCTCCCCGGTCACGGCGGCTTCACCACAGTGGCCGACTCCCGCAAGGAGTACGAGGTCTTCGCGTCAAAGGACCACCCGGATGACCTCTCGGGCGACGTGCTGTGGTTGGAGTCGTAGGCGCACAATCACAACCGTAGAGCCTCGCGGCAGGTGGCGTTGACGTCACCCGCCGCGCCTCTAGGATGAGCAGACGCCTGCTACCACCGGCGTGAATACGGAGACCCGTTGGCGAACACATCGATCGAGGCGCAAGCGGACCCGATCCTCACCACGTTGCCCAACGGGTTGCGGTTGCTGGTGACGCCCATGCCGTTCGCGCGATCCGTCTCGGTTTCCATCTACCTCGCCGCTGGTTCGCGCTACGAGGCCACGGAGCCAGAGGCCGGGCTATCCCACTTCCTGGAGCACCTCTGCTTCAAGGGGACCGAGCGGCGGCCCCGGCCGATGGACATCTCGATGGAGATCGACGCCATCGGCGGGCATATCAATGCAGCGACGAACCGCGAACTAACCGTCTACTACGCGAAGGTCACGCCGGAGTTCCTTGACCGCGCGATGGATGTGCTGGCAGACATGCTGCGCTACTCCACCTTGCGCGGCCCGGAGATCGAACGCGAGCGCGGCGTGATCCTGGAGGAGCTGGCCGCTGTCGAGGATTCGCCCTCGGAGCAGGCAGGGCTGTTGCTGGACGCCATCCTGTGGCCGGGGCAGCCTCACGGGCGTGATATCGGCGGGACGGAGATCTCCGTCACGGAGATGCCGCACCAGCACATCATCGACTACTACCACCGCCAGTACGTACCGAACGCCACGGTCGTCTCGATCGCGGGAGCGGTGGACCCGGCGCACGCGCTCGAGATGGCCGAGGCGCTGTTCGGGGACTGGGCCCCCGGTGACCCGCAGCCGTGGATTCCGCACCGCGAGGAGCTGGTGGGACCGCGGGTGCGCGTGCTGGAGAAGGACACAGAGCAGGCGCACCTGACCATCGGCATGCTGGGCATCAATTCCAGCGATGATGACCGTTACGCACTGGACCTGCTCTCGATCATCCTCGGAGAGGGAATGTCATCGAGGCTCTTTGAGCGGCTGCGCGAGGAGCTGGGACTCTGCTACGACATCCACTCCTACATGTCGACGCTGCTCGATACCGGCCAGTTCGCGGTGTACGCAGGGGTCGACCCCTCCAACGCCGCGGCTGCCGTCGCGGAGACGTCCCGCGAGCTTGCGCGTGCGTGCCAACCGGTGAGCGCTGACGAACTGGCTCGCGCGAAGGCCGTGGCACGGTCTCGTACCCAGCTGCGCAT
>JBJHDC010000060.1:0-14916 GCA_050486345.1 Dehalococcoidia bacterium | reverse complement strand
GGGTACGGTGTTGTCTGGCGCTCGCGAGGGCGTCATCGACGAGCACTACCGGGACGGCGCCATCGAATCGATGCTGAAGCTGAACCGCGCCGCCGGTCGCCTGGCGCGCGAGGTGGGCGTGCGTGCGGCCACGGACATCACCGGCTTTGGCCTTGCGGGGCACCTCTGGGAGATGGCTTCCCGCTCCGGGGTGGCCGCGGAAGTGCACGCGAACAGCGTCCCGCTGCTGCCGGGTGCGGAGGAGGCCGCTGCGGCCGGAATCGTGACCTCTGGTGGCGCGCGCAACCGCGATTGGGCCGGTGCCTACGTGAACATCAGCGAGGACATCTCTGTCGCGCGGGCCGCGCTGCTCTTCGACCCGCAGACCTCGGGCGGGCTGTTGATTGGCTGCCCGGAGGAGCTGGTCGCGGACCTCGAGGCCGCGTTCGCTGGTGAAGGTGTGCCGCTACACGAGATCGGCCGCACGATGGCGGGGACGCCGGAGATCACGGCGATCGGTTAGACAAGACTCGCTTCACGTCACCGACCGGGTGCGGCTAGGGCCGCACCCAGATGACCGCTTCGCGGCGGGGATCGCGGCCGCGGCGGTCCTCCTGCACGCTCACGACCCAGCGCACGGCGAATGCTACGCCGCCGAACGATGAGGTGCTGCGCTTGCCGGTCGTCCAGGTGAATGGACCGAACTTCTTCGCCTTGGTGGATTTGTTCGCGCTGAACGGCAGGTCGGCTGGTATCTCGAACGTTACCCGCTGGGAGCGGGAGCCTGGGTCGAGCTGGCGGACCTCTTGGTGGGCGACCGCAATGCGGGTGGTGCGATTGGCACCGCTCTTGGATCCGGTGCCGTGGCTCTGGCCTCGAACGTCGTGGTGAATCTCGCATACGAGGCGGGCGGTGAGCTCGCCTCGCTGCTCCCCCGGGCGGTCGATTGTCACGTTGATCGACAGCTGCGAACCACGCCGGGGGGCTCGGTCCGGGACGGCCATGTCCACGTCCCAGCCCTTGACGCGCTCACCGATGGGCGGCAGGTCGCTCGGCGGGGGTGGGCCCGGCCACCGCGTCGGATCATCGAGTACTGGGATCGGGTGGCGTTCGACCGTGT
The DNA here is from genome assembly GCA_050486345.1 of Dehalococcoidia bacterium. Taxonomy (GTDB): domain Bacteria; phylum Chloroflexota; class Dehalococcoidia; order UBA2979; family UBA2979; genus JBJHDC01. Next base: position 13,817 of record JBJHDC010000060.1, on the reverse strand, counting down.
GCGGCACGACCCCTCGACGCGTGGCGGTGACCACGATCCCCCAGTACATTCGCCCGTACCGGGCGAGTTGCAGACCACGGGCGGTGGGAGCTGTGGTGGAGACGCCGGAGGCCTGCGTGCGGGCGATGCCGACCGGATCCCAGTTGGGGAGTGCATCGCGGGGCAGCTGAACTGAGAAGCGGATTTCAGTGCCCGGTTCGATTGTGCCGGAGTGCAGCTTGGTGGCGGAATCGAACGGCGTGTGCTCAACGAACTGGCTGGAGACCTCGCAGTAGGCGAGCTCTACGTTGACGTCGACCGCCTTCACCGGGCGGGTCGCCGTGATCGTGCCCTGGACGCGATCGCCGGGTGCGTATGCCTCGCGATCGAAGCGGATGGCGAGGTCGCGGGCGCTATCGGGGCCGCCGGTCACGCCTACGGTGACCGGGGCGAATCCTGCGTTTCCTGTCACCGAGATGTTGGAGGCCGCTGCGCCGGGCGCCGTTGCGCCCATCAGCATGGAGCGGAGTGCATCAACATCGAGCCCCGCCGGGAGATTCGTGGCTGAGTCGAGTGAACCCGCATCGATCGTGCTCGATTCAATCGATACCGAGGTGACCTTCGCCTGCCCCATCAGGGTCTCGAGGGCCTCACGAGTCTCTGGCGGAAGATGTGCCAGCGCTTCCGAGAGTTCGTCAGAATTCGTTGGCTCCTGCGTCATGGGGACCTCGCTTGTGTAACCGTAGAATCGAAAGTGTTCTCGATTGCATACGGTCTGTCAACGGAGACGATTGCGTCACTGGTGTAGGCGTCGTGATACCCCAGGTCACAGCCTCGTCGCGTTTGACCGCGTCAGCGCGTGCTGCGGAAGAGCGGATGGATTGCGCGCGAGAACCGAAGCAGCTCACGCGCCAGTTCTCGCCGTGAGGGGTTCGAGCGTGTCGGGTCGAGGTGCGTGAACACGGTGAACTCCGTGTATTGCACCGGCCGCAACGCTCCGAGCGCGTCGCGCAGTGCTCGTGACTCTGCGACGGGGCTCACCGGGTCGTCGTGGTCGTGCAGGAGCACCACCAGCGGTGCGCGGATGTTTTCCAGGTAGCTCTTCGGCGAGAGGCGGTCCAGGTGCTCTCGCAGCGGTGGCGGGAGGGCGGCGAGCGCCGCTTCGGCGTCCTGTGGGTTCAGCGCGCCCAGGAGCGGGGCAACCAAGCGGCCGCTGGCTGATAGCTCGTTCAGCCCATCGTCAGGTATCAGATGTTCGCGGCGCTCCGCGTACTTCTCCCGCAGCTCCGCGGCCTCTGCTGGTTCGAGGGAGGCGGTGACGCAGTGGACGAATACGGTCCGCGTGAGCGGGTCTACGTCCCACGGCTCGCGACCGTTGTGGCCGGGCTTCGAGGCGCTCGCGATGTCGCGGGCGAGCGTCCGCATGGATGCGTACGGGGCGTAGGCGAGGACGAACGCCACCCGCTCCCGAATCCGCGCTTCGGCGGCCGCCATGAGGGCGAACGCTCCGCCAACGCAGGTGCCGAGGATCCCGCTCCGTTGGTCATCGACCGCGGGATGAGCGAGGAACGCTTCGTACGCGGAGGCGATGTCCTCGATGTCATTTTGATCCAGCCGGAAGTCTCGCATCGCTGGCGACCAGTAGAGCAATGCGGCGAATCCGGACCGTGCCAGCGCCTCGCCCAGCCTCGGCACCTGCGGGTGCTCGACCCCGAACGGCACGACGCCGAGGCAGACGATGATGCCGGGGTGAGGCCCTGCGGATTGTGGACGGTACAGGTCGCCCGTCATGGGGCCATGCGTGCTCGGGTAGGTGAACGGTTCGACCACGAACCCCCGTGTGATCCAGTTGACCGGCCTCGAGGGCAGCATGGGGAAGACCTTGAGGAGGAACACGGCGGTTCTGAAGGTTGCGCGTGCGCCGTCCAGCACTCCCCTGGGGGATGGGGCCACCTCGGTCTCCTTACGCGGTCCGCGTCCGCTCGCTGATGATAGAGAGGCGTGTCGAGATTGCAGGGGCCGCGGTTGTGCACGTTGTTCGTCGGGAGGCTGGCGAGGGAGCCGAATCACCTGTACGTTCGCCTGTACGGGAGTGGATCGGGCCCGGTGGCCTGCTCCGTCTTCAAAACGGATGCCCCGTCACGTCGTGCCGGGGGGTGGGTTCGACTCCCATGCACTCCCGCCAGCTTTCTGCTCCTGTCCCACCCGGCTGCGCGGCAGCCAGCGAGATTGGGTAGTCTCAGCCCATGTACGTCATCGGGACCGCCGGCCACGTCGACCATGGCAAATCCGCGCTGATCGAGGCGCTGACCGGCATCCAGCCGGATCGCCTGCGCGAGGAGCTCGAGCGCGGGCTCACCATCGAGCTTGGCTTTGCGTGGACCACGCTGCCCTCCGGGCGCGAGGTGTCGATGGTGGACGTGCCGGGGCACGTGCGCTTCGTGCGTCACATGCTGGCCGGCATCGGTGCGGTGGACCTCGCGCTGCTGGTGATCGCCGCCGACGAAGGCGTGATGCCGCAGACCCGCGAGCACCTGGCGATCCTCGATCTGCTCGATGTGCGCCACGGGATCGTGGTGCTCACCAAGATAGACCTGGTCGAGCCGGAGTGGCTGGAGTTCGTGGCGGACGATGTGGAGCAGGCGCTGGCGGGCACGGCACTGGCTGGCGCCCCGCAGGTGCACGTTTCCAGCGTCACGCGTGAACGTATTGATACGCTTGCCGCGATGATCGACTCGATGCTCGATGACGTACCGGAGCCGGCGGATCTCGGCCGCCCGCGCCTGGGCATCGATCGAGTCTTCACCATGCCCGGGTTCGGCACGGTGGTCACCGGGACACTGCTCGATGGTTCGCTTCACCAGGGCGACACCGTGGAGATCACGCCCGGCGGCCGCAGCGCCCGCATCCGCGGCTTGCAGACGCACCGCCGCGCCGTGGAGACGGCGACACCCGGCACCCGCGTGGCGGTGAACCTCACCGGCGTCGACATGGACGAGGTCGATCGAGGTCAGGTGCTCGCCCGTCCCGGTCGCATGAGCCATGTGCGCGCCTTCGATGCCCAGGTACGAGTGCTGCCCGGCCAAGCGATTCGCCACGACGCACGCGTGCACGTGCACATCGGGTCGGCGGAGGTGCAGGGGCGGGTGCGGGTGATGGGGCAGGATGCGATCACCGCGGAGGGCTCGGATGCACCGGTGACCGGATGGGTGCAGGTGCTGCTGCGTGACCCGGCGGGAGCGGTGGTCGGCGACCTGTTCGTGCTCCGTATCTCCGACCAGACCCTCGGCGGCGGGCGCATCATCGAGGTGAATCCGGCGCGCCATCGTCGCAGCGACCCGGGCACCATCGAGCTCATGGAGCGCCGTGCGGAGGGATCGCCGGAGGAGCGCGTGCTTGCCGCGCTGGCGGGCCTGGAGCCTGCGCCGCTGGATCGCCTCGCTACGACCATGGAGGCGGATGCGGCCGATGTGCGCGAGGTTGTCGAGGCGCTGATCGCGGAAGACCAGGTGCGCCAGCTCGACCCGGGGCCGGGTGGCGCTGAGCCGCTGCTTATGACCGCTAGCGGGCTGGATCGGGTTGCCGGGCAGGTGGCGGAGGCGCTCGATGCCTTCCACCGGGAGCAGCCGCTTCGCTTCTTCATGCCCCGGGAAGAGCTCCGCAGCCGCTTGCGCCTCCAGCAGCGCGAGTTCAATGCGTTGATCGGAGCGCTGGCGGACCGCTTCGCCATCACTGGCGGTCGCGTGGCGCGGCAGGGCTGGGCGCCGGAACTGGCGCCTGCCCAGCAGCGCGACGTTGGTGAGATCGTGGAGGCGCTCGAGGCGGGGGCTTTCGCACCGCCCCGGCTCTCCATCGATCGGGAGCTCCTCGTCCACCTCGAACAGGCTGGTCTGGCGGTGGACTGCGGGGATGGTGTGGTCCTGAGCCGCGAGCACTTCGATGAGGCGCGTGCACGGGTGGCGGAGGCGCTGCGCGGGCAGGAGACCATCACCCTGGCCGAGGTGCGCGACCTGCTCCAGACGAACCGCCGGGTGACACAGGCATTCCTCGAGACGCTGGACGCACACGGAGTCACGCGGCGGCGCGGGGACCTGCGGTTCCTTGCGGAGCCTGTATCGACGTAGGGGCCTCGCTCACGACTCGGTCGCTCGCGTGGGACACCTATACTCTGGTGTAATCACCCGGCACATCCCGGAACCTGGAGGACTCGCATGGCAACGGCAGTATGTATCTCGGCCGATTCGCATGTGGTGGAGCCGCCCGAGGTCTACGACGGCCTGGAGAAGCGCTTCGGCGACCGCGCGCCAAAGATGATCAATCACCCGGAACGAGGTCTGGTCACGGATCACGGCGACGGCACCCTCGGGTACTCGGTGGGCACGTTCCACGTGGTCGGCCGCGACTGGGGCGATCCGCAGACGCGCGAGGATGCCAAGAAGGGCTTCGAGCTCGCGCGGCCCGGCGTGCTCGATGTCAGCGAGCGGATGAAGGACCAGGCCATCGACGGCATCAACGCGGAGGTGCTCTACCCCAGCGTGCTGTTCAGCGTCTACCAGATGACCGACATCGAGATCATGGCCGCGACCATGGCCAACTACAACGACTGGCTGGTGAATTACGCCTCCGAGGCGCCCGGCCGGCTGTTCCCGCTGGCGCTGACGCAGCTACGCGACCTCGACGTGGCGATCGCGGAGATGCATCGCGCGAAGAACATGGGTGCGGTGGGCATGTGCATCCCGTGCACGCCGCCGCCGGACCTGCCGTACAGCGATCCGTTCTATGATCGATTCTGGGCGGCCGCGCAGGACCTGCAGATGCCGCTGACGATGCACATCTTCACCGGTGCGGTGCGGAACCACGACCTGCCCGACTGGGGAACCCACAACTACACGCTCGCCTTCGCGGGGATGGCGCGCACGATCCTCGACATCCTCTGGGGCGGTGTCTGCGAGCGCTTCCCCGGGATCATGTTTGTGCCCACGGAGTTTGAGACCGGGTGGATCGCCCATGTGCTCCAGCGCAACGAGTCGCAATTCAAGCGCGAAGGCGGGCTGAAGCGTCAGACGCAGCTGAAGATGACGCCCAAGGAATACTGGCACCGCAACTTCATCGCCACCTTCGAGGACGACGAGGTGGGCATCCGCTCGCGTGACATCATCGGGGTTGAGAACCTGATGTGGGGCAGCGACTATCCGCACCACGACTCGATCTTTCCGGAAAGCCAGTCTGTTCTCGATCGCCTCTTCGAGGGCGTCTCGGATGAGGACCGCTACCAGATCACCGTCGGCAACGCCTGCCGCATCTACGGCCTGCCGTTCGACCGGTAGGCTCGAGTATCAGCGGAACACCGATATGCCCGGGAACGAAACGGGCCACCGCAAGGTGGCCCGTTTCGTTGTGTTCGTTGCGGTCGTCTTGGAGCGTCGACCCTGCGCCTACCTCGAGCCGCGTAGCCTAGGATCGAGTACGTCTCGCAGGGCGTCGCCGAACAGGGAGAATCCCAGCACCACCATGGTGATCGCGACGCCCGGGAAGATGGACATCCACCACGCACCGGGTGAGTACTGCTGGGCGCGGTTGAGCATCAAACCCCAGGAGGGTGTGGGCTCCGTGGTGCCGGTACCGACGAATGAGAGTGCCGCCTCCACGAGGATGGCGAGTGCGAGGCCCGCGCTGGCGATGATGATGAACGGCGCAAAGCAGTTCGGCGCTACGTGTCGCAGCAGGATGCGCAGGTCGTTCGCTCCACTCGCGCGGGCCGCTTCGACGAAGGGGCGTTGCTGCACGCTCAGCGCCTGGGAGCGAATGACGCGCGCCGCGATGGGCACGAAGGCGATGGCCAGCGCGATGACCACGTTGCGGCTGCTGGGGCCGAGCACCGCGACGATCGCCAGCGCCAGCAGGAACAGCGGGATGGCGATGATCGCGTCCATCAGGCGCTGTACGACGATGTCGATTCGCCGGTAGAAGGCGCTGATGAGCCCGATCAGTGCGCCGGATGTCGTGCCCAGCGCGACGGTTCCGACGCCGATGAAGAGGGAGGTACGTGCGCCGTACACCACACGCGAGTAGATGTCGCGCCCGTGGTTATCGGTCCCGAACCAGTAACTGCTGGAGGGCGCCTGCAGCCGGTCAGAGACTGTGCGGGCGGTGGGGTCATGGGTGGCGAGGATTGGCGCGAAGATGGCCACGAAGATCAGGAGGAGGAAGACGGCAAGGCCGAACGCCCCGAGCGGCTGCTCGCGCAGCAGTTTACGAGCGTGCTGGTGCCATGGGCGCCTGGTGGGTACCTCAGCGAGCGGACCAATGCGTACGACTTCAGCGTCTGCCATGTCTCGATCCCTAGCTATACCGGATGCGCGGATCCACCAGCGCATACGCGAGATCCGTCACCAGGTTCACCAACATGAACAACGCGGCGAAGAGCAGCACCACGGTCTGCACCACGACGTAGTCGTGCTGCACGATGGAAGACAATAGATAGCGTCCGACACCCGGCAGCGTGAAGACTTGCTCCACGATCACCGTACCGGAGAGCAACGTACCCAGTTGCAGCGCAGAGAGCGTCATGACGGGGAGAATCGAGTTCCTCAGCATGTGGCGCATGATCACGCGCTGCTCCGTGAGGCCCTTAGAACGCGCGGTGCGGATGTAGTCCTCCCGCATGACCTCCAGCATGGTCGCACGTGTCATGCGGGACACAGTCGCGGACAGGCTGGCGCCGAGCACCACCACGGGGAACAGGAACTGCTGGAAGTTCCGCCAGGGGTCATCGATGATGCTCACGTACCCCACGGGAATGGCGTATCCGAGGGCGTGATAGAGGAAGAGGATCACCAGCAGTCCGAGCCAGAAATTCGGCACCGCGACGCCGATGATGGCGAGTAGTCGGACACTGTAGTCTGTCGGTGTATTGCGCTTGACGGCGGAGATGATTCCTGCCGGGATCGCAATGACATGCCCTAGGACCAGCGCGAAGAGCCCGAGCTGGAGGGTGACGGGCATCCGTCTGCCGAGCTCGTCGTACACGGAGTTGCCGGTCCAGAGTGACGTGCCGCCCTGGTTGATCAGCAGGTCGCGGACCCAGTTCAGGTATTGCACGGGGAGCGGGTCGTTGAGGCCAAAGTCGGTGCGGACTCGCTCGATTTCCTCAGGTGAGGGAGCGGCGCCACCGGAGGGGCCGATCAGCATGAGCTGAGCCACGTCACCGGGCAGGATGCGCATCATGGAGAAGATGAACACCGACAGCAGGAACAGTGTCGGGATCATCACCAGGATGCGACGCAGTGCGTAACGACCCACCGTAGCTCCCTACACGCGAGGCCCACCCGAGGTGCGGCTTCTGGGGGCAAGTGTACCCCGTCGAACGGCAGTCAGATCACGAGGCAGCTGAAGGTCTGGCGCCCGGAGGAGGAAGCCGAGTGCTCCCTCCTCCGGGGGGAGGATCGCTGACTAGCGGTCCAGCCAGACGTACTGCATCTTGCGCGACTGGAAGAAGCCGCCGTAGAGCTCACCGTAGCCACGCACATCCGGCTGGAGGCCCATGGCGTTCTCCAGGAAGTGGGAGATTTCTGCCGGGTAGATCTCCAGGTAGCGCATGAACATGCGGTGGGCGAGCTCCACGCGCTCCTCCGGGTCAATGGAGGTCTCCTGCTGGATGTAGAGGTCGTCCACCTCCGCGTCCGTGAGACCGTTGTAGAGGCGGCCAGCACCGGTGATGTAGCTGTCCGCGTACGCCGGGGACGGGTCTGGGAACGTCGCGCCGCGCGAGGCAGAGGCGAAGTCACCGTAGGAGAGGTCCGCGAGTCGAGACTCGTAGGTACCGCGGTCGGTGAGCTCCAGGTTGGACATCACCAGTCCGGCCTGCTCGAGGCCGTCCTGCATGACCAGTGCCCAGTTTTCGAAGCTCGTCGTGTTCCAGGTGAACATCGTGAACTCGTGACCGATCAGGCCAGCCGCATCGAACAGTGCACGCGCCTCTGCACGGCGGTCGTCCATGCTGGCTTCCTGGCCGTCACCCAGGCCCTTGTAGCCCGGGACGGTGAGGAGCTGTTCCTCGCTCAGCTGCCACGGCGACACCGGTGGGATCGCGTGGTGGGTGTACCCACGACCCTCGGAGATCACCTCGTTCGCGTCGTCCTTGTCGATTGCGAGCGCGGCTGCACGCCACGTCCGGTCATCAGTCCACGGCGCCTGTGGCGTGTTGATCACGGTCACCCACGTTGCTGTACCCGGTGCGGTGAGCATGACGAGATTCGCATCCTGCTCGACTGCTTCACGCTCGGTCGCAGCGACTGCCGTCATGTCAACATCGCCGGCGCGGAAGGAGACCACCTGCTGCGTCGTGTCCTCGATGACGAGGAACTCGATGCGGTCCAGGTACGGGAGGTCGCCGTCGTAGTAGTTGGGGTTTCGCTCCAGAATGAGGCGAGAGCCGCGGTCCCACTGGCCCAGGGTGAAGGGGCCGGTGCCGTTGGAATCCTGCGTGAAGTCGAAGTCGCCGAGCAGGTCCTCGCTGGACCGCATGATCATTTCGGTGCCGGCGAGCGTCGGCAGCATAGATCCGGAAGGGCGGCCGAGGCGCAGGACCGCCGTGCGGTCGTCGGGCGTCTCAATCGACTCGATGTTCGCGAGCTGCGCGCGGCGCGGGGAGAGCACGCCCTCGGGCGGGTTCTTGATGCGCTCGAGCGAGTTCACCACGTCCTCAGACGTGAACGTCTGGCCGTTGTGGAACTGTGCCTCGTTGAGTGTGAACACGAGCGTCGTGTCGTCGTCCCACTCCCAGGCGCTGGCCAGGTTGGGGATCACGTTGCCGATCTCGAACGGGTCCCACTGCACGAGCTGGTCGTACTGGGGGTTCACCGGGTTCACGACCCAGGGAGAGCTGTGCTGCGGGCCATCGAGGTTCGGCGGGTCCTCGGGCACGGCGTAGATGAGGGTGCCGCCGCGGGTCACGCCATCGGGATCGGGCGTCTCGCCGTTTGCGGGCGCGGTGCCTGTGGGGGCGGGGGTGCCGTTGTCATCATCGTCACCACAGCCGATGAGCGCTGCACCGGCGATGCCCGCGCCCATGATGCCGCCCGCACGCAGCATCCCTCGGCGGGAGGTCCGGTTCGCGAAGGTCCGGGTCCAATAGTTCTGTTCGTCTGCCAAGTCAGTCCCCTCTCCTCATCCTCGATGCTCAGCGTCGAGGTGTGTTTGGCGAATGCTTCGGGCTTCTGCCCGGCGGGTGCGCACATGCGCATTCCGCGGGTACCTCGCTCGTACAGGGTACGAACGGTCCCTCCAATCGGATCCTAGGCGGCGGAATGCGGGGTCATCTATGCAAGAGTCTGCAGAGTACATGAATTACACCGATGATTGATATCAATCTGAATGATAGTTGAGGTGGGAACTTGGCGGGCCTGCACATGTTGGAACTCTTGACCATCGTGCGCTGACTTGACAGCGTATGTGCGATGGTGTCCAGCGACAGATGCCGTGCGGACGCAGTGCCCGATGACGGTCAGGCGAGATGAGGGGTCCTCCATATGACCAGTGCCACCGACTTTACCGCCGAGCACATCCGCAACACGCGCGATGCGATCGAGCATTACTACGAGCAGGGCTGGACGGACGGCCTGCCCGTGGTACCGCCGATCCAGGAGTTCGTGGATGAGTTCCTGGCGCACACCTCGCGAGGCGCGGACGAGGTGGTTGTCCGTGTCGACCACCTGAACCGCCAGTGCACCGTGCGCGATGCAGCGATCAACGCGGTCATGGCCGGTTGTCGTCCGGAGTACTTTCCGGTGGTCCTTGCCGCGATCGCAGCGTTCGGCGATGCGGGGCCAGCGATGGCGCAGAGCACCACCGGGCAGGCACAGATGGTGCTCATCAACGGGCCAGTGCGTGAGCGCATCGACGTGAACTGCACGCACAACATCCTCGGCCCGGGCGACCGAGCGAACGCCACCATCGGCCGCACCGTGCGCCTCGTCATTCTCAATATCCTCGATGTGCGACCGCACGATCTGGACCAGAGCACCCAGGGCACGCCGCTCAAGTACGTGTTCTGCTTCGGCGAGAACGAAGAAGAGAGCCCGTGGGAGCCGTTCCACGTTGAGCACGGCTTCGCGCCGGAGCAGAGCGTGGTCACGGCTCGGATGGCACGGAGCGCCCTGCATGTGGAGCACCGCAGCACCCAGAACCCCGAGGAGATCCTGCATACGATTGCGGACAGCATGTCCTACTCCGGCGGCATCTACGAAGCGCCGCCGTTCAATCGCAACTCCTCGTCCGTCGTGATCATGGGTCCCGAGCACGCACGTATCGTGGCGCAGGGCGGCTGGAGCAAGGCGGATGTGCGCCAGTTCCTCTGGGAGCACTGGGGCCAGTACATCCGCGACCTGAAGCGCTCCGGCAAGATCATCGAGCTGGAGGATCAGCCGGATGATGCCTTCATCCACAACGGTTCGCCGGAGGATGTGAAGGTGATCGTCGCGGGTGCGGATAACGCTGGCGTGACCACAGTGATCCCCACCTTCGTCACCCGGCAGGGGATGACCGTGGTCGAGGAGCGCTAGCTGCGCTGAGCCTCAGCGTGCCAACCGGCGGAACTGCGCGGCGATCGCATCGACCATGATCACCAGGGCAAAGTAGGTGATCAGGATCATCGCGACGTCCGTGTAGTGGAAGAAGCTCATCGCGAGCCGGAACTCCTGGCCCAGGCCGCCCGCGGCGACGAAGCCGACCACGATGGTCGTGCGGATGATCACCTCCCAGCGGTAGAGCGAGAAGGTGAGGAAGCGCGGTAGCGCCTCCGGCAGCACGCCGTACAGCAGCGCCTGTAGGGGGCTCGCTCCCGCCGTGCGCAGGGCGCGCACGGGACGGAAGTCGAGGTCCTCAACCACCTCGGAACAGAGCTTGCCCACGATGCCGAAGTTGTGGATGGCCAATGCCAGCGCGCCGGTGAGCAGGCCCGGCGGCAGGACGAAGACCAGGAGCAGCGCCCAGATCAGCTCCGGCACGGCTCGCGAGACGATCCACACGCCACGCACGAGGCCGAACGCTGCCAACCGCACGTAGCGGCTCGGACCCACGAACCCACCTCGAGGCCGCGCGCCGGCCATCACGGTGAGCAGCATGCCCAGCACGGAAAGGCCGATCGCGAGCACGCTCATGGCCAGCGTGTCGTATGCGAGGCCGGCGAGCCGTTTCCAGTAGTCCCAGTCCAGGAACGGATTGCCTTCAGGCTGGCGTGCTAGCGGGCTCTCCCACCCGAGCAGGGCGGCGATGAAGTCGCGCGTGTGATTCCAGTTCTTCTCCGTGAAGAGGGCGCCCGGGCTGGCTCCTCGATTGAAGATCAGGTCGCCCCACGCCGCGACTAGCAGCGCCACCATGAGGATTGCCGTCACCCGGCCGACGCCGAGGCGGCGTCGCCTCGCGGTAGTGGAGATCGTCGGCGCGCTCACGAGGTCATCTCCCGGCGCACGATGCTGCTCCATGTCTCGATGATCACGATGAGCAGCACCATCGCGATCAGGTAGGTGGAGACGGTGCTGTACTTGAGGTCCGCGAGCGCGATCTGGACCTGGTAGCCGAGTCCTCCAAGGCCGATGAACCCCATGATTGCCGCGGAGCGGAGCGCGCACTCGAAGCGGTAGAAGCTGTAGGCGATCATGTCGGGCAGCGCCATCGGGAGGCGTCCGTAGAGCAGCACCTTGGTCTCGCCTGCACCGGCGGCGCGCAGCGCGCGCAGGGGGCCGGGCGAGACATCGTTGAGCAGATCGGCGTAGATGCGCCCGAGGATCCCTGCGTACGGGATCGCGAGTGCAAAGATCGCTGCGAACGGTGACAGGCCGATGGCTGCAACGAAGAGCCAGGCCCACACGAGCTCGTGGATTGACCGCATCCACGCGAGGAATCCGCGCGTGCTGACCATGAGTGTGCGACGCACCGGGCCATCGCCGACGGTGACGCCAGCCGCCAGGATGCCCAGGGGCAGAGCAATCACCAGAGCGAGCGTCATGCCGCCTACAGCGTAGATTGTCGTGGTCCACGCCGCGGAGGCCGCGCGGCTCAGCGTCGCCGAGCTGAGGTCGGGCGTGAGCATGCCCAGCACCAGGTCGCCCAGCATTTCCAGGCCCCCCGTGCGGAACAAGCCGCGATGCCACTCGACCTGCAGCAGGCTCCAGAGGAACATGCCGCCCAGCAGCAGCGTGAGGATCGTGCGGCCCTGCAGATCCGGCCAGCGGCGCGGCGCGGTTTCAGCGACCGCTGGCAGCTCCACCGGCCGTCGAGGACCCGGGGCAGGCGCCTCCGCCATCAGGCGTCCACCGTGGCGGCGCCGACGGTGAGGTCGGACGCCTCCAGCGCGTACAGCAGTTCGAGATCCTCCGGGGCCACCTCGGCGGCCGGGCGGTCGAAGAGCAGCTCGCCGGCGCGCAGCGCAATGATGCGGTCAAAGTGCCCGAGGGCGAGTTGGACGCTGTGCAGGCTGGCCACCAGGGTGTGTTCACCCTCGCGCGCCATCTCCACCAGCAGCCGTACCAGCGCCTCCGCGCGGGCTGGATCCAGCGACGAGACTGGCTCATCCGCCAGCAGCGCATGCGGACGCTGCACCAGCAGGCGTGCGAGGGCCACGCGCTGCTGCTCGCCTCCGGAGAGCCGGCCGGTTCGTTCGCGGAGCCGCTCGCCCAGCCCGACGCGCTCCAGCGCCGCGCTCGCGCTCGCCACGTCGCGCGGCCACACGAGCGAGGCGAGCGAACGGGCGAGGCCCCAGCGGCCAAGGTGCCCCGCGAGCACGTTGTGCATTACGGAGAGCCCCGGCACCAGATCGAATTGCTGGTGGACAACTCCCACCCGCTGGGAGAGCGCGCGGCGCGAACGGATCGCTTCGATTGGATCGCCCAGCACCCGCACCTCGCCACCGTTGGCGTGCAGCGACCCTGCCAGCAGGTGGAGCAGTGTCGTCTTGCCCGACCCGCTGGGGCCCACGATCGCGATCGCCTCGCCGCGCTCGATGGTGAGCGTGAGCGGGGCGAGCGCGATCCGCTCGCCGTAGCGTTTCGTGAGGCCTTCGATGGCGAATGCGGGAACCGTCACCGGATGATGTCCAGCTCTTCCGCGACCAGTCGCAGGCCCTCGTACAGGTCGTTGGAGGCGGGGATGAAGCCACCTTCGGCGCCACCGCCGAACCGCTCCATGATGTCGTCCGCCAGCTCGTGGTCAGACTCCGCGACGCCGAGCAGGGCCTCAGTGATGCGGTCGCGGGTGCCCTCGCCCAGGACCTCGTCGATGTCCGGGCGGACGGTCCAGTTGTAGTTGTAGTACGGACCCACGTGCGCCAGCAGGCGGACGTTGTCCGTGTTCACGCGGCCCTCTGCGACCGCCGTGTCCCAGACAGCCTCGTTCAGCACACCTGCCTGGTACGCGCCGGACGAGACGAGGGTGTACGTCTGGTCGTGGGTGCCGGAGAAGCCCGGGGGGCCATCGAAGTCTGTGTTCGGATCGAGCCCGGCTTCGCGCAGGAAGGCGCGGGGCATGAGGTGACCGGAGGTGGAGCTCTCGCTGCCGAAGGTGAAGCTCAGTCCGCGCAGATCCTCAAGCGTTTCCGCGTCGACGCTGGAGTGGACGATGAAGTTCGCATAGAAGTTGGCATCAATGGGCCGCTGCGCGATAGCGTCCGCACCGGGCACCTGATCGCGCGCCTGCACGCCTGTGAGCCCGCCGAACCAGACGAGGTGCACATCGCCTCGTTGGAACGCTGTGACGATCGCCGCGTAGTCAGTTGCCGGTATGTACTCGACCTGCATGTCGAGGGTGTCCGACAGGTAGTCGACGATCAGCCCGAACTGCTC
>JBJHDC010000059.1:14426-14943 GCA_050486345.1 Dehalococcoidia bacterium | reverse complement strand
CCGGCACCTCCTACGGCATCTTTGCCCCGTTCTCGAACGGCGTGACCAGCGTCATCGATGAAGGCGGCTTCGGTGCCCGGCGCTGGTACGAGACCATCACGCGGCACAAGGTCACCGTCTGGTACACCGCCCCCACCGCCATCCGCCTGCTCATGAAGGCAGGCTCCGACATCGCACGCGCGCACGACCTCTCCTCGCTGCGCTACGTGATGTCCGTCGGCGAGCCGCTCAACCCGGAAGGGGTCGTCTGGGGCATCGAGGCCTTCGATCTCCCCATCCACGACAACTGGTGGCAGACCGAAACTGGCGCGATCATGGTCGCCAACTACCTCTCCATGCCCGTCCGCCCCGGCTCCATGGGCCGCGTCTTCCCCGGCGTGGAGGTCACCACCGTGGACGAGAACGGCAACGAGACTCCGCCCGACGTTGAGGGCTCGCTCGTGGTGCGCCCCGGGTGGCCGTCCATGTTCCGTACCTACTGGAACGACCAGGAGCGCTACGACTCGCGCTTCCAGAA
>JBJHDC010000059.1:0-14416 GCA_050486345.1 Dehalococcoidia bacterium | reverse complement strand
GGCTGGTACATCACCGGCGACAAGGCGAAGCGCGACGAGGACGGCTACATCTGGTTCCTCGGCCGCGACGACGACGTGATCAACACCGCCGGCCACCTCGTGAGCCCGTTCGAGGTGGAGAGCGCGTTGATCGAGCACGAGGCGGTGGCCGAGGCCGGCGTGATCGGCAAGCCGGACGAGGTGGCGATGGAGGTGGTAAAGGCCTTCGTCACCCTCAACGACGGCTACGAGCGCACAGACGCCCTCGTGCGCGAACTCAACCGCCACGCCCGCCAGCGCCTGGGCCCGGCGGTCGCCCCGCGGGAGATCGAGGTCATCGATATCCTCCCCAAGACGCGCTCCGGCAAGATCATGCGCCGCCTGCTGAAAGCCCGTGAGTTGGGGCTAGATGAGGGCGACACCAGCACGCTCGAAGAGGACTAACGTTTCGGGAGCCTCGGAAGTGTGTGCATAGGCGATCGGTGGGGTCTAATACGCACACATATCCGTCAATTGGAGAATCGAGACGCTCCCATGTTCCACCCTCGCACCCTGCTGCTGGCGGCGCTGTCCGCCCTGTTGGTGCTCGCCGTCGCCTGCGGCGGAGACGACGACAACCCGTCCACCCCCACCCCACCACCGCGCCTGACCGCAGAGCAGGCAGACGCCGTCGCCTCCGCAGGCCTCCTCACCCGCGAGGACCTGCCCACGGCGGACTGGTTCGTGGAGGACTTTGACTACGTCGCAAACCCCTCGGACAGCAGCGACGAGGACGACATGTGGGGCAACACCCCCGCCTGCCAGGATGTCGCCGCAGCGCTCGATGAGTTGAGTTTCGGTGACAGCACTCCGCTGGCGAGCAAAGAGCGAGACTTCAACACCGGCGATGGCTCGCTGATGATGCGGAGTGTCACCAGCAGCGTGGCGGTGCCCGATACCGACATCAGCCTCACTGAGCTCTTTGGCACGCTCAGCCAGCAGTTCAGCGCGGACTCCATGCGCCCGTGCTTCGAGTCAGGCCTCGTGAGCAGCCTGGAAGAGGATCCGGACCTCCTCGTCACGCGCATCAACGTCTACACCCCGGACGCGGTGATCGAGGGCGGTGTCGCTATCGGGCTCGACCTCGAAGCCGTCGCCGTGATCGTGCCCATCGAGTTGAAGCTGCAGATGCACATGTGGCCAGAGGGCCCCGCAGCGGGCAACCTGATCGTGATGGAGATGAACTCGGACCTGCTGACCCGCAACATGGCGGATATCCTCGAAACGGCCCAGCAGCGGCTCGCGGACGCGGTCGCAGCAGCGCGGGAGTAGGAGGCGCGCGAGCGCTGCGCAGCAGAGGCGCGCCGGGGAAGCGAGCACACACATGCCTCTGCGTCGCATTCTCCCGCTGGCGGTGTCCGCGGTCCTCGTGATCGTCGGCGCCGCCTGCGGTGGAGACGACGCAACGGAGACCCCGACGGTCACCCCCACCCCAACGTCGTCACCCCCGGTCACCCCCACCCCAACCCCGACGGCCACGCCAACACCAAGCCCCACCCCGGTGCCTCTTACCCCGGAGTTCGCCGGAAGGCTGGCGCTCGCTGGCCTCCTGACGACCGCTGACCTGCCCGAGGCCGATTGGACGGTCGAAGACGTCGACCACACCGGCGCCACCGGAGGCGGGCTGGCCAGCTCGGCCGCGAACCTCTTCGGCGCCACCCCCGAGTGCGCCGAGTTCGTCACCGTCACGGAGCAGATCAGCGGGGGAGCCACCGGCCCACTCGCGGATCAGGAGCGCACGTTCGACGCGGGAGCAGGCAGGCTGCTCATGCGCTCCGTGAGCAGCGGCGTCACGGTCCCCGAGGAGAGCACTGACCTCGACGACACGTTCGAGACCCTGCGTGCCCTCTTCGACACGGAGAACCTGCGCCCCTGCCTCGAAGCCGGCGTCACCGCAAACATCGAACGCGACCAGGACGTCTCCGTGTCACGGATCGACGTCTACACACCGGAGACGGTGATCGAGGGCGGCGTGGCCATCGGCGTCAACGTAGGAGCAATCGCCGTCATCCTGCCCCTACAGATCAGCCTCGAAATCCACCTCTGGCCACAGGGCCCCGCCATCGGCAGCCTGATCGTGATGGAGATGAACTCGGACCTCATCGCCCGCAACATGGACTCGATCCTTGAAAATGCACAGCAGCGGCTGGCGGGCGCGGTCCAGACCACGGACTAGAAGGCGGGCACGACATGGCAGACGACACCACGACCGAGGAGATCCAGGTCCACCGAGGCCTCACCGGCGTCTACTTCGACCGCAGCACCGTCTGCGATATCGACGGTCGCGCAGGCGAGCTGTGGTACCGCGGCTACTCCATCCACGACCTCGCCCAGCGCTCCACGTTCGAGGAGACCGTATACCTGCTCCTCCACGGCGATCTGCCGACGGAGGCGCAGCTCGCGCAGTTCGACGACGACCTGAAGGCAGCGCGCGACGTGCCGACGGAGGTCTACGAGGTGATCCGCGCGGTCGCAGATGCCCATCCGATGGACGTGCTGCGCACGGCCGTGTCCGCGCTATCGGCGTTCGACCCGGATGTGGCGGACAACTCGGCCGACGCCACCATCCGCAAAATGATCCGGCTCACCAGCCAGGTGCCGATGCTGGTCGCCGCGCATCATCGGACCCGCATCCGCGAGTCGTTCGTCGCACCGGACCCGGAACTGGGCCACGCCGCAAACTTCCTGTACATGCTCAAGGGCGAACGGCCCTCGGAAGATGCCGCGCGGCTGATGGACATGGATCTCATCCTGCACGCGGAGCACGGTTCGAACGCGTCCGCCTTCACCGCGCGCGTCGTCGCCGGCACGGACGCGAACCTCCACGCTGCAGTGACGGCAGCGGTCGCCGCGCTCAGCGGCCCGGCGCATGGCGGTGCGGCCGAGAACGTGATGCGCATGGCGCAGGAAATCGGTGCCCCAGAGAATGCCGCCGAGTACGTGAAGGCGAAGCGCGCCAACCGCGAAGCGGTGATGGGCTTCGGCCACCGCGTCTACCGAGCCGAGGACCCGCGGGCCCGTCACATGCGTGAGGGCGTTCAGCGGCTCTCGGAGGAGATGGGACAGCCGCACTGGTACGAGATCCTGCAGGCCGTCGTCGATGCCATGAAACCGTACGCACGCCTCGGCGTGAACGTGAACGTCGATTTCTACGCAGGCGTCGTCTACTACCTCCACGGCATCCCGGAAGACCTCTTCGTCCCCATCTTCGCCATCGGCCGCACCCCCGGCTGGTGCGTGCAGGTCCTCGAACAGTTCGAGCACAACATCCTCATCCGCCCGCTGACGGCATACAGCGGGTCGGAGCCGCGGGCGTACGTGGGGATTGAGGAGCGGTAACGAGTCTCTATCCAGCTCCCGATGGATTTGGAGGACGGACCTGGTGGCCCGAGCGATACACAACCACGTCTGCGAACAGCAGGGCTGAGGGCCAGCGCTCTAATCGTCCGTCAGGACATTGAACATAGTGAACTCGCGCAACATCGACGCCGGCGGTGCTCCGAAGACGCATGAAGTACGACTCTCCACCCTCGCAGAGCCGCGCGGCCACGCGCGCTCCCTCATCACGTATCTCGAGACGACCGTCCGCAGCCTTCTCCCACACTTCCAGCGCGGTGAACAGGTCATCTAAGATGTACTCAGGAACCAACACTGAAACCGACCGGGGCACAGTGGAGCCTCCCATGTCCGAGAGCATTACCTCTGAACTTCGCAAGATCTTGCGCGAATACCTTGCTGGCGAGAAGACACTCCGCGATTTTCTTGCGTGGGAGGCTACCTTCGCACTCGATCCCGATATTCCTGCTGCGGACCGCCTCATTCTCGATCGGTTGGCGCTCCTCGGCGAGGAGATTGCCCAGGGCGCTCGCGACGAGATTGACTTTCGGACGCTCGCGGCCGAGTTGGTCGTTGCACCGGCACACCCGTAACCATGCCCCAACTCCACCTCCTCCCCCTCCTCCGTGACGAAGCGCGCCATCGAGGGCTGCTCGATGATGGCGAGCGGGTGACCGCATCGGCGGCCTACCGGCTGATCCGTGACATGCCCTACGCGCGTGCCAGTAACCGGGAACCAGAGACGACCATCCGGGAGTGGCGCGGAACCTGCTCCGGTAAGCACTACGCGCTGAAAGCAATCTTCGAGGAGCTCGGGCTGCCGGTGTCGCTCATCGCCGTTACGCACGAGTTCACCGCGGAGAATTCGCCCTGGCTCCCACCCCAACTGATGACCGAGGTGCGCTATGCGCCCGTGCCGGACGTGCACAACTTCCTGCGCGTGCAGGCCCAGCCACCCGATGGCGACTGGATGACGGTGGATGCCACCTGGCCCAGCGGCGCACGCTCACTGGGCCTGCCAGCGAACACCTCGTTCCAGCCGGTGGTGGACCAGCAGATCGCGTGCGATCCCATCGAGGTCTTCCACGTGCCCGATGACGAGGATCCACAGGCGTTCAAGGATCGGCTCATCGCGATGCATGCCGGGGACCAGGCGGCGAGGCGGGACATCTTTATCCGCACGCTGAGCGACTGGCTCTGCGCCTCCCTCAGCTGACGCGCATGGCGACATGTCATGCCCCCCACCCCACCATCAGGTAGGATGCTGGCATGAGGACGCAATCACTCAAGGCCAATCTGATCATGTCGGTGATCTTCACCATTGTCGTGGTGGGATTTGTGTCGTTCACGAGCTCAGAGGACATCACAGCGCTGGGGTTCGTCCTCAACGCAGCGGTCATCTTCGTGATCGTCTTTACGACCATGCGGCTCACGAACCGCGTCACCGCGTTCATGGTGAACCGCTTCGGCCCGCAGGGGTCGAGCGAGCACATCGCCATGCCACCACCCGAGCCATCGAGCTCGCGTCCGGAGCACGCCCAGCGCCGTCGCCAGCGTCGACGCCAGCGCGGTCGCCGCCGCTCTGGCGAGTAGATGCCTCACCCCGATGTGCATGGGGGACGCGGGCGTGACGAGGTGACCGCCTCCTTCGGTCTACTGCTGCCCACGCGTGAAGCAGTGATGACGCAGGAGCGCCCGGAGTTCGCACGCATCCTCGGACTCGCCGAAGCGGCGGAGCAGCTGGGGCTTGACTCCGTGTGGACCGGCGACAGCATCCTCGCGCGCCCACGGTTCGAGGCGTTGACCACCCTGTCAGCGGTTGCGGCCCGGACCAAGCGGGTGCGCCTCGGCACCGCGGTGCTCCTGCCGGCGCTCCGCCATCCCGTGGTACTGGCGAACGAACTCGCCACCCTCGATGCGATCTCCAACGGCCGCGTGATCCTGGGTACCGGTACCGCCAGCCGCAACGCGCCGAACCAGCGGGAAGCAGCAGCCCTCGGCATGTCATTCGATGGGCGCATCGGCCTCTACGACGAGGCGCTTGAGGTGCTGCGCCGGTTGTGGACCGAGGACGAAGTGCACTTCCACGGCCGCCACTTCGACCTCGATGGAGTCACCCTCGGCGTGCGGCCGGTGCAGGACGGCGGCATCCCACTATGGCTATCCGCGGGTGCGGATCCCTCGTTCCGCCGCGTCATCGATCGAGGCGATGGGTGGATCACGCTTGCCGCGTCGCCTGAGGCATTTGGTGAGGCCTGGTCTCGTGTGCGCCAGCTCGCAGTCGAGGCGAGCCGGGACATCTCCCACCTCGGCCGCGCAGCATACGTGACGCTGAACATCGAAGACGATGTCGCCGCGGCGACGGAGCAGATGCGGGGATTCGTCGAGGGCTACTACGGCGAGCGGTACGAGGACCACATCCGTACGCATGCGTTCTGCGGTGGCCCTGCAGAGCAGTGCGCCGAGTGGCTACGCGCCTTCATCGACGCTGGCGCCAACACGGTCATCGTGCGCTTCAGCCACCCGAACCAGGAGGCACAACTGGAACGCTTCGCACGAGGGGTGCTGCCGCTTGTATCGTCAGTGGCATGACTCCACGCTGGCGGTACAGCATTAGCCGCACGCCTCCTCGATTGCCAGCACCATCTCCTCACTGCGGAGCTGGACCACCAGCGGGTCGTGGAGGCCGTTGGTGACGTAGGCGACTGCGAGGCCTCGCGCGGGGTCGGCGTAGGAGAGTGTGCACTGCTGACCGGTGTGCCCGAACACGCCGAGGCGGTCGAACGGGGCGAAGACGCCGCCCGCGAGAAACCCGAGACCGAACGATGACGGAAGGCCGGTCACCACGTCCATGCCCTCCACGTGCACCCGTGTAGCCTCGGCCACCGTCGCCGCGTCGAGAATGCGCGTGCCGTCCAGCCGCCCTCGCTGCTCCAGCATCGCGTAGAACCGCGCAAGCGCCTCCGCGGTGCCGATAGCGTTGGCAGCAGGAAGCTGGCCTCGCAGCAGCACCGGATCGCTGAAGCGCCGCACGATGTCGCTCGTCCGGCCCTCGACGCCTTCCGGGTCCTGGAACGTGACCTCTGACATGGCATGAAGCGGGACGATCCCTGCCGGATCATCCGTGCCGAGGGATGCCTCCATACCGAGTGGTTCGAACAGCTCGTCGCGCAGGAAGTCGCGCGGCTCGCGGCCATCCACGCGCCGGATCACCTCGCCCAGCGCGAAGCCGAAGGTGACCGGGTGGTAACCGATGGCGGTCCCCGGCTCCCACATCGCCTCGATAGCAGCGGTCGCTTCGGTCACCGCCCTCCAGTCATCCAGGCGCGCCGGATCGAAGTCCAGCGGGTGCACCGGGAAGCCGCCCTGGTGGGTCAGCACGTGGCGAACCGTGCACGCCGCCTTACCGCCGACGGCGAACTCCGGCCACACCTCGGCGATGCGCGTGTCGAGGTCGATCTCGCCCCGTTCGACCAGCATCAGCACGGCGACCGCGGTCAGCGGTTTGGTGGCGGAGAACCAGAGCATGCGCCGATCGTCCTCGGCCTCACCCAGGCGCAGGTCCAGCGCCAGCTCGCCGTCGCGGTAGATCGCGACCTGCGCGCCAGAATGCCAGCCGCGCTCGATGTGCTCGCGCGCGACGCCCTCGATGTGCGCGTAACCGGCCGCGGTCAGGGTGCGCGGTGGCATGGACTGCGTCGCTACTCGTCGCCCATGCTGAGCACGATCTTGCCGAAGTTGGCGTTAGCCTCCATCAGCTCGTGCGCCTGCGTGATCTCTTCCAGCGGGAAGACACGATCGATCACCGGTACCAGCGTCTCGTTGGCGAAGAGCGGGACAACGCGGTGGGCGAATGCCTGGATGAGGGTCGCCTTCTCCTCCAGCGGACGGCCGCGGAGCAGCGTGCCGCGCACGCTCGCGCGCTTCGCGGAGAGTGTGCGCATGTTCATCTTCTCGATGGTCTGGCCGCCCATCGCCCCAACGATCACCATGCGCCCCTTGGTGCGCAGCGAGGCCATGTTGCGGTCCCAGTACGGCGCGCCGATCACATCGAGGATCACGTCGACACCCTCGCCGCCGGTGCGCTCCGCGATCACCTCGGCGAAGTCCTCCGTGTGGTAGTTGATGCCGACGTCGAGACCGAGCGCCCCTGCGCGCTCCAGTTTCTCGTCGGAGCCCGCGGTGCCGAAGATGCGGCAGCTCTGCGCAGCGGCTAGCTGAATGGCTGCGGTGCCCACGCCAGACCCGGCGGCGTGAATCAGCACGGATTCGCCCATCTGCAGCTCGCACTGGAGGAAGACAGCGTCGTACGCCGTCAGGAACGCCTCAGGGATGCTGGCCGCCTGGTGGAAGTCGAGGTTGGGTGGCACCGGCATCACCATGCGCTCATGCACGGCGATCTTCGTCGCGTAGCCCATTCCCCCCACCAGCGCCATCACGCGGTCGCCGGGCTTCCACCCCGTCACGCGTTCGCCCACGGATTCGATTTCCCCCGCGACCTCCAGCCCGGGAATGTCGTCCCGAATGCCGGCAGGGGCGGGGTAGCCGCCCCGCCGCTGCATCAGATCCGCACGATTCAGGGCGCTCGCACGCACGCCGATGACCACTTCCTCGGGACCATAGGAGGGATCGGGAAGGTCCTGAACCTCGAAGACCTCCGGGCCACCGGGCTTGGTCATCACTGCTGCGCGCATGCCATTCTCCATCCGTGGTCCGCTGGTTCGTCTGCCGGATGCTACACCCTGCGCCCGGGTGGCTTCGAGCGACCCACCGGCATCGGAGCGATTCGCGCCTCCACGCACGGCAGGTACAGGCGTCGGTCGGTGCTACCATCGTGCGCGTGCCATCGTCCGTATGGATCAGCGCCGGTGCGTCGCCATGCGGCTGGGAAGGAAGGGCACTGTGCCGGACCTGCGAGACACGCGGCGACTTTCCATCGACCAGGTCACCGCTCCCGCCGACACCGAATGGTTCAACTTCGAGACCACGGACGCACTCCCCGTGATCGAGGCGATCTACGGGCAAGAGCGCGCGGTGCGTTCGATCGAGTTTGGGCTCTCGATGACTGCGCACGGGTACAACCTCTATGCCGCAGGCCCGGACGGCATCGGCAAGAGTACGGTCGTAGAGCAGTTCCTCCGTCGTCGCGCGGAGCAACTGCCGGCACCCCTCGACTGGGTGTACGTCCACAACTTCCAAGACACCGACCGCCCGGTGGCAATCTCGCTGCCCCCCGGTGAAGGACGCCGGTTCGCGGACCTGGTGAAACGCGCCGTGGAGACCGCCGGCGAGGAAATCCGGCTTGCCTTCGAATCCGATGGGTACATCAGGCAGCGTCAGCAACTCGGCGAGTTGATCGATCAGGAGCGCGGCCAGCTCATCACGGCGCTTCAGCAGCAGGCGGCGGGCATGGGCTTCGCGCTGCAGTTCACCGCATCAGGCATTATGTCTGCACCCCTCATCGATGGTGAGCCTGCGACCGAGGAGCAATTCCGGGCGCTCCCGGAGGAAGAGCAGGAGCGGCTCCAGGAAACCCGCCGGCAACTGGAGCGCCTGCTCCAGGAGACCCTCCTCCAGATCAGGGCTATCGAACGCAGCGGGAATGAGCGGCTGACCAAACTCGATGAAGATGTGGCGAACTACGCGGTCGGACACCTCTTCGATCCGCTCATTGACCAGTACGGTCGCGATGATGAGATCCGCGTCTTCCTGGAAGCGACGAAGCAGGACCTCCGCACGCAGCGCGACCGCTTCCGCGCCGGTCAGCAACAGCCCCAGGCGCCCATCCTGCCGGGCATGCCGGTCCCGCCACAGCCCTCCGCGACCCGCCGGTACGAGGTAAACGTGCTGGTCAGCAACGACCCTCACCTCGGCGCGCCCGTCATCGTGGAGCGACACCCGACCTACTACAACCTGCTGGGCCGCATCGAGTACGTCGGCCAGCTGGGCACGGCGATGACGGACCACACGATGGTGCGCGCGGGGTCGCTGGCTCGGGCGAACGGCGGTTACCTGGTCCTGCGCATGCGGGATCTGCTCACCAATCCGCAGGCGCTCGATGGCCTCAAGCGCGCGTTGACCTCCAGCGAGCTGGGGATCGAGAACGTGGCGGAGGCGTACGGACTGGTGCCAACGCTGGGCCTGCGGCCCGAGCCGATCCCGCTGAACCTCAAGGTGGTGATCATCGGCGACGCGTACCTGTATTCGATGCTCTACCGGTACGACTCTGACTTCCGCGAGCTGTTCCGCGTGAAGGCGGACTTCGAGACGGAGGTGCCACGCGAACCAGAAAACGTGCGTGGCATCGCATCCATGGTTCGCCACGAATGCGAGCGCAGCAAGCTCCGCTGCTTCACCCGCGACGGCATCGCGCGGCTGGTAGAGCACTCGTCCCGCATGGTCGAGGATCAACGCAAGCTCTCCGCGAACCTGGGTCAGTTCTTCGACATCGTGCGTCAGTCCGACTTCTGGGCAGGAAACGAGGGCGCAGAGCGAGTGGACCGACGCCACGTAGATCGCGCTCTCGATGAGCGCACCTACCGCTCCGCCCTGATTCGCGACCGCATCATCGAGGCAATTGAGGATGGCTCGATCTACGTCGAAACCGAGACGCAGGTGGTGGGTCAGATCAACGGGCTCTCCGTGTATGACCTCGGTGACATCAGCTTCGGCCGCCCCTCCCGTGTGACCTGCGTGACCTCACCAGGGCGCGGGGCCATCGTGATGATCGAGCGCGAAAGCGAGATGGCCGGGCGCATCCACAACAAGGGATTCCTCATCCTGCGCGGCTTCCTCACACACCATTTCGGCATGGATCGCGCGAGTTCGATGCATGCCAGCCTCACCTTCGAGCAGCTCTACGGCGATATCGATGGTGACTCCGCGTCCTCGACGGAGCTCTACGCGCTCCTCTCGGCGCTCTCCGGCCAGCCAATCGATCAGCGCATCGCCGTTACGGGATCCGTGGACCAGTACGGCCGCGTGCAGCCGATCGGCGGCGCGACGCGCAAGATAGAGGGCTTCTATGACATCTGCCGGCTGCGCGGACTCGATGGCTCGCATGGCGTCATGATCCCGACTGCCAACATCGACAACGTAGTACTGCGACCGGACGTAGCGGAGGCCGTACGCGACGGGCGCTTCAACGTCTGGGCTGTGAATACGATCGAGGAGGGCATCGAGATCCTCACCGGCACGCCGGCGGGTGGTGAGCGGGATGCCGAGGGCCACTACGCAGAGGGCACGATCTACCGGATGGTGGAGGACACCCTCCGGAACTACGCACAGCAACTACGGCAGCTACCGCCGAACGTGTCACCGGACGGCGCGCACGTACCGATCCCTCAGCAGACCTACCCCACACCCCCGGGTGTCCCGCCACAGCCACCCCCCGACCCGCCCATCATCGTCTAGTCGGCGTCGAGGCATGAACGAGCGCCCGCTACTGACCGTGGATATGGACGGTGTCATCTGCCGGCCGATCCTGCCGCAGAATCCCGGTATCCACCTGGAGTTCCTCGACACGGCTGCACCGCCGCCATCTGCCCGCGTCTACCCGCGCTGGCTCAACGCACCGCTCGATCACCTGCGCTTCGATCTGCGCCGCCCGATGCCCGGCGCACGCAAGGCGCTGTACGAGCTCGCATCCATCCGGCGAGTGATCTTGCTCACGGGCCGGCGTACCGAACCTCATGGCTGGCTCCGCCGGCATGGGTTCGATGGCGCGTTTGAGGATGTGATCGTGAACCGCGGTTTGCTGAAAAGCCCTCACTACAAGTTGGAGATGGTTCGTGCGCTGGGCGCGGACGAGCACATCGATGACGATCCGCGCACGGCGCAGCTGCTGGCGGAGACCTCGGATGCGCGTGTGTTTCTCTGCGACTGGCCGCGCAGCCGTGCGTTGACGATGCACCCACGGGTGGAGCGCGTAGCAAGCATCGCCGCACTGGTCAGCCTGCTGCGTGCGGAGGAGCCTGCGGGCGATGACACACATGTAGACGGAGAACAGACCAGGGAGTAGCGTCACCGCGGGGAGGCCCCCCCCCCCCCGCGCTGGGAGAGTAACTGCACATGGGCATGGATCGCCGCGAAGGCTCCTCGACGCCCGACCCGACCTCCGACAGCCCGCCACCGCTCCAGCCCAACGATCGCTTCGGTCTCCTCTACTCGCTCTCCTTCCCGAACTTCCGCCTGTTGTGGCTCGGCCACGCCTCGCACGGCGCGGCGCTGTGGATGGAGCAGATCGCACGCCCGTGGCTCGTGCTGCTGATGACGGGCGACAACGCTGTGCATGTGGGCGGCATCGTGGCGATGCGCACACTGCCGCAGCTGATCTTCGGTCTCTGGGCCGGTGTGATCGCGGACCGCTTCGACCGCAAACAGGTACTGCTCATCACCAAGGTCTGTGTACTGGCGTTGAGCATCATCTTCGCCGTGGTCCTGGTCGCCGGGCGCATGGAGCTCTGGATGGTGTACGCGGCGGCCTTCCTGCGCGGCACGTTCATGGCCTTCGACCAGCCCGCGCGACAGTCGCTCATCGGCAGCATCGTCCCGTCGCACGCACTCACCAACGCGATGGCGCTGATGAGCAGCACCCAGAACGTGACGCGCCTGGGCGGTGTCATCGCTTCTGGTGTGATCATCGAGCTGCTCGGCATCAACGGCGCGTTCATCGGCATCGCACTCATCTACACCGGCGCGGTGCTCTCCACGTGGCTGCTGGACATCCCCTCCCACCGCAACGGTCGCGAGCGGCAGAGCATGCTGGAAAGCCTGGTCGAGGGCCTGCGCTACTCGATGAAGCAGCCGGCGATCCTCTCCATCCTCGTGATGTCGCTGTTCTTCTTCTCCTTCGGCATGTCCTGGATGCAGGTCTTCGGCGCGCTCTTCGCACGGACGGTGTTCGAGATCGGCGCGATCGGCTTCAGCGCGCTGGTGGCGGCGGCCTCGGTGGGTGCTCTTGCAGGAGCACTTCTGCTCGCCTCGACATATCCGAGACGGCTAGGGCTGCTGCTCAACGCCGCGATGATCGCGATGGGCGGGTTGCTGGCGCTGTTCTCGCTCAGCAGCTACCTCCCCGGACACGCGGGGCTGGTGGTGCCATTCCTGCTCATCCCCTTCGTAGGCATGGTGCAGACCACATACAACTCCACCTCGAACGCCCTGCTCATCAGCATTGCACCGGTCGAGCTGCGCGGACGTGTCATCAGCCTCGTGTCCCTGGATCGCGCGATGATGTCCGCGGGAGCCGCGTTTGGCGGCATCCTGGCGGCCACCGCCGGAGTGCAGGTGGCGCAGATCATCTACGGCGTGGTCTTGCTGTGCGCAGGGGTCGCGATCTTCATGCTCGCGCCAGCCCTTCGCAGGCAGCGCCTGCCCTGACCGATACCGCAGCCTCACGCCGCCGGTTACGCTGGGTTGATGGTGCCAGAGAACCTCGAACAGTCCGATCCCCCCGGCACACCCCCTCCGAAGCGCTCGCGTCGCGTGGCCGTCGCGTTCAGCGCGATGCTGGTGGCTGCCGTGGCGTGGGCCTTTGTGTGGGGAGCGCACGAGCATCTGCCGCCGGGCGTCTCAGCTGACCTCGGCGGCTACACTGCGGACCGGGTGATCACCGTCGACTCCACCACCGTCTCGTTCGACCTCAGCGCCATCGAGGTCACACCGGGCGAGGTCCTTGATATTCACCTGGTTGGCTCCGCCGGCGCACCGCACGCCTTCGTGCTCACCGGCGCGAGCGCGGGCGCCCAGCTAGACACGCGCATCGATGACGCCGGCGACACCATCGTGCGCCTGCGGGTACCGGAGGACGGCCAGCTCACCTTCTGGTGTACCGTCCCGGGTCACGAGGGGATGCACGGCACGCTGGTAGTGAATCCCGCCTGACACCCGTCGTTTCGGCGCATCCGTGCATCCGAGCAGCGCGCACCTCGACCGTGTGCCATCCTGTAGCCATGGTGATGCCCGAACGTGAGATCCCCGATGGCGCGCTGCCCGAGGTGTTCTTCCACAAGGAGGACACCAGCGACGACACGCTCTTCTACTCGCAGCCGCGCTTCGTGCAACACATCGATGACGACACTGTTGCCGCCCTGACCGAGTTCTACCGCGAGGCACTACGGCCCGGGGCGCGGGTACTGGATCTGATGTCCTCGTGGGTCTCGCACCTGCCACCTGAGACCGAGTTCGCGCGGGTCGCCGGCCACGGCATGAACGCCGAGGAACTCGCTACGAATCCGCAGCTCACCGACTGGCTCGTGCACGACCTCAACGCCGACCCCCACCTGCCCTACGAGGACGCCTCCTTCGACTACGTCCTCTGCGCCGTCTCGATCCAGTACCTCACCCAGCCCATCGAGGTCTTCGCGGAGATCGCGCGGGTGCTCGCCCCGGGTGGCTGGTGCTTCATCGCCTTCTCCCACCGCATGTTCCCCACGAAGGCGATCGAGGCGTGGAAGGGCTCACAATCGATGACCCGCATCCGCCTCGTCTCCTCCTACTTCAAGCTCGCCGGTGGGTTCGAGGAGCCGCGCTACGTCGATCGCTCGCCCCAGTACGCAGATCCGCTGTGGGTGGTGTACGCGCGGCGGTCGCTCGAACCCGATTCGGAGACCGGTACCGGCGGCTAGGTCTCGACCCATCCGACAGTTCCCGCATGGCGCAGTAGCCGCATTCGTGTATCCTCCGCCACCATGAACCGGGAACAGCACTGGGGTGGCAGCCCCGCACACGGCGGCACGCGGCAATGGTGCCCGCCGCTGACGAGGCCTCCGCGGTGAGCGCGGCACACGATGGCGGACCCGTGCGGTCCGTCCCGACTGCGGCAACCATCCCCCCGCGATGGAGCACGCCACCCGATCGTCTGACCTCGGGCGATCGCGTTCTGGTCACCTCGACCTCGACCTCTCGACAGATCTGCGGCGAAGCACGCCGCCGTCTCGCCGTATTCGCACGCCGGCGGCGCGGTGCGCTGGATGGCTGACTGCGCCCCTCCGATGAAGTGTTCACCGATCGATGAAGGGACGCAGCACGAATGTCGCGAGATGTATTGCAGAACTGGTGG
>JBJHDC010000058.1:0-15111 GCA_050486345.1 Dehalococcoidia bacterium | reverse complement strand
CCCGAGATCCAGTCGTCGCCCGAGGCGCCCTCCATGGTCTCATACCCCTGGTCGATAAGCATGACCACTACGGACTTGTGATACGGATTGATCTCGTTGCCCGCCCGGTCGTGGGAATAGAACATCCAGGGTTCGGTCTCGCAGATGGCCACGAAGTCGGCGCCAAGGTAGTAGCCAAGCGCCTTGATGGCCTCGGTGTTGCGACGAGCATCGGAGAGCTCGCCGCCGATGCCGGTGGGGGTCAGCGGATCGCCGGAGCCCTGGTGCGGGACCATCGAGTTCATGACGGGACCCATGCCCTTTGAGAGCGGGTGGCGGGTCGCCCGGGATGTTCCCGCCCGCGACACCTTCTCGCCGAAATCGCCAAAGCGGGCGCGCGTGAATCCCTCCGCGCGCAGCGGCGTGCGCTGGATCTCCTCGCGGATGATCAGCGTGTTGGGCTCAGCCGTGCGCTTAATCCTCTCCATCGGGTATGCACCCAGGTGGGCGGCGCGCCGGCCTCGGAGCCAGCGATCGAGCTTCGACTCGGTACCGCCGAGACCCAGCCACCACGTGAGGCGGCTGCGCCATCCGCCGAGGGAGCGCAGCGGCAGGTCGGGCTCCACCGCGTAGTCCGTGGTCACGATGCCCACGCGGAAGCGCGGTCCGATGAACGGCGCCGTGAGCACCCCGCGACGCGGTAGGGCCAGCCCGGCGCGGACGACGAGGTCTTCGATGTTGACCTGCGTGTCGCCCGGCACGTGGGCGCGAGCAGCGAAGCCCATCTGTCGTAGATAGCCGGCGAGCGTGCTGGTGACCTCGGCAGCGCGCACGTCGCCGCGTGCGGCCTGGCTCCCGCGCGTCCACTCCTCGCCTGCCTCGCCGGGGCGCGGCTCGCGACCGAACTCCATGAGCACAACGAGCGCGTGGGTATGGTTGGCATCGTTGGAGGCGACCCAGTCACCAGGGTCGACGCGGCAGATGCCGGCCATCGACGTGTCGAGGAAGTAGGCGGAGGCCTTCAGGTTCTCGGCGCGCAGGCGGGGGTCGTCCGGGATCGGGGCGGGGGCCGGTGCCTGCGGCACGTAGCCCAGGGGCCGCGGGACGGTGCTTGAGGCTTCCTCGGCCGTTGGGGCTGGCGCATCGAAGGTGGCGGTGAAGAGATCGTAATACTCGGGCATCACATGGGAGACGGACGCCTCCGAGGGTGGGGCGGCGTCACCGGGCAACGAGGCCTGCGCCGTCGGCGCGGCATCGGCGCGCGGGAGGCGCTCGAGGGGGTAGCGGCCGAGGTGTACGGGGCGCTTGCGGTATGAGAAGAGTCGCATAGTGATGCTCCGTTCGCGCGCATCCTATGACATTCGTGCTGAGGATGGCGAACGGCCGCGCGCCTCACGCGGGCGCTCGCTAGGATCGGCGGCTCGAGGAAAGGCGACGTCATGCTCCAGGTCAGCGGGCTGAATTACCCGGCCATCATCGTGCGCAACATGCAGGAGTCGATCGAGTTCTATGAGCGGCTGGGCATGCGCGCGCTCTACATGGAGCCGAACCGCGATGACGCGGAGTCGATCACCGCGATGCTGCACGCAGGAAGCGACACCTTCCTGATGCTCGTTGGGCCGGTGGAACCCGGGCGCGTGAACATCGCGGAGGCATCGCCGGGAGTCGGGTCGATGCAGTACCTGAGCCTAACGCTGCCGCTGGAGCAGATGCGCGACATCTACCACGCGATGTCGACGGCCGGCGTGCACGGCTCCGAGGAGATCGTGCGTGGTTTCGAGCGGCTGGTGTTCCTCGAGGACCCGAACGGGGTGTTGATCACGCTGACGGCGTGGTCCGCCGAGCCTCCCGAGGGGGTAACACGAGCGGCAGTCCTCGAACGCGCCGCGGCCCTGCGCGAGGCGGACGGCGTGCCGTTCATCGAGGACTCGCACCTGGCGCGGGCAATCGAGGAGCTGCGGGGCGCGGGTTCGGTCTGATGTTAACGAGCCGCACTCGCTACTCCTCGGTCCTGATGCTGGACGCACCGCTGGTCTCGAAGTCGCCCAGCGCGGGGTTGCCGTAGACGTGCAGGGTGGATGCGCCCGTGGCGCTGCCGCTGATGCGATCCGAGGCGCGGACGTGCGCCCGGCTGGCGCCGCTGATCTCCACGTGTGCTTCGGCCGCCTCGACCTCCTGCACTCGCGCGGTGGACGCGCCGCTGACCGCTACCTCGAGTGACCCGGCTGTGCCCGAGGCGTCCAGCGAAGATGC
The DNA here is from genome assembly GCA_050486345.1 of Dehalococcoidia bacterium. Lineage (GTDB taxonomy): Bacteria > Chloroflexota > Dehalococcoidia > UBA2979 > UBA2979 > JBJHDC01. Next base: position 12,879 of record JBJHDC010000058.1, on the reverse strand, counting down.
GCCGGAGGCGGCGACGACCAGGGCGTCGGTCTCGACCTCGCGCAGGTTCACCGTGGATGCGCCGCTCACGTCGGCGTCCACGAGGTCGCCCTGGAGCGGCGACTCGATGGTGACGCGGGATGCGCCCGAGACCGCGAGGGTGAACGCATCGGTGACGGGTTGGCCGCGGAGCTCGACGCGAGTCGCGCCGCTGGCGGTGACGCCGGTCAGGGCGCCGGTCGTGATGCGGATGATGTGGTCGGACGATGGGCGGATGTTGCGTGCGGCCTCGATCACCAGCGTGCCGTTGCGGACCTCGGTGACCACTTCGACCATGATGTTGTCGTCGATCGTGATCTCAAGGGCCGGTTCAGCGCCCTCGACTACCTCGATCTCGGCGTGGAGGGCGCGGCTGATGCGGACGTGCTCGAACTCATCGATGGTGCGGGTCTCGGTGGCCAACGTGCCGGAGCCACGCACGCCAACTACATCGCAGGCGCTGGCGAGCATGACGGTCAGGAGCAGCAGCGCGATGAGTGGGAGTGACGTGAGCGGCAGGGCGGGACGGGTCAAGCGGGGTCTCCTCTATATCCGGTGCCTCGGCGTGCAGCGAGTCACGATTACCGCGGCATCCCAAGGCCGCGCTGAGCGATGATCGTGCGTTGAATCTCGGAGGTGCCGGCCGCGATGGTGGCGGCGACGGTGGCGAGGTAGTGGCGCGAGAACGCGCCGCCGAGAGCCGCGTACGGGGAACCGGGTGCGAGCTGGCCCGCGGGGCCGAGCAGATGCATGCCGGTGCCGGCGATGCGCTGGGTCATCTCCGCGCCGTAGAGCTTGGAGACTGAGGCCTCGTGGTTGGGGACCATCCCCTGCGATTGCAGGTAGGGGATGCGGTAGGCGACGTTGAAGCCGACCTGCAGCTCGATCCAGCGGTCCGCGATTTCGTAGCGCGCGCCGGGGTTCTCCTTGATGCGTGAATCCTCGTCCTTTGCGGCGTCTACCAGCAGCTCCAGGTCGTGCTTGCCGGTGGCGTATGCACCGACGCCGGAGCGTTCGAGGTCCAGGGTGGTGGTGGCCTGGTACCAGCCGCGATTCTCCGTACCTACCAGGTTGCGCGCGGGGATGCGCACGTTCTCGAAGTAGACCTCGTTGAGGTTGTTGTCGCCGGCCATCGTTGCGATGGGGCGCACTGCGATGCCCGGTGTATCCATGGGCACGACGAAGGTGGAGATGCCGCGGTGCTTGGGGGCGTCCGGGTCCGTGCGGGCCGCGAGCCAGCCCAGGTTGGCGCGTTGTGCACCGCTGGCCCAGATCTTCACGCCATTGACGACGTACTCGTCACCATCGCGAATCGCACGCGTCTGGAGTGACGCGAGGTCTGTGCCGGCGCCGGGCTCCGAGTACAACGTGCACCACACGTCTTCCCCGGTGGCGATGCGTGGGAGGTAGGTCTGCTGCTGCTCCTCATTCCCGTAGAGCTGGATGGCCGGGCCGACCCACGCCACGCCCTGGCCTCCGCCGCCGGGCATGCGGTGGTAGGAGGTCTCCTCGTTGTAGATGAGCTGCTGCATGTGAGATGCGCCGAGGCCGCCGAACTCCTCCGCCCACGGCATCGCCAGCCAGCGCCGGTCCGCCAGCGCTTTCGTCACGCGCCGCGCCAGCTCCTCGTGCTCATCGGGGTCGAGGTCGCCGATGAACGCGCGGCGACTCCAGTCCTCGGGCAGTGCGCCGGCCAGGAACTGCCGCATCTCCGCGCGAAACTGCTCCTCGTCCGGGGTGAAGGTGAAGTCCATCGCGGTCCTTCTCGAGTAGCCCCTCATGCTGAGGAGGGCCAGGTCGCGGCGCACGCTAGCGTCCGCGCACGGCTATCCGCAGTGTAGCAACCACGTCCGCGACATCGTGCGGCCCAACGATCCTCACAGATTCCGGTGGTACCATCATCGCTCTGGCGGGTGCTCGCTTCGGAACCGGGTGGCCTCGTCGTCACAGAGCCGAACGTACGGGGGAGGTCGGCGTGTTCCGCGAAATGGCCGTGTTTACGGGAAACTCCCACCGCTCGCTGGCGGAGGCAGTCGCCCGCCACCTCGAGATCCCGTTGGGTGACTGCGACGTCTTCGAGTTCTCCAACGAAGAAGTCTTTGTCCGCTACATGGACAACATCCGTGAGCGTGATGTGTTCATCATCCAGCCCGTCGTCTCGCCGGTGAACACGCGGCTCATGGAGCTGCTGATCATGCTGGATGCCGCGAAGCGCGCCTCCGCCGGGCGGATTACGGCGGTGGTGCCGTACTACGCGTACGGCCGCTCCGACAAGAAAGACCAGCCGCGTGTGCCCGTGACCGGGCGTTTGGTGGCGAACTTCATCGAGACTGCCGGCGCTGACCGGGTGCTGACCATGAACCTGCACGCGGGCCAGATCCAGGGGTTCTTCAACGTGCCCGTGGATGAGCTGACCGCCTTCCCGCTGCTCTCCGAGTACTTCCGCTCGCTCCATCTGCCCGCCCCGGTGATGGTCGCGCCCGATGTGGGGCGTGCCAAGCTGGCGCGTGACCTGGCGGACCGTCTCGGTGGCGACTTCGCGATCGTGGACAAACAGCGCCACGGCAACACGGAGCAGGCCGAGGCGGTGACGCTGATTGGTGATGTTGCCGACCGCGACTGCATTGTGGTGGATGACGAGATTCTCACCGGTGGCACCGTGGCGTCCTCGGTGAATCTGCTACGCGAACGCGGTGCGCGGTCCGTGCGGGTCGCCTGCGTTCACCCGGTGATGGCCAAGCGCGCGTTCGAGGTGCTGGACGTTCCGGACCTGGATGAAGTGATCTTCACCGACACCATTCCGCTGGTGCACGGGAACTTCAAGCACGTACAGAGCACGGTGCTCTCAGTGGCGCCGCTGATCGGTGATGCGATCCACCGCATTCACACCGGCGGTTCCGTGGGAGACCTCTTCCGCTAGCCGGTCCGGACGACTCTCCCGAACCCGGAAGGATTGACGATGCCCGAATATATTCCCAGCCCTACGGATTGGGTCCGCGAGCAGGTGGAGCTCATCGAGTCCTCCGGGGGCAAGGAGGGGGTGGTGTTGCGGGGAATGCCCGTGGTGCTCATCACGATGACGGGCCACAAGACCGGCGCCGTCCGCAAGGTGCCGTTGATGCGCGCGGTATCGGATGACGGCATCTACATCCTCGTCGGGTCACGCGGCGGCGCACCGGAACACCCGCAGTGGTACTACAACCTGCGGGCCAACCCGGATGTCACGATCCGCGATGGCGAAGAGGTCTTCGAGGCGCGCGTGCGTGAAGTCACCGATCCGGAGGAGCGCGCTCGCCTGTGGGCCGTCGCTGCGGCGGCGTTCCCGAACTACGACGAGTACCAGGAGCGCGCCGGCCGCGTGATCCCGGTCTTCGCCGCGGAGCGCACCTAACGCCGAGGACTCACCGATGTCCCAGCCGAAGCCTGAGTATCTCCCCAGCACCACGGACCACGTGCGTGAGCAGGTGGAGCTGATCGAGTCCTCCGGCGGCACGCAGGGCATGGAGCTCTGGGGCCTTCCCGTCATTCTCTTCACCCACACCGGCCAGCGCACCGGGGCCATCCGCAAGACGCCCGTGCTCCGCGTCGTGACCGATGACGGCGCGTACATCCTCGTGGCCTCGCGACGCGGCCGCCCCGAGCATCCGCAGTGGTACTACACCCTCCGCGCCAACCCCTCGATCACCGTCCGCGACGGCGAAGAGGTCTTCGAGGCGCACGCCCGTGAGGTCACCGACCCGGATGAGCGCGCGCGGCTATGGGCTGTGTGCGTCGAGACCTTCCCCGGGTACGAGGAGTACCAGCAGGCGACCGAGCGGGTGATCCCGCTGTTTGCGGTGATGCGGGTCTAGGCACCCCGGTCCTCTTCCCGTCCGAGGTCGAGTTTGCGGAGCTCACCGCCCCTATCAAGGGGTGTGGGGCTGGTGCACGTTGTCCTGGATTGACTACGAACCGTAGTAAATATACTATTGATTCATGGTCGACGACACTAAGTCAGGGGTCTACACGAGGCTCAGCGCGCTCCGCGCCGAGCGTGGGCTGAGCCGCAAGGAGCTCGCCGAAGCGGTCGGCGTGCACTACCAGACCATCGGCTACATCGAGCGGGGCGAGTACAACCCGAGCCTGGCGCTGGGGCTGCGCATCGCGGCGGTCTTCGACCTGCCAGTTGAGGCCGTGTTTTCGCTCTCTCCTCTGGCACCGCTGAGCCAGGCGGTGTACGAGCGAAGGGATTCACATCCATGAGTATGGTCAACAATCTTGAGCAACGAGCCAGTCCACGCCCGGTGCGGCGCGTCGCGATTGCCATGTCGTTCCTGGCACTGGTGGGCGCGACGCTCCTGGTGTGGTTTGAGGGCCAACTGACGGAGTCGATCGGCGCACACGTCGCGTACCTCGGGGCGGGCGTGCTTGCGATCGCCGGGCTGGTGCTCGTCGAACGTACGGTGCGCGCGCACCGTGCCGGCGAGGATGAACGGCACGTGGCGGTGCGCGACGCAGCCTATCGCACGGCGTACCGCATCCTCGCGGTCGGGACGGTTCTGGCGCTGCTCTTAGTGTCGGTGGCCTGGGAGTCCGGGACTGCGGGCTTCACCGTGGAGCCGAACCACATCCGCGCGCTGCTCCTGGGGGTCGTAGGTGCAGCGTTCTGGCTGCCCACCGCGATCCTCGCCTGGAGCGAGCGGGAGGTGTAGGGCGCGTCCTGTAGGCCATCGCGGCGGGCCGTGCGGTGCGCCATGAATCCCAGTTCCCGTCCAGCCGGTGCCCATAGAAGGACGCACCCATCGGACGTGTAGGGACGGGGATTCGGTGGTGGCCCGCCTGCCAGTCGGACGATCGCCTATGCGCGGGCCTGGAGCGTTCCCGCGAGACGGTCTGCCTCGGCTTCCAGATCGCCGGTATCGAAGGCGACGAACTGGTCGTAGCGGAGCGTCAGAGCTATGTCGGAGCCGGCTCCCTCTGTGAGGGTAAGCTGGAGCGGAATCTTATCGACGGACATTGTGAACCAGGTGCCGGGCTTACGGAGTTGTACTTCGGTATTGTTCGTGGAGCGTCGCTCAAAGCCTTCGTGTTCGGCGACGGCCACGGCGGTCTCCAGGTCAGTGTGCGGCACCTGTCGTTCTGCGGTTCTCCTGGATGCCCACATGTGGATCCTCCCATCCGCGTCGTCATTGACGCTGCCCCACGATCGTAGGACTGCACGCAACAGGCAACGCTCCCGGGCAATACGTGCAGTGCCACAGTCAGGTGGCAGAGGGCGAGGCGTCATGCTTCGCGTGCGAGGCTGCGGTAGTACGCCTTCTGCTTCGCATCCAGGTGCTCCATCGCGTAGCGCAGCGTCGTACGGGGCATCCTCGGGGCGTGGGTCTCGAGGAAGGCGAGGAGGCGATCGCGATCGACACCGCCAGCGGCGCGGAGCCAGCCGCCGGTGGCTTTGTGGATGAGATCCTCGGTGTCATCAAGGAGCATCTCCGCCAGCGCGAAGGTGTCGTCGATGTCGCTCTGTCGGATGAAGTAGGCGGTGCTCACGATCGCCGTGCGGCGTTCCCAGAGGTTCGATGACAGCGCCAGTTGGTACAGCACTTCGCGCGGGCGATCGAAGAGGTAGCGGCCGACGACGAACGGCGCGCCGAGGTCGACCAGGTCCCAGTTGTTGATGCGGTCGTGGCGGCGGAGGTAGAGGTTGTACATCTCCTGCCGCCGATCCTCGGTGGTGCGGTTCCGGCGGGCGCACTTGTCCATGATGCTCATGGCGCCCGCGCGGGCCTCGTGGATTTCGGACTCCAGCAGCCGCTCGATCTCCTCGATGGGCATGTCGATGTGTGCCTTTGCGACCTCGAAGACGGTGCCCATGCGCACGCCCATGAAGACATCGCCGGCGCCGTAGTCGCCCTCATCGGACTTGAAGTAGCGCTGAATCTTGCGCAGTTCCTCGTCGGACTGGTGCTCGTGCAGGCGCTCGATGAAGGCGGTGGCGGTGAGTTCCGTGGTCATAGTGCTCCGAGGAGTACGTGCGGCGGGGCCCGCGTGAATCAGGCGCGCGGGCGGTAGTGTGCGTAGGTTGTGCCCGACTCAAAGCGACGCTGGTCGACGAGCTCGAGGTCGAGACGTGCGTCATCGGGGAGCGTGCGGAGGCCGCCGCCGACGATGACCGGCGCGTGGAAGAGATGGAAGTCATCGACCAGGCCGGCGCGAATGGCCTCGGCGGCGAGGGTGGGGCCGGCGATGCCGAGGTCACGGTCGTACTCGGCCTTCATGCGTCGCACGTCGTCGAGGTCGAGGTTGTGTTCAAGGCGGGTTCGCGTGGTGCTGACCTCAGTGAGGGTGCGGGAGTAGACCACCTTGTCGATGGTGAGCCAGATGTTCGCGAACTCCCGTACGGGGGCGGGGAGGTCCGGGGCCTGGGCGAGTTCGTCCCAGACCGCCATTGTCTCGAAGTTTCGCCGACCGAACAGGTAGGTGCCGACGGGGCGCTGGAGGTCGTTGATGAAGTTGAGCATATCGTCGCTGGGTTGACCCCAGTCGAAGCTGCCGCTGGTGTCCTCGGTGTATCCGTCGAGTGTCTGGATGGCCAGGAAGGTGAGTCGCGCCACAAGTGACCCCTCTACTGCGCTCGGATGAGCGGCGATCCCGGGCCACAGATGCGGGTCCGTGGCCCGGAATCGATGCGGGCGGCTAGTAGACGGCCGCCGTCACGCTGAGGATGGGCGGGAGGGTGCCCGGAAGGCGCGACCAGCTGTCGCCGCAGTCCGCTGAGCCGTATACCTCGCCGTTGGTGGTTCCCACGTACACGCCTTCCGGGGTGAGGCCGTCCGTGTCCATGGCGTCGCGATAGACGCTCTGGTAGTCGTGAGGGCCGGGGAGGCCGTTGGTGAGCGCCTCCCATGATGCGCCGCTGTCGCGGGTGCGGTAGACGGCGAACTGGCCGCCGCAGGTGCGGAAGTTGTCCTGCTCGAAGACCAGCGGCACGACGAAGATTGCGTCTGGGTCGTGGTGGGTGATCGCCAGCGGGAAGCCGTGGAAGGAAGGGAGGCCCTCCGTGACGTCCTCCCAGCCCTCGGTGGTGCCGTTGCCATTGTCGATGCGGAAGACGCCGATGTGCGCCTGGCCCCAGAGGCGGTCCGGGTTCTTCGGGTCGATGCGCATCTTGTGGAACTCGTCCTGTGCGGCCGGGTCCACGTTCTCCGGGAGCTTGAACATCTCCTCGGCCTGCGCGGCGATCTCCGGGAAGCGTTCCGCGAACTCTGCCTCCATCTGCTTCGCCATCTCCGTGGTGGCAACGACGCGGTGCGAGTAGATCGCCCAGTTCTGGCCGCCATCGGTGGTTTCGTAGGTGCCGCCGGTGCTGATGGAGACGTACATGTGGTTCGCGTCGCGCGGGTCGATGGCGATCGAGTGCAGCGCGGAGTCACCGCCGCCGCTCGGCCCCCACGCTTCGCGGTAGGGGTGCTCGTTGATGCTGTCGACGGGCGCCCAGCTCTCGCCCCAGTCCTCGCTGCGGAAGAGGCCTGCCGGCTGGGTGCCTGCGTAGACGACGCCGGGCTGCGAGGCGTGACCGGGGGTCACCTGCCAGACGCTGCCGACCGTGCCGGCCATCATCGCGTCGAAGTCGGTCTGCTTGAAGCCGAGGCCTGGGCTGCGGGTGTCCCACGTCTTGCCCAGGTCGTCGCTGTGACCGACGAAGGGGCCCCAGGCCCAGTGCGCGCCGGCGGCGAAGATCCGCGGCTGATCGCGGCGAGTGTCGACGGCCATGTGGTAGATCGACCAGCCGGGAAGGATGGGCTCGGAGACCTGCCACTCCCGACGCGCCGAATCGGCGGTGTAGATGAATGCTGCCTTCTTGGTGCCGACGAGGACGTGTGGGCTCGGATCGGGCATGGAGTTACCCCCTCAATGCTTGCGTTGCTCAGTTCTGCTCTGGGTTGGTTCCAGCGGTGCTCGCTGATGGTGGACTTGGTTGCACGAGGTTCCACTCGGTAATGCCGTCGGTCACACCCGGCCAGGCGTCCACGATGGCCTGCGCGGTTTCCCACGCAGGCAGCGCGGATCGCAGGGTGCGGAGGCCGTCGTCGGTGATGCGCAGCGGTCGCTCGCGTGCGTCTTCGGAGGGGGCGGTATCGATCCAGCCGTTGCGCTCCAGGAGCGCCGCACCGCGGGTCATCGTGGTGCGCTCCAGGCCGAGGATGTCGGCGAGGACGCTGATGGTGGTGGGGCCGCGCTGGGCGAGGACGGAGAGTGCGGAGAACTGGGTGGCGCGCAGGCCGTACGGCCTCAGGTGCTCCTCGAAGAGGCGGGTGATCGCGCGGGCGGCGCGGCGTGCGGCCAGACAATGGCAGGCGCGCGTCTGGACGAGGTCGGCGGCGCGGTGTTGCTCCCCCCGCTTCTGCAACCAGGGTCGGGCGAACGAGCGTGCGTTACGCCTCGTGGCCAGGTAGTTCGACGCGCGGACGGATAGGAGATGAGATCCATTCATGGCATAGAGTGTATGTACACGTACTGTCCTCGTCAATATGATCGATCGGCGATGATTGACGAGGAGATGGGGGGCCGCTGGTCGCCGGTCGTGTATATACACTAATCGCCGGCGTCAATTCGGTACTGTCCACGTGGGGCGAGCGCTGGATCGCGCACGAGGATCGGCGCATCCTGAATGCAGCGGACAATCGAGGTCCGGCGCGCGCCTCGGTTCCCCCACGGCTGGCTGCGATGCGCCACAATAGACGGCAAGGTCCGCAAGGAGGCGTAGCCGCATGGTGGGACTGTTCCGGAAGATCCTGACCGGCGATAGCAATGAGCGGGAGATCAAAGGCCTGCAACCGCTGGTCGACCGCATCAATAGCTTTGAGCCATCCATCCAGCCCCTGGACGATGCAGGCCTGCGCGCGAAGACGGACGAGTTCCGCGCACGCCTGAACGCCGGCGATTCGCTGGACGATCTGATGCCGGAGGGGTTCGCGGTCGCCCGCGAAGCGATCCGCCGCGCCACCAACGGCGTGGAACGCGCCTTCGATGTGCAGCTGATGGGCGCGATCACCCTCCATCGCGGCCAGATCGCGGAGATGCGCACCGGTGAGGGCAAGACCCTGGTCGCCACCCTCGCGATGTACCTGAATGCGCTTGATCAGCAGGGCGTTCACGCGGTCACGGTCAACGACTACCTCGCCAGGCGCGACGCGCAGTGGTACGCGCCGGCGCTGGACTCGCTGGGGATCACCATCGGTGTGATCCAGGCGAACGGCGGTGCGTTCCGCTACTCGGCCGAGGAGGTATCGGACCAGTCCACCTTCGAGCACCTGATCCCCGTGACGCGCGCCGAGGCATACGCGGCGGACATCACGTACGGCACGAACAACGAGTTCGGCTTCGACTATTTGCGCGACAACATGGCGACCACGCTGGCTGCACGCGCGCAGCGGAACCGCCACTTCGCCGTGGTGGACGAGGCAGACAGCGTGCTCATCGACGAGGCGCGCACACCGCTGATCATCAGCGGACCCTCGCAGGACGACGTCAGCATCTACCCACGCTTCGCGCGCATCGTGCCGCAGCTGGCCGAGGGACGCGACTACACCATCGACCACAAAACCCGCTCCGTGCAGCTGACCGAGGCCGGTATCGAACGCCTCGAGCGCGCGCTGGGCGTAGACAACATCTACTCGCTGGAGAACTTCCGCCTCACCCGCTACATGGAGGCGGCGCTGAAGGCGGAGATCATTTACCAGCGGGACCGGGACTACGTGGTCAAGGATGGTCAGGTGGTCATCGTGGACGACTTCACCGGCCGCCTGATGGAGGGGCGCCGCTGGTCCGACGGCTTGCACCAGGCCGTGGAGGCCAAGGAGGGTGTGCGCGTCCAGCAGGAGTCCGTCACCTACGCCACGATCACGATCCAGAACTACTTCCGTCTCTACGAGAAGCTCGCCGGTATGACTGGTACCGCCGAAACCGAGGCGGAAGAGCTGCACGAGATCTACAAGCTTGAGGTCACCACGATTCCGACGAACGTGCCGGTGGTCCGGGATGATATGGCGGACCTGGTCTTCAAGACGCAGGACTCCAAATGGCAGGCGGTGCTCGAAGACATCGAAGAGCAGCACCAGATCGGCCGCCCGGTGCTCGTGGGTACGGTGGCCATCGAGACTTCAGAGGATCTGGCGGACAAGCTGAAGCGGCGCGGCATCCCGCATGAGGTGCTGAACGCGAAGCAGCACCTGCGCGAAGCGCAGATCATCGCGCGCGCCGGTCAGCCGGGCGCCGTCACCATCGCCACGAACATGGCCGGGCGTGGTACGGACATCAAGCTGGGCGAAGGCGTGCGTGAGCTGGGCGGCCTGCACGTCATCGGCACGGAGCGGCATGAATCCCGCCGCATCGACAATCAGCTCCGCGGCCGCGCCGGCCGCCAGGGCGACCCCGGGTCCACGCGCTTCTTCGTCTCCTTCGAGGACAGCCTGATGCGCGGCTTTGCGCCGGACTGGCTGCCGGGGATGATGTCGCGCCTGGGGATGGAAGACGATCAGCCGCTGGAATCGAAGATGGTCACGCGCGCCATCGAGCAGTCGCAGCAGCGGGTGGAGGCCTACCACTTCGACATCCGCAAGAACGTGGTGAAGTACGACGACGTGATGAACGCGCACCGCGACGTGGTCTACACGGAGCGCGACAAGGTGCTGCACGGCGAGAGCATCCGCGACACCGTGATGGACATGCTGGAGGCTGCGGTTGATTCACTGACCGAGGAGCACCTCCGCGAGTATCCGCATGATCCGGAGGCGTTCCGGCAGGGCATCGATCTGATCATCCCGGACCTGCGCCCGGATGAACTGCGGCCGGAGGCCTTCCAGAACGCCGAGGCCTGGCAAGAAGAGGCCATCGCGATCATCGACGAGCGCTACCTCCAGCTGGAGGAAGAGGTCGGCGACGAGATCATGCGGCTGGTGGAGCGGCTGGTCATGCTCCGCGCCATCGACTCGCTCTGGGTGGAGCACGTGACCGCGATGGACGAGATGCGCCAGGGCATCGCGTTGCGCGCCTACGGCCAGGCCGACCCGCTCATGGCTTACAAGCGCGAATCGCACGACATGTGGGCGCAGTTCCGCGAGCGCATTCGGGAGACCGTCACGCGCCAGATCCTGCGCGCGCGCATTCAGCCGCAGGTGGCGATACAGGCGATGGCGCAAGAGCACGCGCCCACCGCCGTGCGTGCCTCCGGCCCGGGCGATGATGAGAACGGCGCGTCTCCGGCCCGGGTTGCGGCAGGTGGTGGAGCGAGTGCTGCCGTCGCGCCGCCGCCGCCTGACAATGCCTCCCGCGCCGAACGTCGCCGCTACGAGCGCCAGATGCAGAAGGCGCAGAAGCGGAAGACGAAGCGGACATAGGTGACCGCGCACGGCCCGGTCCCGGATATCTGGCTGTTCACCGGCCTTCCCGGCGCGGGGAAGAGCACGGTCGCGCGCGCCCTGGGCGAGCGAATGGATCGCTCCGCGCACCTTGATGGTCAGGCGATCTGGCGTCAGATCATCGCCGGGCGGGTGGATCCGGGCCCTGAGCTCGAGGGTGAGTCCGAGCGCCAGTATGAGCTCACGGTCCGCAACCAGTGCCTGCTGGCGCGCTCCTACGCCGAGGCCGGCTTCGTGCCGCTCATCGAGTCAGTGATCACCACGCGGCACCACCTGGACGCCTACCGCAACTACCTGATGGGCGGCCGCCTGCGCCTGGTCGTCCTGGCGCCGCGACCCGAGGTGACTACTGCTCGCGATGCCGCTCGAGGTGGCTCAGCTGGCAAGCGCTTCCACCACCTGGACGCTGTGCTGCGCCGAGAGCTGGCGGACGCAGGCTTGTGGCTCGACACGAGCGACCTCGACCCGATCGCCACGGTCGATACGGTGCTCGCGGAGCAGGATCAGGCGCTGCTGCGCTAGAGGCTCGCGGTTCCTCCGGTACAATGACGCTGTATGACCTCGACCATTGCTGACCGCACAGAGCGCGTTCAGGCGCCGGCTGAAGGCCCCCTTACCCCGGAGGAGGGCGTCGCGTGCTTTCTCGATGCGCTGGAGGCGGGTGCTCCCTGGTACCCGGCCCTTCTCGATGTGGTCGCGCGGTGGACGGCCGCCGAGGAGATCGTGGACGGCGAGGAGTGCCGCTACCTACTCCACGGCGAAGCGTTCGACTGGCTGCTGCTGGCGCAACGGCTCATTGATGCGGCCGAGGACCTGATCCCCGCGGAGGAGGCGGAGCAGCTGGTCGTACACGGCATCAGCCCGCTGCGTGAATCGGACGAAGAGTTCGAAGTCGCCATCGGAGCCGCGAAGTACCGCGCGCACCTCAACTTCCAGTACGGCGTGATCGTGGAGGAGCTGCTGTTGCTGGCGGTGGAGCTGGAGATCGCGAAGGCGGGGCGCCTGGCCGGCACCGGCCTTCCTGCGCCGGACGTGCGCGCGTACGAGGTGGTGTACGGGAAGCCGCTGGAGGAGCTCAAGGTCCTCTACGGTGCGGCAACCGGGGAGCTGGTGACGGAGCGCATGGGCCAGTCGGACATGCAGGCGTTCACCTACTGGCTCTCCAAGTACCGCGTGCGCTCGGTGGAGCCGGCGCGCGTCGCCTCGGACACGAAGAAGGCGATGGCGATGATGTCGCATCTGGAGGCCGGCCGCCGCCGCCTCGCCCGCCTCGCGGCCGTCAAGGAGCGCGAGGGGCGGACGATCGTGGACGCGCGGTAGGGGGCCGCCGTCCACAACACATCTGCCCCGTCCTCCCCTCACCGCATTGCTGTCCCGGAGGGTGTGATGTCGAATCTCTCGATCCGCAATCTTGATCCCGAGCTGGACCGGTGGCTGCGCAGGCGTGCCGCTACTGCTGGGCACT
>JBJHDC010000057.1:375-15172 GCA_050486345.1 Dehalococcoidia bacterium | reverse complement strand
GCGGCATTGCCATCGTGGGCCTCGCGGTTGCCTTCTGGTACGTGGGTTCGCTGGTGGAGGAACGCCAGCGGCACAGCCTGGAGACGGTTCTCATCGACGTGCTCACGATCCCGCGTGACATCTCGGATACTGCCAACGCGGCGCTCGAGGTGCTCATGCGAGAGCAGCTCGCCGAGGCCGCCACGATCGCCGTGGCTGATGACACCGATAGCGCCATGCACCCGATTGCGGAGATGGGTTATCCGGAAGGGTGGCTCAAGGCGGCCGAGGGTGAGCGGCTCCCCGACGTGACGGAGCGGCCGACGTTCATCCGCGAGCGGGAGCCGCATCGCTGGGTGGCCCCACTCACCGAGTCCGTCAGCCGCCAGCCGTGGGTCGCGCGTGTGCCGTTGCTGAGCGGCGATGACCCGATCGGCCTGCTGCTCCTGACCACTCGCCGCGCCAACGTGCTCCGTGATCAGCACCTGCTGGAGACGATTGCGGTTCAGCTCAGCGCCGCCCTTGACCACGCCGCCATGTACGAGGCCGCGTACCAGCGTGAACGTGACCTGGAGGAGCAGGACTTCCGCCGGCTGGAGTTCATGGCCGCGCTCTCCAGCGATCTGGCGACCGTCGCTGCTGGTGATGAGGAGACTGCTGAGGATGCCACAGCGGACTCCGAGACGGGCGAGAGTCCTGACAGCATCGTCACGCGCGAAGAGCTTGAGGAGCACATCGAATCGCCGGTGCAGGGCGTGGATCGCCTGAACGTACTCATCGATGACCTCATGGACCTTGGTCGCAGCGGGTTTGAGTACACGGTGGAGCCGGAAGAAGTCGACCTGGTCGCGCTGGTGCGGCGCATGTGTGAGGGGCTCAGCCCGGCCATGGCGCAGCGCGACCTGGTGCTGAATGACGACATGCCGCGGCGCGCAATCCTCGCCGTCACGGATCAGATGCTGCTGGAGAAGGTGGTCCTTAACGTCCTCTCCAACGCCACCCGTCACGCGCCTGTGGGTGGCGAGGTGACCGTGAGCACGCGCCGCGTGGGTGATGGTCGAGCGCGAATCGAGATTCACGACACCGGTCCGCGCATCGATCCCGAGGATCGCGACCGCATCTTTGAGCCGTACTACCGCGTGCGCCGCCCGGATGCCGCGCCGGTGCCAGGCTCCGGTCTCGGACTCGCCGTGGCCCGCCGCATCATCGAGACCCTGGATGGCCTGGTGTGGGTCGATGAGCGCGAAGAAGTTGGTGCACGCATCTGTATCGAGGTCTCCGGCGTGCTGCCGCTGGTTGCCACGCCGTCCGCACCCGCTGCTGAAAGCGACGAGGTCACACTTGATGCGGAGTCGGTGGGTGAGGAAGCGGATCCGTCCGCAGACGTAGTCGATGCCGCGTCGACCGAGCGCGGTGACGAGAGTGATGCGGCAGCACGGGACACCGGGGTGTCCGAGCCGGCATCGCCTGGGCTCGAGCCTCCCGACCCGACGACCGACCTACCACGTCCGCCCGAGCGCCTGGAGCCGCGGGATCTGGCAGCCAGCTTTGAGCGTCCCGCGCCGCGTGAGGATGCTTCGAGCACGATGCCGCAGGCCGCGGCGGCCACGCCCCCGGATGCACGTGGGAACGAGGAATCGGAGCAGGAGCAACTGGCGCTCCTCCGCGCCGTACCGGCGCCCGATCCCGACGAAGCGCCCGAGCTCGGTGACAGCGGCTATCAGCCAACCGAGGTTGGCGCCCCAGCGTTCACCGATGCTGATGCGCCGGCGGCGTTCGAACTCTATCCGATTCCCGATGACGACGATGACCTCTCGCGGTTCGTGGCGCTGGATGTCGAGGAGCCGGAGACGGGATCCGATGACGACGAGCGGACTGCGGAACCGCCGCCCCCCCGCCCGCTCTTCGAGCCGCGCGATCGGACGTAGCCCCGGTGGCCGTAGCGCTCGTGCCGGGCGGTAGTCGCGGGCGGCGAGCGGTACGATCGTGCTGCCCATGCACCTGACACGTCTTGAACTCACGAACGTCCGTACGTTCCGCCAGCTGGAGGTAGACCTCGGCCCTGGCGTGTACGTGATCACGGGTGCGAACGCGCAGGGGAAGACGAACCTGCTGGAGTCGATCGCGCTGCTGGCCACCACGCGTACCGTTCGCACGGGCAGCGACATCGATCTGATCGCCTGGGACGCCGTGGCGGAGGACCCGCTGCCCGCGGCGCGGTTTGAGGCTGACGTGATGACGAAGGCCGGCCAGCGCCGCCTGGAGATCGCGGTGATCGGCGCATCCACTGGAACTGGTCAGCCGCCTGCGCGCGCCTCGCGACGGTTTCGCGTGAACGGCGTGGCCCGGCGTGCCTCTGACCTCATCGGTCAGCTGAGGGTGGTGATGTTCTCGGCGGACGACCTCGCCATCATCGATGGTGGTCCCGCCATCCGCCGCCGCTACCTGGACATCACCATCTCGCAGATCGATCCGGAGTACGTGCGCGCCAGCCAGCGCTATGCGCGTGTCCTGGAGCAGCGCAACAGTCTGCTCCGTCGCATCCAGGAGCGGCGCGCCAAGCCCGCAGAGCTCGAGTTCTGGGACGAAGAGCTGGTGGCGGCGGGTGCGGTGATCGTGCGCCGGCGGGCGGAGACGGTGCGCCAGCTGGGGCGCGATGCTGCCGAGCGATACGAGGAGTTCGCGACCCGTCCCGGCGAGACGCTGGAGCTCTGCTACACACCTCGACTGCCGGAGGAGGCCTCCACCCGCGCGCGTGAACATGATCTGCCGGATCGGTTCCGCGAGGCGCTGGAGGCTGGCCGCAGCGACGATGTGCGGCGCGGGATGACGCTGCAGGGCCCGCATCGCGATGAGATGCGCATCCTCGTGGGCGGTCACCCGGCTGCCGTCGCCGCATCGCGCGGCCAGCAGCGGAGTATCGCCGCGGCGCTGCGCCTGGCGGAGGTGGCGCTCTCTACGAGTCGCACCGGCGATCCGCCCGTGCTGCTGCTGGACGATGTGCTTTCCGAGCTGGATGAGGAGCGGCGGGCGCGCATCCTCAGCGTGGCCTACGGCGTGGACCAGGTGATCATCACGTCACCGGACAAGGACCGCCCCTCCGCCGAGGAGCTGCCCGGCGCCGCCCGCTACCGCCTCGACGATGGCCAGCTGATGGTCGTCAGCCCTGGGGATTAGGCGCGGATCAGGAGAAGAGCACCCGGGCCGGTTCGCCCACGATCATGGTGACGGCCGCGCGCTGCACGGTGAGCGTGATGGGCGCATCCGGGCCGGCCTCGCCCAGGTACTCACCGTCGACCTGCACGGGCATCGAGGTGGCGGGGCGGAGCGTGATCGCGTGTCCTCGCTGATAGGTGATCCCGTCCACGGTGGTCTTCGCCAGATTGCCTCGCGCTGCGCGCAGGGCGAGACCCATGGCGCGCACGGTACCGAGCGGGCCACCGGGTGCGGTAAAGCTCACGAGGTCCAGCATGCCGTCATCGATCCTCGCGTCCCCGGCGAGCCGGAGCACCCCGCCGTAGAGGCGGGAGTTACCGGCGACTGCCTGGCGCAGCGGTACGGTGGTCGAGATGCCGTCCACCTCGATGATGGTTTCCACGGGGTGGGAGCGTCCGATGGCGGTCAGCGCGGGTAACACGAAGGCGGCGCGGCCGGCGCGCTGCTTGGCTCGTGGATGTCGCTCTACCTCTGCCACGACGCGTGCATCGAGGCCGATCCCGCACATGAGCAAGAAGCGACGCGGGGGGCGGTCACCGATGCGGGCGCATCCGAGATCGGCCTGCCGGCGCTCACCATGCACCAGCATTGCTACGGCATCCTCGAGCTCACGCGGGATGCCTGCCTCGCGTGCCCACACGTTGCCGGTACCGCCGGGGATGAGTCCGATCGCTAGTCTGCGGTCCTCACCCGCCCCGCGCTCCTCGAGCGCCTCCGCAACGCCGTTCAGCACGACGTTCAGTGTGCCGTCACCTCCGCAGGCGAGGATCGCGTCGTAGCCGCGCTCCACCGCCTCCCGGACAGCGGCGAGCATGTCATCGGGACCGGTCGTGTCGCGGACGGTCACGTCCCAGTGGTCGGGCACCATCGTGCGTGCGGCGGCCGCCAACCGCTCCGCCGGGGGAGCAAGCCGCGCCGCCGGATTGCGCAGGATGAGAGCGGTTCGCGTACGTGCCACGTGCTGATGCTAGCGATGCGGGGCGGCGTGCGCAGCATGCTGGTGAGCAGGACCGGTCGTCTGTCTGGCGACCACGGGGTGCTCGGTTAGAATCGGACCAGCCGTTCAGTGGTCCGTTCAAGCCCGGCGTCAGGAGCTCCACGTGATCGATATGATCCAGTTCGACCACATCAGCATGGCCGTCGCTGAGCGCGACCGGCAGGTGGAGCTGCTGGAGAAGCTCTTCGGCTTCCGCTGGCAGCGCAGCTTCGACGATGACGAGGGCTACCGAGGCGCATCGCTGGCGATCCCGGGGAACTCGGATCTCGCGTGGGAGGTCCTGGAGCCCAACGGACCGAACTCCTACCTGCACCGGTTCCTGCAGGGGCCTCACGGTCCCGGGCTGCACCACGTGGCGATCTGGGTGCACTCCGTGCTGCAGGCGGCGGAGGCGCTGCGGGTGCGCGACATTGTGCCGTGGGGGTACCGCGAGGCGGAGGACGAGGAGAGCTCCAGCGCGGTGTACATCCATCCGCGTAATGGCGGGAACGGCTTTCTCTTCCAGCTGCTCCAGTCCAACCGTCCGCTGGAGATCTACGAACAGTTCGAGGACAACGAGCCGAACACCCTGGGCATCATCGCGGTGAACCACCTGGCGCACGCGGGCCTCGATCGCGACGTGCTGGCGCGCTGGTACGAGGCGACCTTCGGCTTCCGCAGCATCTACCGCTCACCGGGCGATGGCCTGGAGACCGGCTTTCAGACTCACGTACTGGAGACGCCGACGCGCCAGTTGCGGTTCGAGATGATCTCGCCGGTCGGGGAAGGCTCGTTCGTCGCGCGTTTCCTCGAGCGTCGCGGCGGCCCCTCGATGCATCATGTGACGTTTGAGGTTGGGGACTGGCAACGCGCCGTGGAGGCCTGCGCGTTCCACGAGGTGCCGATCTTCGGCGAGCGCACCGGTCACACGGACGGCGTGGAGTGGAAGGAAGCCTTCATCCACCCGAAGGACACCGGCGGCGTGCTGGTGCAGTTCTTCTGGCAGGCAGAGCCCGGGGTGTGGATTTAGGGCTGCCCGCGATGCCGCCTACCTCGGCCTAAGCCGGTCAACGGGCGTCGGAGGGGTTTCTGCTCAGCACCCCAGCCGATCGGCGAGCTCGTTCATGTCATTGACGAAGTAGTCGAACTCGTCTGGGGGCGGTGCCTCGATGGTGACGTTGGGGCCGCGCTCGTGCGGGCGGTGGATGTAGGCGGTGCGCATACCGCAGGCTTCGCGGGCTGCGCGGAGGTCGTTGGTGTGGGCAGCGACCATCACGCATTGCTCTGAGGGCAGCGCGAGCGCCTCGCATGCCTTGCGGTAGCACTCCGGGACCGGCTTGTAGTGCCCGGTGATCTCTGCGCCCAGCACGACATCCCATGGGAGGCCGCCATACTTCGCCATGTTCACCATCAGGGCGATGTTGCCGTTGGACTGCGTACCCAGGATGTACTGCGACTTGAGCCGCGTGAGCCCTGGGACGCTGTCTGGCCACGGATCAAGCCGGTGCCACGCGAGGGTCAGCTCGGTGCGCTCCTCCGCTGGCAGCGAGTCCAGCCCGAACTCGTGCAGCACGACCTCGAGGTTCTCACGGTGGAGCACGTCGAGGATCACGAAGGGACGCTGGCCGGTGCGGATCGCTTCCATCGAAGGCTGGTAGAGCGAGCGCCAGCGGTCGGCGAAGTCGCCCCAGTCGATGGCGCCGAGCCCGCGGCGGGCGGCGAGCGCCTCGCCCTCGCGGATGATGCCGCTGCGCCAGTCCACGACGGTGCCGAAGACATCGAAGAGGAGGGCGCGAACGTCTGGTGTGTTGGTCATCCTCGGCGTTACCGCGTCCCGATCTTCTTGCGCTTGTGCTGGACGTAGTCGACAAGGATGTATTCGCCGAGCTTGTCAGGGGTCGTATAGAAGACGCGGCCGCCGTTGATCTTCGCCAGCTGGTTCACGAACTCCTTCAGGTAGTAGTTGCGGTCCAGCATGAAGGTGTTGATCGTGATGTCCTGCTGCGTGACCCGCTTCACCGCCTTCAGGGTCTCGCGGATCGTGATCGGGCTGGGCGGGTAGGCGAACTGGGAACGGCCACGCTCCAGGTGCGCCGTCGGCTCGCCGTCCGAGATCATGAGGATCTGCTTGGAGCCGACGCGGTGCTTCGCCAGCAGCCGCTCTGCGAGCATCAGTGCGTGGTGCATGTTCGTGCCGAGCACGGACTCGTCCCAGCGTACGTACGGCAGTTCGTGTGACTTCAGCTCCCGCGCGTAGGCGGAGAAGCCGATGATGTAGAGGCTGTCCTTCGGGTACTGCGCCTTGATCAGGTTTTGCAGCGCCAGCGCCACCTTCTTTGCGGCCTGGAACGACCCGCGCAGCGCCATGGACCAGGAGAGGTCCACCATCAGCACCGTGGTGGTAGTGGTCACCATCTCCGTGCGGTAGACCTCGAAGTCGTCCGGGTGCAGTGACACCGGCGAACCCGCGCCCCCGCGCTCCAGGGCGTTCATGATCGTCTCGCGCATGTCGAGCTGGAACGGGTCGCCGAATTCGTACGGCTTGGAGTCATCCAGCCGTTCGCCCTGGCGTCCCTGCTCAGGCGTGGGGTGGTTGCCGATGCCCTGCTTCTTGAGCTGGCGGTAGATCTCCTGGAGCGCGTTCTGGCCGATCATGCGCGTCCCGCGCGGGGTGAGCTGCCACTCATCGCCCTCGCGGCGGATGTAGCCCGCGTCCTCCAGGACCTCGAGCAGCTGCTTGAGCTCTTCGAAGGTGTCCACGGCATCATCGCCCAGCAGCTCCCGCAGCTGATCGAGGTCCACCTGGTCCAGCTCGCCGGTGTACTGCGCGCGCTCCAGGTCGCGCTCCAGGTCGTCGATGTTGTGCATCTCGTCCATGAGACGCATTGCCGCCTGCAGATCGATCTCCTCGTCGCCGCGGAACGGGTATGACGAAGGGTCTTCGCGCGAAGGGTTGAGGAACTCGAGGTTCTGTGCGAGCTGGGAGAGCTCGTCTTCCAGCTCCGGGTCACCCAGCTTGTCTGAGAGCAGGCTCTGGAGCTGCTGGCGCTGGTCGGCGGGCATGGAGGCCATCAGTGACTGCATCGCCTGCATCTGCGCCTGCATTTGCGCCATGAGCTCATCCAGCGACTGTGGCGGGTTGTCGCCGAACATGTCGCCGTACTTCTCCATGAAGGAGTCGAAGTCCGGCTCCTCGCCGCGCATGCGCTGGGCGAGCATGTCGTTCAGGTCGCGCGCCATGTCCTTCATGCGCTGGATGTCGCCATCCGACATCTCTTCGACCATCTTCTGGACGTCGTTGAAGAACTGGCCGGTCATCGCCTCGCGGAGCTCCTGCATGAGCTCCTGGAAGCGGTGCTGTGCGTCCGGGTTGAGGAACTCGTAGTTCTGGAGCTCCTTCATCTGACCGGCGGCGTCTGGCGGCAGTTGGTCCAGGAAATCCTGCTTCCGCTCAGCGATGCGGCGGAGCATCTCCTGGAACTGCTCCTCCTCGGAGCCTCCACCGGCCTGCTGGTCGCCCTGCTGGCCACCTGCCTCGCCGCTCTGACCGTCACCGGACTCGCCACCAGCCTGCTGGCCGCCCGACATCTGGCCGCCGGACATCGAGGGCGCACCGGCGCTGGAGCGCTGGCCCTGCTGTGCGCCGTTCTGCTGGCCACCCTGCTGCGAGCCGTCCTCGCCGGATGGGCTGCCGTCGGCGGTGGGCTGCTGGCCGTCCGAGGAGCCCTCGGGCTGGTCGCCGGCCTCGCCACCGGGTTGCTGGTCCTGCTCACCGATGCGGTCCTGCAGCGTCTGGCGCTCGAGGTCGAGGATCTCCTCCAGTTGCTGGCGGATGTTGTCCATCACGCCACCGAGGTCGTACTGATCCAGCCGTTGGCGGCGTTCCTGGCGCAGTTGCTGCAGGAGGTCGCGGAGACCCTGGGTGCGGTCGCCCTGCTGGTTGCGCATCCCTCGCTGCATCAGGTTCCGCAGCGCATGCTGCAGGTCCCCGAAGTTCATCAGGTCATCTGAGAGGGAGTCCAGGATCTCGCTCGCGTCGAGCTCCGGGATCGCCTGGGTTCCGTCCCATTCGCTGTAGCGGTAACGCATCGGCATGGGATGACCCTGCCTTTCCCCGGTTCAGACGCGGTGTCGTACGCCCTGATCAGGCGCGATACAGCGCCTGTCCCGTGAGCCGGTCCTTGTTCAGTCGCTTGTTGAGGTGCAGACCCTCCAGCACGAACTCGATCGCCGCCGCCTGCACCTCTGCACGCTCATCGCCGGAGACGTGGCCGACGACCTCTGCGAGGCCCTCGACATCCTTGAGGAGCGCAACGTACTCGCGGGCGGACTTTGCCTCGCCGGTTTCCACGGAGCGGCCGGTGCGGAAGGCCTCCGCGACGATCTCCAGGTCCGTGTCGCCCAGCGTGCGGTTGAAGGTGGAGATCACCGCGCCCTGGATCAGGCGCTCGATGATCTGGTCTTCCTTGCCGTCCTCGACGGTCTCGAACTCCACCTTGCCCTGGAGGGCCGGGACGACGAACGGCAGGTCCGAGATGCGCGGCACGACGACGTTCTCGCCCAGGCGAATCGCGCGGCGGGTGGCGTTGGCCAGCAGCGCCTCGTAGTTGGCGACCGAGGCGCGGACGGAGACGCCGGAGCGCTGGCTCACATCGGGGGAGCGTCGCGCGAGGCGCGTGATCTCCGCCACGATCTCCTTCATGAACTCCGGGACCACCACCTCCAGGTCGTCGGTCGCCATGTGGGCGGCCTCAGCCTCCATGATCGCGACCTCGGCCTCGATGCTCTCGGGGTAGTGGGTGCGGATCTGGGAGCCGTAGCGGTCCTTGAGCGGGGTGATAATGCGCCCGCGGTTGGTGTAGTCCTCGGGGTTGGCGGTGGCGACTACCAGCACGTCCAGCGGGAGGCGCACCTTGTGGCCGCGGATCTGGACGTCGCGCTCCTCCATGACGTTGAGGAGGCCGACCTGGATGCGCTCCTGGAGGTCTGGCAACTCATTCAGGGCGAAGATGCCGCGGTTGGTGCGCGGGATCAGGCCGTAGTGAATCGTGAGCTCGTCGGAGAGGTAGCGGCCCTCTGCAACCTTGATCGGATCGATCTCGCCGATGAGGTCCGCGATGGTGATGTCCGGGGTTGCCAGCTTCTCGCCGTAGCGCTCGTCGCGGTGCACCCAGGCGATCGGGGCGTCGTCGCCCTGGTCGTGGACAAGCAGGCGGCCCTGCAGGCTGATCGGCTCGTAGGGGTTCTCGGGGATCTCGCAGCCCGCCAGCACCGGCGTCCACTCATCGAGGAGTGAGGTGAGGCTGCGGATGATGCGGGACTTGGCCTGGCCGCGTTCGCCGAGCAGGATCACATCCTGACCGGAGAGGATGGCGTTCTCCAGCTGTGGGATGACGGTTTCGTCATAGCCCACGATGCCGGGGAAGAGATCCTCACCCGCGCGCAGCTTGGAGATCAGGTTCTGCCGCATCTCCTCGCGCACCGGAAGCACCTGGTGCCCCGCTGCCTTGAGTGCTCCCAGGGTCGTCGGACGATCGTTCACCAATGGTGGCCCCCTCCCGGTGCTTCGCGAGTCCAGTATACGCATGGTGCAACCACCCGGCGGTTGCGGCATCGAATGCGGTCCAGCGCGTCGGCTGAAATATCGCCTGAAATGCAGCAGGCCCCGCCATGTGGCGAGGCCTGCTCGTGTATCAATTCACGCTGGCCATCGAGACCGTGCGCATGCTCTCAGCTCGGAGACCCCTAGGAGGCGGCGTCCGCGGTGCCCGTGCCCACCGGCACGCGCTGCTGGAGCTGCTCGACCGCCCGGCCGAGGATGGAGTCGCGCACGACAATCATCTCCGGGAGGTCCAGCAGGTCACCGATGGAGACGTTCAGCGCCGAAGCCACGCCCACCAGGGTGGACAGCGGCATGTCGCGCTTGCCGTTCTCGTAGTTCGAAAGCGAGGCCTGGGTGATCCCGGCCTTGCGGGCCACCTCTGCCTGGGAGAGCTCGCGGCGCAGACGCCATTCGCGGATGCGAATGCCGACATCCTGACGAAGCGAGCGCTCGTTGACGAGTTGCAGTGCGGGTGTCATTGGTTTCTTCCTTGCATAGCGCGTGCGCACCAGGGGGTTACGTCGCGCACTCAATCTCCGTGTTCGATTGCCGGGGGACCATCGGCCGCATTCCCTGAGGTCCCTCGGCGAGTTTGTGCTTCCCTGCACAAATAATGATGAACGTGAATTGGCTCGCGGGCAAGCCGGATACGGTGATTGTGAGTAAACAGTGCGTGAAATCTCGGCAACGTGCGGTGTCAGTTCTGTCACAGCCACATCACCGGCTGAATCGATGTCTCACTCTCCTGCTTGCCGCGTCTTCACACCGTCCGACAAGCGGAGGGGACCGCACAGGCGTCTCTCCCGCATGTGACGTACAGGTGAATGATCCGAGAATATCACGGACATGGTTACGAGCAAGCGGATCCTGAGGGCGGATTCGTTCATGAACCGCGGGCTATCGGGTGACTCGCTACGGCCTACTCGAGGATCTCGATGATGGCCACGGTGCCGACTTGAGCCTGCCAGGCCATGCCGTCGTCGCTATTCATGAACCAGATGTCGCGATGCTGGCCGTGAACTGCGCTACCGGTGTCCGCGCAGTCGTACACGCGCTCCAGGGGGTCACCCACGATGCGGAAACGCTGACCGAGGTACGCGTGGGCACACGCGGCAGCACCCGGGTAGACGATCTCGCCGTTTCGCATGTGCATGCAGAACCCACCGCCGTCGCCAATGCCTCGAGGCTGCTGCCCCTGCTCGCAGTAGTAGTACGAGAGGGTGGCCTCGACGCGTGCGCCGACCTGCAGGTGTTCGGTGGGTGGGCGCTCGACGGGCGGGCGTTCCACGCGCGCGAGCGTCGCAGCGACGGGTTCAGCCGTCGGCTCCGGCTCGGCCATCTCGGCAGCGTTGAGCTCTTGCGCGGTGGTGAACACATCTGAGTTCACGGCGATGACCATCGGTCGTGAGCCGTCACCGTTGGAGGTGCGCTGGCCAACGTGTTCCCCGGACCGCAGTTCAGCAGCAGGAGACATGAGCGCGGCAGCCAGGTCGTGTGCGGAGGGGATGCCGGGGGGCGATGCGGTGAAGCCGGCGACGACACCCGCTGCGATAGCGAGACAGAGCGTGCCGCTGCCAACGGCAACCGCACGGCGTAGCACACGCCGGCACGCGCTTGAAAAGTTCCCCGCCATGACAGGGGAGTATGGCAGAGGACTCCGGCTCCGACTACCCAGAATTACCTGTCAGTTATCCACAGCCCCTGAGAGTACTTCTGTATAGTCCCTTGAGCGGATCTACGATATCCCCGCGAGTACTACGACAGCAGCCCCTCCGCGCGCAGATCGCCGAGGGCGTAGCGGAAGGCAGTAATCGTGTCTTCCACCTCCTGAGGGCCGTGGGCGGACGAGACCATGCCGCCGCTGTTCCCCATCAGATCCACGCCGTGGTTGTACAGCGCCCAGCGCAGCGGCCGGACGAGCTCCGGCGCCACGCCCAGGGGTTCGTCGCTGCTGTCCCACTCGACGTCCGCCGGGATGGGCGCGTCGTAGCCGAGGTTGACGTGCCACATGCTGGAGACGCCCCACGCCGAGGCAGGCGCGGATTCCGTGCGGAACAGGTCATTGAGGCCGCGCACGAGGTCGGCGGTCGTAGCATCCGCGCGTGCGCAGTCATCACCCTCGGCGATGATGCGCAGCGCGGTCAGCCCGGCCGCCGCCGAGGCCGGATTGGCGTTGAAGGTGCCCTGGTGTTCGATGCGCCTGGAGCCGTTCCACTCCGCGTCCGCTTCGCGCAGCTCGAGGATATCGACCAGATCGGCGCGCCCCGCCACGGCGCCGCCGGGTAGCCCGCCCGCCACGATCTTGGCGAAGGACGAGAGGTCCGGCATGACGCCGTAGCGCTCCTGTGCGCCGCCGGGGGCCATGCGGAAGCCGGTGATCACCTCGTCCATGATGAAGATGGTTCCGGTCTCCTCGGTCAGCCGGCGCGCCTCGTGCAGATATTCCGCGCTCAGCGGGTGGGTCCCCCAGTGCGCGCCCGTGGGCTCCAGGATCACCGCTGCGATATCGCGGCCCGCCAGCGCGTCACGGAGTGCCTCGATGTCGCCGGACGGCAGCACCGTCAGCGTCTCGTAGTAGGCATCGGGCACGCCGACGGAATGCGGGACCGGGTCCTCGTCGTGGAGCTTTCCGACCACGATGTCGTGCCAGCCGTGGAAGTGATCGGCCAGCTTCACCACGCGGTCACGCCCCGTATAGGCGCGCGCCAGGCGCAGCGCCATCATCGTGGCCTCCGTGCCGGAGGAGGTGAAGCGCACGCGCTCCGCGCACGGCACCATGTCGATCACCTGCTGGCCCCATGCGATCTCGGTCTCGTGGCTGCCGCCGAAGTGCGTGCCGCGCTCCATGGCCGCGCGCACGGCCTCCATCACCTCCGCGCGGTTGTGGCCCAGCAGCAGCGCGCCGTGGCCGCCGACGTAGTCCACGTACTCGTTGCCGTCGACGTCCCACTTGCGCCCGCCCAGTGCGCGGTCGATGTAGATCGAAAATGGCGCGAATGCGCGCGCATCGTGCGTAACGCCGGATGGGAACACCCCCGCGGCTCGCGCGGCCAGCGCCTTCGATCCAGGGTGCTTCGCCTCGTACATCTCGAGGATCGACGACATGGGTGCTCCTGCCTGTGCCTGTTGGCCCGTGCCTGCTGGCCTAGCCTGCCGGGGACGTGGAATCGATGCCTCCAGTGTCCCGCCAACGGCGGAGCGCGGCAATCGGCGAGCCCTCACCCCCAGCCCCTCTCCCACTACGTGTGAGAGGGGAGCCGGAATGGGAGTTGTATACCTATTCTTTCCGTCCGCTCGTGCCGAGCCTGTCGGAGCGCGTGTCGGCGAAGCGACGAGTGCTCCGGTCCGTTTGTTCGATCCGGTACGCTAACCCCGAGGGCACCGCACATCCGAGGAGGCACCCGATGGCCGACACCCGTTCCAGCCGCAAGAAGCTCACCGATGCGGAAGTCGAGGATGCGCTCGCCAGCCTCGACGGCTGGTCCCGTGACGGCGAAAGCATCCGGCGCGAGTTCCAGTTCAGCGACTTCGTGGCGGCGCTCGGTTTCATCGCCCAGGTCGGTGTGCTGGCCGAGCGTGCGAACCACCACCCGGAGCTCACCAACGTCTACAACAAGGTCACCATCACCCTCAGCACCCACGACGAAGGCGGCATCACCGGCTGGGACATCGACCTCGCGCGGGAGATTGGGGAGCGGGTGTAGTGAATCTCAGCTACTACCCCGACACCGACTCGCTCTACCTCGACCTCGCGCGGGGGCTTGCTGAGGGCATCGTGTAGGGTCACTCTGCTCCCCGAAGCCAGCAGGCACTTCCGTGTCCGCCGTCCATCCCCCATGTCATGTACCAGCGCCCGCTTGAAGACCAGCTTGGGCCGAACCTGTCCAACGCCAGCCCCTCGGTCATGAACGCCTCAGACCAGGGGACCACCTCGGATTGATCGTGCTCAGGCCAGACCTGCACGAGGGTCCCAAGGGCGAGGCCAAGCCCTCGGTCCCCCTCTGGCGACCAGGTGAAGCCCCAGTACCCGTTTCCCGAGCTATCGAGTGCGCGGACAGTCCCGGTGTCCACGTCGAGGATCGTCAGGTTGTTCCACCGCTCTGGATCGCGGCTTTCGACCTGAACCTGTGCGCAGAAGTTCGCGCTGAGCATCAGGGCTTGTCCGTCCGGGCGCCACGCCATCGGCCAAGTATCCTCGTACGGCCCGAGGCGCACCGCCGGATCGTCGAGCGAGAGCACCGTGGTTCCCTCCGCGCCACTGATTGCGAGCCAGCGACCGTCCGGGGAGAGCTCGAATCCGTCGAGCGCCTCCTGCCCTCGAGTTTCCAACAAGCGAGCTTCCTCCCACCCCGGACGCCAGAGGTAGATATCGAACTCCCCCACCGTGAAGACAATGGTTTCGGTGGCCTCGATCCATCCGATCGAGGAATCCTGGCTGTCGGGCATACGGAAGACTTCGTGGGTCGTTCCGGTGACCACGTCGGTTGCTTCGAGTACCTCGGGCCCCTGCGGCGACAGGTGGCGCGTCGTGACGATGAGTGAGCCATTCCAAGATGACGGCGGTCTCTTGTTGCTCGTCACCGTCAGGGTGACCGTTCTGGCGAGCAGATCAATCTCGTAGAAGCCAGGGAGCCAGCCATGCGGCCGTTCCATGCCCTGCGGGGCGTTCACCCACGCGAGGAGTGTGGAGGCAGACGTCCACTGCGCCCACCCATTCACTGGTAGGAGGCGCTCCACCGACCCGGTTTCCAGATCGACCAGGACAGTCTCCGGTTCCGCCGTACCAATCCACGTCGCGCCGCCGCCCTTTGCACTGAATCCCCAGGCAACCAGCGCGTCGTCGAACGGGCTGAACGTCCCGTCCCAACCGCCCGTGTGGTCCAGATACCAGAGTTCATCTTGTGTTGTGTCGTAGAGCAGCAGCGTCGATTCGGCCGGAACCTGGGAACCACGAGACCGCTGGACGCGCGGGGCCGGGCCGCCGACGTGTTGTTCGAGGGAGATGTGCGGAGGGCCGAAGTCGA
>JBJHDC010000057.1:0-365 GCA_050486345.1 Dehalococcoidia bacterium | reverse complement strand
CCGGCTGTGGGCCGGGGTAGGGCACAGGCGGGAGGTGATCCGGAGTCAGCCCGGCCGTCGATGTCGGTGCAGGAGGTGCCACGGTCGGTACGACGGGAATGCCTGCCTGTGGCGTCTCACTCGCAGGCGCCTCTGAGGCGCCGTCCAGTGCGCCCGAGATTACGACCACCGCCGCGACCCCGAACGCCACCAAGCCGACTGCTCCCAGCGCGTAGCCCACGGAGGCTGCCCGCGCTGCGTGGCCGAGCGCAGCGAGTGGCGCGAGTACGCCCGCGCGCAGGCGTTCGAGGACGCTGCGGCTCTCCGCAGCCGGTGCGCCGTCCCAGCGTGCAAGTTCCTCCCGGCTGGTGAGGTCAAGCTTGGCG
>JBJHDC010000056.1:7782-15242 GCA_050486345.1 Dehalococcoidia bacterium | reverse complement strand
ATCCCGGGGACGATGAATCGGATGATGACCAGGAAGCTCACCACGAGGCCGACCAGGGACAGCACACCCTGGCGACCTCCGACCAGCACCACCATCGCACCGAACGCCAACGCCAGGATCCAGATTTGCGTACCCCGACCACGATCCTGCAGTACGAGCTCGGACCCGTTCGCCCCTTCGTATTCGGCGACGATCACCGCGTCACCCGCGTCGACGTCAAAACAATCGACACCACCCTCGATGCAGGTGCGCGTGATCTCAGCCTGTTCGCCACCAACATCAACCAGCACGCGCTCTTCACGGAGCACCCCGCTCGCCGTCTCTGTTCGCGTGCGTTCGAGGATGTTGAGCACCGTGGCTTCCCGGGTGACACCGGTATCCGTGGGCGCTTCTGGGATCGCGAAGGCGCCGGTAGCGGGCAGCAGACCGATCACGATCAGCAGCACGACACCAATCACGGCGTAGGTGATCGCGGTCGTGCGGTGACGGGGGTGTAACATCAGGCGCTCCGTCCGAGTTCACGGCGGTGCGGGCGATCGTCTCCCGCCTAGCACGCCCGCGCCAGCGACGGTATCAGCCACGCATCACCAGCGGTAGAACACGTCAGACACGACTGAGGCCCGGGTGTGGGTCCCGGGCCTCAGTCGCAGTCACATGCGGCGCGCGATGCGCCGTGACGGACGCCATGCTGCCTCACCGGATCGGCAAGGCGTCAAGGCGAGTCTGGAGGTTGCGCCGGTAGTCCTGGCGTGCCTCCTGCCGCGTCGGGGCGCCCGTCTGGGCGGTCACCACAATGCCGCGGTAATACTCGTTGAATCGCATATCCAACTCCTCTCTTCGCCCGGCACCGGCCTTGCGCCGTGAACCAGGCAACTCGTGTCCGCACCGCCACGTGCGGGGGCAGTGGAGGTGCGTACAGAGAGGAGAACGCACGAGACTCGTGAAAGTAAACACAAGTCTCGAAGATTGTGTGTGGGTTATCCTACGCGGGCATCCGGCCCCAGAGGAAGACACGGGGGAACGGGTAGAAGCAGGGCTCCTGTTCCCCCAGCTCGGCCACCAGTCGCTCCTCGTACGTCTGCAGGAACTGCGCGTAACGGTCCTCGGAGAGTCGCTGCTGGTACGCCGTGAGCAGCGTCCCCTTCACCCACTCCACGATCGCGCGCGTCGAGGGCAGCACGTGTCCGTAGACCTCCTGGTGCACGCGCTGCCGCACGACCCCCTGGTCGAAGAGCAACGAGGCGTACCACCACGGCGTCTGCACCGGGTCCTGCCGCACCCATCCCTGGAGGTCGCTGGCGTAGGGTTCCTCACGGGCGATCTCGTGTGCCAGGCGGTGGCTCGCCAGCACGCTGCTGCACGGCATCTGGATCGCGAACTGCCCGCCCGGCCGCACCAGGCTCAGCATGCGCGGCATCAGTTCCTCGTGCCCCAGTACCCACTGCAGGGTGGCGTTGGAGAAGACCAGGTCGTAGGTCCCGTGCGCCGCCGGGTCGAGGTCCAGTACGTCGAGCTGCTCAAAGCGCAGCCCATCACCCGCGTGCGGTGCGGCGTCCGCGAGCATCGCAGCCGAGGAGTCCATGCCCAGCGTCTCGCTCGCACCCAGGTCGCGATGCAACCACGCCGTGAGTTCGCCCGTGCCGCAGCCCAGATCGATGACGCGCATGCCGGGCTCGCGCTCCACCATCGCGGCCAGGTCGTAGAACGGGCGGCTGCGCTCATCCCGGAAGCGTTCGTATTGCTCGGGGTTCCAGCCGCTGCCCGTGCTGGTCGCCGTGCTGGTCATCAATGGCTCCTGTTCGCCTGCATGAAACGTTCGTGACGCCTGCACAGGGTAGGATAGCGTCCGGCAGCATCGATGACAGACCGGGGGCATGATGACCGATACGCACGCGGAACGCTGGGCGCACATGCGCGAGATCACGCCGGTGACCCGGCGCGGACCGTACTTCAACTGCGGCTGGTCCGGGCCGATCTCAACCGCGGTGGTAGGGGCGATGCAGCAACGCCTCGCTCTCGAGCTCGAAGAAGGCCCGACGGCCAAGCGGGTGAACGACGATCGCACCGCCACGATGCAACGGGTGCGTGAGCTGACGGCGCAGATGATTGGCGCTGATGTTGATGAGATCGCGATCACGGGCAACACCACTGAGGGCGTGAACATCGCTGTCAACGGTATCGAGATCAACCCGGGCGACCGCGTGGTGACGACGGACGTGGAGCATGGCGGCGGCATGGTGCCCGCCTACTGGGCGCGCGAGAAGCGCGGCGCGGAGCTCACCATCGTCCACTGCGACGGCGGCGAAAGCCCGGGCGAGATCATCGAGGACTTCGACCAGGCGATCGACGACCGCACGAAGCTGGTGATTCTGTCGGAGATCTCCTACGCCACCGGCCAGCTCCTGCCGCTGGCGGAGATTTCGCGCATCGCCCAGAGTCGCGGTGCGAACGTGGTCGTCGATGGCGCGCAGACGGCGGGTCACGTGCCGATCGATGTGCATGCGCTGGGTGTGTGCGCGTACGCCGTGCCCTCGCACAAATGGCTCTGCGGCCCGGACGGCCTCGGCATGCTCTACGTAAACCGCGACCGCATCCCGGACCTCGATCCCGTGAAGGTGAGCGGGCGCGCCGCGGAGAACTACGACTTCGAAGGCCACTTCACCTACGACCGCACACACATCACGAAGTTCGAGGTCTCTACGAACTCGACGCCGGTCGCTGCCGGGACAGTCGCGGCGCTGGAGCAGTACCTGGAATCGGGACCGGTGCCGGTGTGGAACCGCGTGCGCGAACTCACCGCCTACGCTGAACAGCGCTTCGGGCGCATCGAGGGCGTGGAGCTCACGGGCGCGCGCTACGACTCCAACCGCACGGGGCTCTTCCTGTTCAAGGCCGGCGACCTCGATCCCGCGGACCTGAGCGGCTACCTGCAGGGCGCCGCGAACATCGTCTGCCGCACCGTGAAGCAGCTCGGCTCGGTGCGCTTCTCGCTACACGTGTACAACACGGAGGCCGAAATCGACCTCGCGGCCGACTACGTCGAGCAGGCGCTCGCGGAGGGCATGGACCCCGAACTGGTGGCGGCTGGGAAGAACGCGTTCGAGGCGTAGACCGTCACCATCGAGGCACCCTGCGTTGGCGAGCGGGCAGTCAGAAGCGTTAGCGTCTCCCGAACGACCGCTCCAGCGCGGCACGGCTGAGGTGAAGCATCGTCGGGCGGCCGTGCGGACAGGTGTGCGGCGTCTCGCAGCCCTCGAGCGCCCGCAGCAGGGCGCGCTGCTGCTCGCTGTTGAGGTGGTCGCCCGCCATCACCGAGGCCCGACAGGCGAGCGTCGCCAGCGCGCGGTCCGGCCCGGAGAGCCGCTCCTCCGCCTCCAGGCGGTCAAGGTAGTCCCGCAGCGTCCGCGTGGCGTCGCGTCCGGCGAGCGCCGCCGGGACCGCTCGCACGAGCACCGCAGCGCCATCGGTCGGCTCGATCTGCCACCCGATCGCCTCGAGCGCCTCCGATTCCCCCGTCGCCAGCGTCGCCTGTGATGCGGAGAGCGCGACCACGGCGGCCTCGAGCAGCGGCTGCGAGGCGGGCGCGCCGGCCTGCCGCCTCGCCACGATGCGCTCGTAGAGCACGCGCTCGTGAGCGGCGTGCTGGTCGATCAGGTACATGCCGTCGGGGGCCTCCGCGATGATGTAGGTCGCATCCACCTGTCCCAGCGGACGCAGCGCGGGGAGCAGTGCGGCAAAGGAGCCAGAATCGGGGACGTGTGAGGCGTCTGGCTCATCCGGAACGTCGGCAGAACGTCTTTCGGCTGCCTCTTCAACGAGCGCCGCTCCGCGCCGGGGCTCAGGACGAACGGAATCTCCCACTGAAGCGGCAGCCGCCTGATGGAGCGGATCCCATGCTGCCCCATCCCCCGTCCCGGGGGATGGTTGGGGTGGGGGTGACTCTGTCAGCGCTCCGCGAGCCTCCAGCGCAGGCGCAGCACGCTGCGCCCCTACGAGAGGAGCATGTGTCAGGGGTGGGGCGTCCGGCACTGGCGAGTCAGCGAGCGCGTCGCGCACCGCGGCCGCCACGGTGGCATAGACGAGTCGCTCGTGGCGGAAGCGCACCTCGGCCTTCGTCGGGTGCACGTTCACGTCGACCTGGTCCGGCGGCACCATGATGCGGATCAGCGCCACCGGGTGGCGGCCGCCGGGCAGCAGCGCCTGGTACGCCTGCTCGACCGCGTGCGTGAGCGAGCGCGACACGATCGCGCGACCGTTCGCCACGAAGTGCAGGTAGGCTCGGCTGCCGCGATGCAGCGAGGGCGCACCCACCAGCCCGGCCACCTCGCACGCTGCATCGGACTCATCGTCCTCACGCGCCGCC
Source organism: Dehalococcoidia bacterium (assembly GCA_050486345.1). Classification (GTDB taxonomy): domain Bacteria; phylum Chloroflexota; class Dehalococcoidia; order UBA2979; family UBA2979; genus JBJHDC01. The sequence goes on along the minus strand of JBJHDC010000056.1, from coordinate 10,879 downwards.
CGCGCCGGGAGGAGGGCCTGCGCGACCTCGAGGCCATGCACCGCGGCCACCGCGTCGCGAGGATCACCGCTGCCGGGTGCGGCGAGCACCGTACGCCCGTCCGCGCTGAGGCGAAACGCGATTTCCGGGTAGGCGAGCGCGTAGTCGACGAGCACCCCGGTGACCGCGCGCGTCTCCGCACGCGGCGTGCGAAGGAATCGACGTCGCGCGGGCAGGTCGGCGAAGAGATCGCGCACCTCGACCACCGTGCCCGGCGCGCCGCCGGCGCTGCCGAGGTGATCCAGCCTCCCCTGCCGCAGCCGCGCCACCGCCGCTGCGTCCTGTGCCGGCGGCCGCGTGGTGAGGTCGACCACCGCCGCTGCCGCGATCGCCGCCAGCGCCTCGCCGCGGAAGCCCAGCGTGTGCACGGCGAAGAGATCGTGCTCGCTGCGAATCTTCGAGGTCGCGTGGCGCTCGAAGGCATCCGCCACCTGCTCGGGTGGGATCCCACGACCGTTGTCGCGCACGCGGATGCGATCCGCGCCCCCGCCCTCGATCTCTACCTCGATCTGCGTGGCCCCGGCATCGATGGCATTCTCGACGAGCTCCTTCACCACGCTTGCGGGGCGCTCAATCACCTCGCCGGCGGCGATCCGTGCGGCGATCTCGGGTGGGAGCACGCGGATACGCGGCGGCTCGCTGGAATCGAAGGGCTCGGAGGGTTCTGGCATGGCGACCACGAGCTAGCCCTCCATCGCCAGGCGCCGGCGCGCCTCGCGACGCAGGTCGTAGAGCTGCTGCAGCGCCTCCAGCGGCGTCAGCGCGTCCGGGTCGAGATCGGCGAGCTCGCGCAGCAACGCATCATCCTCGCGCGCCAGCAACGAGAGCTGCAGGGTTCGCTCGTCCTGAGCCGGTCTAAGGACATCCACCGGTCCCGGACCCAGCGCTGGGCCGCGTTCGAGCTCCGCGAGCAGCTCGCGCGCCCGGGCCACCAGCGCCCGCGGCAGCCCCGCCAGCGCCGCCACGTGCACGCCATACGAGCGGTCCGCGCCCCCGTCCACGATGCGATGGAGGAAGACGACTTCCTCGTGTTCCTCACGCACCGCCACGGAGCGGTTCTGAATGCGTGGCAGCGTCCCCGCCAATGCCGTGAGCTCGTGGTAGTGCGTTGCAAAGAGCGTGCGTGGGGTGCCGCCGGGTCGATGATGCAGGTGCTCCAGGATCGCCCGCGCGATCGCCAGCCCGTCGTAGGTCGAGGTCCCCCGCCCGACCTCGTCGAGGATCACGAGCGAGTGCTCTGTCGCGTTATGTAAGATAGTGGCGGTTTCGAGCATCTCCACCATGAACGTCGACTGCCCCGCCGCAATGTCGTCCTGCGCCCCCACGCGCGAAAAGATGCGGTCCGCCATGGGAATCCGCGCGCGCGCGGCTGGCACGTACGCGCCGCACTGCGCGAGCAGCACGATCAGCGCGACCTGGCGCAGGTAGGTGGACTTACCGGCCATGTTCGGCCCGGTGAGCACCACGATGTCCGCATGCGGCCCGCCGCCCCCCGTCGATGAGCCCAGGTGCGTCTCGTTCGGCACGAAGGCCCCCGCCTCCAGCTGCCGCTCCACCACCGGGTGCCGGCCCGCCTCGATCTCCAGTGGGCCGCCCTCGTGCAGCTCCGGGCGCACGTAGCCGTGATCGACCGCCACCACCGCCAGCGCGGCGGCCACATCGAGGCGCGCCACGGCCTCGGCGGCGCGCTCGATGGCCGGACCGGCGGCGGCGACCTGCGTGCGTACGCGATCCACCACGGCGCGCTCCGCCTCCAGCAGCGCCTCCTTCGCCCCGAGGATCTCGCTCTCCAGTGCGGTGAGCGGCGCGTAGCGGAAGCGCTGCACGCTGGCCAGCGTCTGGCGTGGCTCGTAGTCACCCGGCGCGCGCTCCGCTTGCGAGCGCGGGCATTCGAGGTAGTAGCCGAAGACGCGGTGGTAGCCGACCTTCAGCGAACCGATGCCCGTGCGTTCTCGTTCCGCCTGCTCCAGCGCCGCCAGTGCGGAACGGGTGTCGGTCGCCAGCAGGCGCAGCCGGTCGATCTCCGCATCGAACCCGGCCCGCACCGTGGGCGCATCGCCACCCTCGCCCGGCTGCGCCGGCGGATCGTCGTCGATCGCCGCCGCGATCACCCCGGCGGCTTCGTCGGCCCCGGCCAGCGACTCGCCGATGTGTGCGGTCGCCTCGCCGATCGCGGTGGCGTGCGCACGCAGCCCCGGCAGCCGCTCCAGCCCGTGCCGTAGCTGTACGAGATGGCGCGCATGCGCCGTCCCGGCGCGCACGCGACCGAGCAGCCGCTCCAGGTCCGGCAGCCCGCGCAGCGCGTTGCGCAGCGCCTCACGCGGCAGCGTCGCCGCCACACAGGCCTCGACCTCGTCCAGCCGCGTCTCGGCCTCAGCGACGCGACGGAGCGGGCGTCCGAGGCGCTGGCGCAGCAGACGCGCGCCCATCGGCGTGAGGGTGCGATCGAGCGTCTCGACGAGCGAGGACTCGCCGGTACGCCCGCCCGACAGCAGCGGCGCGAACAGCTCGAGGTTCCGGCGCGTCTGGGGATCGAGGTAGACGACCTCCCCGCCGCGCACCGCTCGTGGCGCGCGCAGGTGGGCGAGGGCCTGCGGCCATGACTCCTCCAGGTATGCCACGATCGCCCCCGCCGCGCCGACGGCCGCCTCGAGGCCTTCGAGCCCGTAGCCGTCCAGCGAGGCGACGCCGAGTTGCTCGCAGAGCCGCGTCGCACCGCGATCGGGGCGGAACTCGCGCGCCGGGCGTTCTGTACGCAGCGCACCCTCGGGCGTTGCAATGTCGCTAGCCGTACCTGCGGGTGACAGCAGCTCCCGAGGCATGAGGCGCGCCCACTCCCCGGCGAGCGCGTCGGCCGGCAGTAGCTGCACCTCCAGCTCACCGGTGGTCACATCGCAGGCCGCCACGCCCCACCGGTTGCCCTCGGTCCCCGCGGGCGCGACGGCCGCCAGCCAGTTGTGCCCGCGCTCGTGCAGCAGATCGCCCGTGTCGACGGTGCCCGGCGTGACCACGCGCACCACGCGCCGCTCCACCAGCCCCGGCGCACCACCCTTCGAGG
>JBJHDC010000056.1:0-7772 GCA_050486345.1 Dehalococcoidia bacterium | reverse complement strand
CCTTCGAGGGTGGCGTCGAGGTCTGCTCGGCAATCGCCACGCGAAATCCCGCGGTGACCAGCTGATCGAGGTAGCGATCGAGCTGATGGTACGGCACCCCGGCCAGGGGGATGCGCCCCTCGCCGCCCCCCATGGGCCGCGAGGTGAGCGCGATGCCCAGCACACGCGCGGCGGTCTCGGCATCCTCGTCGAAGGTCTCGTAGAAATCGCCCATGCGAAACAGCAGCAACGCGTCCGGGTGCTGCGCTTTGAGGTCCAGGAATTGCTGCCGGGCCGGGGTCGCCAGGGCGGGTGGGCCTCTCGCGGGGAGCGTCGGGCTAGGCGGACTGCGAGCCGGAGATGTTCCCCCAGCCAGCACTCGGGATCAGTCTAGGCTTCCCGGCGAGCGCTCTCAACAGCGTTCCAGCCCGAGCCTCCAACGCTAACGGTCCTCGAACAGCTGGGACTCCACCACCTCGGGCTCCTCCGCGGGGCGATCGGGCACGATCACCAGCAGCAGCGCCGCCAGCAGCGACGCGCCGAGGCCCACCGGCCGGCCGATGCTGCACGGCGCAGCGCCGGTCGCACACGCCGCGGAGGCGATCACCGCGACCATCGCCAGCAGGATCCAGGCGCGGGAGAGTGACAGCGAACCGGGCACGGGGACACCCCCTCGGTCAGCGCTACGTCAGCGCCACCAGTCGCGGCGCACGCGGCCTGGCGCGCTTCTCGATGCCCTCGGGCTCGATGTCGAGGCAGGCACCGCAGCGGATGCAGGCGTCGTCGTCGATGCTGTAGTTGCCCGGGCCGCCCCGGAAGGCGTTCACCGGGCAGATCGCGACGGCCTCGGCGAGGTTCGGGGCCGACTGGTTGACGACCTGGACCGAGTAGAGCCCGGCGACCGTCAGCGTCGGATCGACACCATCGACGGCCGCGTCGAAGTCGCCGCGGAAGTGCTGGAGCGTGTTGCGCATCACCTTCGGGCTGAACTGCCCGTGCACGCAGTTGGAGGACTGCAACGTGCGATCGACCAACTGCAGGTTGTACACATCCTCGCGGCGGCCTTCGCCGTCCATGATGCGGTGGAAGATTTTGGTCATGCGCTGGTTGCCGCCGTGGCAGGTAGTGCAGCGCCCGCAGGACTCATCCTCCACGAACGTGGAGATGTACTCATTCACCACGATCACGCTGGTCTGATCAGAGCAGAAGACGATGCCACCGGCACCCATCATCGCGTCCATGGGCGCGAAGGACTGGTTCTCCAGCACGAGCGTGGGCAGCGCGCTGGCCGGCACCAGGCTCCCCAGCGGGCCACCGGACTGGATCGCCTTCAGTTGCCCGCCCTGGATCCCCCCACACGCCGCGAGGACATGGCGCACGGGTGTGCCGAACTCCAGCTCCATGAAGCCCACGTAGGGAATGTCTCCGGAGAACGAGAAGATCCGCGTGCCGCGATTCTGCTCGGTACCCAGCTCGTGGTACCAGTCCGCGCCGTGTCGCAGGATGAGCGGCGCGTTCGCGTAGGTCTCCACGTTGTTCACGTTGGACGGCTTGAAGAAGACCCCGGATTGCGCCGGGAAGGGCGGCTTCACACGCGGCATCCCGCGCTGGCCCTGGATCGACGAGAGCAGCCCGGTCTCCTCGCCGCACACGTACGCGCCCGCGCCGCGAATGACTCGCAGCTCGAAGCCCAGGTGCGTCCCGAGGATGTTATCGCCCAGCAGCCCGACTGCCTCGGCGTCGCGGATCGCCTGTTCCAGGCGCGCGATGGCCAGCGGGTATTCGTCGCGGACGTAGATGAAGCCCTTTGGTGTGCCGGCGGCGAAGGCTCCGATCAGCATGCCCTCCACCAGCAGGTGCGGGTCGCCCTCCATCACCACGCGGTTCACCCACGCCCCGGGGTCGCCCTCGTCAGCGTTGCAGACCATGTACTTCTCGGTGCCCGGCGCACCCGCGAGGAAGTTCCACTTCACACCCGCGGGGAAGGCCGCGCCGCCGCGCCCGGTGAGGCCGGCGTCGATCAGTTCCTGCCGCACCCCCTCCTGCGTCTGGTGACGCTCGAGGATGCGGGCGATCGCGCGGTAACCATCGCGCGCGATGTAGTGGTCGAGCGATTCCGGGTCCATGAGGCCGATGTTGCGGAGCAGGCGGCGCTCGCGCGGCTCGTTCGCAAAGTACGGATGGTCGCGCATCGAGCGCACGCCGGGGCGTTCGCCAGCAACTGCGCCGATGCGCAGCCGCCCAGCGGCGCCCTCGCGGCCGGTTGCCTCATCGACAATCGCGGCGGCGTCCTCCGTTCGTACGGGGCCGTAGAGGACGCTGGCGCCATCCGGGTAAGTGATCTGCACTAGCGGCTGCAGCCACTGCGTGCCGTAGCCGTGCACCTGGCCGATATCGACGTTCGCGCGACGCTCCGCCACGACAGCAGCGATCGCCCGACCCGGACGGCGCGCACCGTTGGCGAGGGACGAGGTGTCGATGGCGATATCGATGCGCGGGCGCGGCGGGGCGCACCACTCGGCGTAGGCTACATCGGCCTGATCGCGCAGCGCCTGGTAGCGCTCCAGCGGGGTCCCCACGAGCGCGGTCATGCCAGTGCCTTCCCGGTGCTGTGCTGCTCGATGACGTCATGCGCGCTTGCACCGTCGCGCAGAGCGCGAGCCAGGCGTACCGCCTGCGCGGCGTTCAGCGGCCCGATGACCTCCTGTGTGTGGGAGGCGTGCTCTTCCACCCACACGATCGGTGCGAGCTCGCAGGTGCCGTTGCACTGGCCCAGCAGTACGCCCACACGGCCGTCGTCGGTCTGCTGGTTCAGCGCATCAAGGCCCAGCGTCGCAAGCATCGCATCGCGGATACCGTTCGCGTTGCGCAGGCGACAGGCAGGGCCAGAGCACCAGCGGATGTTCGTGTGAGCAGGCGGATCGAAGCGGAATTCTTCGTAGTAGGAGGCGGCGCCGTAGACGTGAGCCGGGTACATATCCAGCTGTTCCGCCACCACCTCCAGCGCTTCGCGTGAAAGGTAGCCGAACTCGTGCTGCACCTTGTGGAGCGCAGCCAGCAGGTCGCCGTTGTTCGGCTTGAACTCCGCAATCAGCGCGCGGATGGCGGCGCGGGCCTCGGTCTCCAGCGGCATCGGCCTGCCCTTACTGCCTGCGCGTGGCCATGGCCCGCGCCGGGTTCGTGCATGGTTTCACGTGCCTGCACTATACGGTCGCAGCCGGAGCAGGCTCAAGGTGTCGCGCCGGCTCAGCTAGTCGTCATCATCGGTCGCGCCGATCGGGTCTGGCTGTCGCGAGAGGTGATGCACTGCCCGCCAGGCGTGATAGCCAAGCCGTTCCACCCGGTACATCGCGTCCAGGCGCCGCATAGCGTCCGCGGGCGAACACTCGCCACGCGCCGTCTCCTCCAGCGTCGCCGCGCGGTACGACTCCCGCCGCGCCGCGAGGGTGCTCGAAATTCCCTCGAGCGCATCACGTACGAAGAGGTGATCATCGCCGGAATGGTCGCCGACGTCGGCCATGAGGGCACACCAGCGCGCCGCGTCCGTCAGGGCGTGACCCAGCTCCGTCATCGCCTCCCGGACCTCGATCGCCTCCACTGCACCAGATGGAAGGGGACGCGCCTCCAGCCGTGCGATGAATCGCTCGGCATGGTCAATAGCGTGCAGGACCGAGAGGTGCTGCTGGTACACCTCTTCGCTCTCGGCCGTGGATCGCACCAGGGAGAGGAAGTCGCGGGTCTCATCGAGGGCCACCCGCGACTCCAGCAGCGGCGGGAGCCGGCTGCGGTCTCCACGCAGCAACGATTGGCCAGCCGTGTCAAACAGCACCGCGGAGGTACCGAGGACCGCGCGCCGTCCGGCGTCCACCGCGATGGCCGGCATGGAAGCGACGCTGGCGTCCAGGTGGCGGGTGAAGGACGGCTGCCGCTCCGGGATGAGGCGCGTGATGAGTCGAGCGAACGGTCCCAGGAACGGCAGGATCATCAACGCGCCGAGGAGGCTGAACGCGGTGTGGAAGGCCGCGAGAAGCACGGCCGGGTCGTCCTCGAGTCCCACGACCGATGCCAGACTCGGCACCCACGGGAGCAGGAAGAACACGACCCCAGCCGTGATCACCTTGAACAGCACGTGTGCAAGTGCGGTCTGTTTCGCGGGCACCGTCGCGCCGATGCTCGCCACCGTGGCCGTCGCCGTCGTGCCCACGTTCTGCCCCACCAGCAACGCCAGCGCCGCTGGTACCCCGATGGCCTCCGAGTGCACCGCCGCGAGTGTGGCCACGATGGCCGCACTCGACGATTGCATGACCACGGTCATCGCGAATCCGACACCGACCAGGAAGAGGCGCGAACCGATCGACTCGCCGCCGAACCCGCTGAGGTCGAACTGATCCGCGACACCTGCCATACCGCCCTGAAGCACATCGAGGCCCACGAACAGGACTCCGAACCCCGCCACAGCCAGGCCCAGCGGGCGGGCACGCTCGCGTCCGGTCATGTGCAGGAGCACGCCGAGCGCCACCATCGGCAGGGCAAACGCCGTGACCTGTACCTTGAAGCCGAGGACGGCCACCAGCCACCCGGTGCTGGTCGTGCCGATGTTTGAGCCAACGATGACCGCGATCGACTGCTGGAAGGTGAGCAGACCGGCCGAGACGAATCCGATGGTGGCGAGTGTGGTGGCAGTGGATGACTGGACGAGGGTAGTGACGGCCGCACCGGCGGCCACTCCTCGCACTGGGCTACCGGTCACCCGTCGCAACAGCCCACGCAGTCGATCGGCTGCGGCCTCCTGCAGACCGTTGGTCATCAGCGTCATGCCGAGCAGGAAGAGGCCGATGCCCCCGAGCACCTCGACGATCAGCATGGGACAGGCCTCATCGGGCTAGTAGACGCGCGTAGGTGCGAGGCTACTACACCGCTGGGCGGGCTGTTTGCGGACGGACGCGCTACGCCTCCTGGCTGGCCTCGGCATCCGCCTCCACCAGCCGGGCGACACGCTGACCCATGCGGATGGAATAGTTCTGGCCGCGGTCTTCCGGGTACACCTGTGTGGTGTTGGCCAGGTAGAGCCCGGGGATCGGCGTCCGGTGCGGCGGGATGGTCTCGTGGTAGCGGTAGTGCACGATGGGCTGTCCCGCGCGGTCCTTGAAGAACCAGCGGTCGCGGATCCACGCGCGGTCGAACGCCGGGTTGATGCGCCGGATGTACGGCTCGTACCGCGCGAGGACCTGCTCCTCAGTCTCCTCAATGATCGGATCGCCGGGGTCCACGTAGTTCGAGAAGTAGACCACGTAGTTGCCGCCGTACTGCTCCGGCGAGACGAAGTTCGTCTGTTCAACCGTCACCACGAAGGGGACGTCATCGTCAGTCATCGTCAGCCAGTAGATGTCCGACAGTGGCCGGTCCAGAGCGAGCACCAGCACCGTGGCCCACTGGTACTGCACGGAGCGCAGCATGCGGTCGTAGTCCGCGTCACGCTCCGCCAGCTCCGGCACGAGGTCCGCGAAGATGCCCGAGGGCGTCGTGGAGAGCACCGCGTCTGCGCGCAGCTCTTCGCCGGCACGTTCGCCACCCAGCGTGACACCAACCGCCCGACCATCCTCGAGGATCAGCTGCTCGACCGGCGCGCCGGTCGCCAGCCGTCCGCCGTGAGCCTCGATGTCCGCGGCCATCGCATCTACCAGCCGCCCGAAGGAGCCGCGGAGATAGCCGAGCTGCTCCTTGGCGAGCAGGCGCTTGATGGGGTTGCCGCCTTCGTCGCCGCGGCTGGCGAAGCGGAGGTAGATCTTGCCCCAGAACCACACCATGGAGACGTCATCGGCGTGGTCGCCGAACTTGGCGCGCAGCAGTGGGCCCCAGACACGGTCATAGCCCTGGCGCCCCACACGGGAGCGAATCCACTCGCTCGCCCGCTGGCCCTCGTAGCGACCCCAGTCGGAGACGCGGCGCAACCAGAGCGCAGTGACGCCCAGGCGCATGCGCGTGAAGAGCGAGACGCGGTTGAACTTCAGCAGGTCCACCGGCCCGACAAAGGGATAGTTCTTTCCCTCCGCGTGTAGCCCCACGTTCGAGTCGATCCACTGCAGGTCGTCGCCCAGGCCGAGTTCATGGATAAGGTCCGTGACGCAGGTGTCGGAGCGAAAGAGGTGGTGGTAGAACGCCTCAATGCGCCCGCCACCGATCTCGAAGGTGCGTACCTGTCCGCCGAGCACCGGTCCGGCCTCGACCAGTTCCACCTCGTGCCCGTCCCGCGCAAGCACCTGCGCCGCCGCGAGGCCGGCCACGCCGCCGCCAATGACGATGATCTTCACCCTGTGCCTCCACCCTCCGCGCGATCCGGCGCACCGGCGGCCGCGTGATCATCGTTCGAGTTGAGTGTGCCCAACGAGTCCTGTGGACGCACCAGTGTGCCCACACCCAGGTGCTGGCGCCACAGTAAGAACAGCCCGGCGAGAGCGACCGGCAACAGCACGAACAGGTGCAACACCAACGCGTAGGCCGTCGCGAGCCCCGTGGCGACGCCGAAGAACACCGCGACTTCGCGCGCGAAGAACTCATACGGCCCGATCCCGCCAGCGGTGCTCGGCGCCGCGATTGCGAGGTTCGCGGCGGCCGCGATCGCCAGGTAGAGCGGCGGGCTGAGGTCGAGGCCGAACGCCAGGCCGACCATCCAGTAGCACGCCGCCTCCAGCACCCAGGAGAGCACCGACAGCAGCAGCACCGAACTCCACGCACGGAATCCTCGCAGCTGGGTGAGCCCGCCGAGGAAGCGATCGGCCGCATCGTGCACGCGACCACGCAGCCGCTCTGGTGCGAACCCCAGCGCACGCCTCGCCAGCCCGCGCGCGGGCGCCGGGCGGGTAGCGAGCAGCAGGAGCAGCAGGGTTGCGACGAGGAAGGCGAGCCCCATGAGCAGCGCGAGTACGCGCACCGTGCCCGTCCCGCCGGCGATGGCGATGGTCAACGCCAGTAGCAGCGCCAGCACGAGGCCATCGAATATGCGCTCCGCCACAATCGTGCCCAGCGCGGTCATCGCAGACCCGCCGTGGCGACGACGCAGCAGCAACGCACGCACCACCTCGCCGGTCCGCATCGGGAGCACGTTGTTGGCCGCGTAGCCAATCACCACCAGTGAACCGGCATCCGCCGTGGAGATCTGAATGGAGGGATGGAGAATGGTCCGCCAGCGCATGGCCCGAACCCAGAGCGCGGCGGCAAGGAAGACGGCGGCGGGCAGGAACCACACCGGCTCCACCCCCCGCAGGGCTTCCCATACTTCGCTGCGCTCGACGCGCCAGAACAAGAGCGCGAGGAAGGCGACGCTGACCACGATCCCGATCCACGCGCGTATGCCCCACAGGCCGGAACGAGTCACGATACCTCCGGGTGAGCGGACGGCTGGATGGGGCGTTGCGCCGGCGCCAGGCTCATCTGCGTGAATCGCGGCTCACGAGCGTGACGGCGGACGCCGGAGCATCCGCTGACCGGAGTCTCAGGCATGCCCGCGATCGCGTCGACGCCAGCGTATCGAGGGAACGGTACGGCGGGCGATCCAGTGTCATTCAGGGGTAGAACACCTCTCCCCACAGGATCCCGAGCTGGTCCTCATCGATGCGTGACATCGCAAAGTCCATCCAGGCCGAGGGCCATGCGCCCGTCGCCACCCCGCGCGCGAAGCTTCCCCAGGTCGCCTGCCGGTAGAGGTGCTCCGGGAACCACCAGCGATGCCGGTAGGGCTCGGACGCCGAGTATCGCTCGCGGACCTCGTGCCCCTCGGGCAGGGAGCCCTGCGC
>JBJHDC010000055.1:5506-15254 GCA_050486345.1 Dehalococcoidia bacterium | reverse complement strand
CGCAATGGCACCGGTGCACAGGTTCGAGGTGGGGCAGACGTCGAGCGGCACGCCCGTCTCGGTCAACCGATCGACCAGCGCAGGGTCGCGCATGCAGTCGATGCCGTGACCGATCCGCTCCGCGTGCAGCAGGTCGAGTGCCTCGCGGATCCGCTCCGGGCCGCCGTTCTCCCCCGCGTGCGGGAGGCTGTGCAGCCCGGCCGCGCGTGCGCGGGCGAAGAGGTCGGCGAACGGCGCGCGGGAGACCTCCACACTGCCCACCCCGAAGCCGATGACACTGGCCGGGCCGTCCTTCAGCACCGCGTCGAGCGTCTGCTCGCCGGTTTCGACCCCGTAGTCACCAGGGAAGTCGGGGATCCAGCGCAGGCGGATACCGTGCTCGCGCTCCTCCTTGGCCAGCGTGAAGGCGATGGCCTCCTGGGCTGCCTTCGCGGCCGCATAGGTACCGCTGCGCGCACCGAAGCGCTGCGCGCCCACGCTGCTGATCATGATGACGTCCCCGCGATCACGGTCGCGCATCTGAGGCACCAGCAGCTTGCTCATGTGGTACGACCCCATGGCGTGCACCATCATCAGTTTGTACATGTCCGCCGGCTTCGCATCCACGATGGTCGGGCGGCCCACCGAGACGGCGCCGATGCCGCCGTTGTTGACCAGGATGTCGATGAACCCGAACTCCGCTAGGGCTGCTTGCGCCATCGCCTCGCACTGGGTGAAATCGGAGACGTCGGCCCGGAACGCGGCTGCCTTGCGGCCCATCCCGCGGATCTCCTCGACCACCTCCTGCGCGGAGGCTTCGTTGCTCGTGTAGTTCACGGCGACGTCGGCGCCGTGTCGGGCGAGCTCGATGCAGATCCCCCGGCCGATGCCGCGGCTGCCACCCGTGACCAGCGCGGTGCGCCCTTCCAGGCTCCAGTTCACCATGTTGTGCTCCTGCTCTACGCGCCCAGATACCTGGGCGCGGATCTCCCGAATCTCTTGCCTTGAGGTCGCGTGAGAGTCCACACGGCTCCGATGTCGTAGGATAGCGGTTCGTTGCCATGACTATCACGTAAACGGCAGGCCACCGAGCCGTAGACCCGGAGTGGATGGCGCCTGTGTCAAGTTCCGCGCCCGCGAATCCCGAACCCTCGGACGTCCCGCTACGCGGCTGGCGGCGCACACTCGCTGCCCTGACCGTGCGCGACTACGCGTGGTACTTCACGGGGAACTTCGCGTTCTTCTCCGCGATGCAGATGAACATCATCCTGCGGGGTTACCTCGCGTATCAGCTGACCGATGCCGCGACGGCGCTGGGGATCGTGGCGGTGACGTTTGCGATTCCGATGCTGTTTGGTGCACCCATCGGTGGCGTGATCGCAGACCGGGTGAACAAGCGCACGCTGCTGATCGTCCTGCAGGTATTCACGACGCTGGTGATTCTGACGATGACCATCCTCATTTTCACTGAGCGCGTGGTGTTCTGGCACCTGCTTGTGTCCGCCTTCGTGACCGCCATTGTGCAGTCGATCATCATGCCGACTCGCCAGGCGATCGCTCCTCAACTGGTGCCTCAACACCTGCTGATGAACGCGGTCTCGCTGCAGATGGCCACGATGAACCTCACGCGCATCCTGGGTCCCGCGCTCGCCGGCTTCCTGATCGCGCCGTTCAGCCTCGGGGTGGCGTACGCGGTCACGGTGGGATTCTTCGTAGTCAGCGTGCTCACCGTGTTGCCGTTGCCGCTGCACGGGATGCGGGCGCGGCGGAGTTCCTCCAACTCGTTCGTTGCGGACCTCTTCGGCGGGATGACGTATGTGTGGAAGCGCCCGCTCTTCCGTTTGTTGATCGCCTCGGCGCTCATCGTGCCGCTGTTCGCGGTGCCGCTGCAGCAGATGCTGCCGGTGTTCGCGGAAGACGTCTTCGAGCGCGGTCCGGCGGGCCTGGGCCTCCTCATGGCTTCGATGGGCATCGGTGGGCTGGCCGGTGCGGTGATCTCGGCGAGTTCGGACAGGATCGACCGCAAGGGATTGATGATGCTGGCCGGTGGCGCGCTGATGGGTGCCGGCTACCTCGTGTTCGCGCTCACGGGCTCCTTCTGGGTCGCCCTCGCCGTGCTGGCGGTGGCCAGTGTGGGCCGCATGATGTTCCAGATCATGAGCCAGACTACGCTGCAGGTGTTGGTTCCCGACGAGTACCGCGGCCGGGTGATGTCGCTGCTGATGATGTCCTTCGGGATGATGCCGCTGGGTGTGCTGCCCGTGGCGATTGCCATCGACCATATCGGTGCGCGCGCTACGATAGCTATTCACAGCGCGATCGGGTTGGTGGTGCTGGTGGGGATGGTGCTGCTGAGTCCTCGGCTTCGAGGCCTGAGCATCTCCGCGCTGGCACAGGTGGAACTTTCGCCCGCACAGGCGGCGAAGCTGGTGGCAGCCGGCACGATTACGCAGGAAGAAGCGGACCGCCGAACCGGGCGGACCGCGGATGGCGCCGCCATGGCGTTAGATGACATCGATGAGCCTCATGCGGAGCCAGCCGCGCCGGTCCGCCGGCGCGGGACCGAGGCGTCCGCCGTGGTGGATCGGGCGCCCCGACCGTAGGGGTGCCCTCGATCGCGGCGGCTCACGGCGGCACGTGAGGCGCCAGCTCAGGTACGGCAGTTCGCCCATGCGACGGTCCCGGATCGCACGACTGACCGAGGTGCTCCGCACCTCGTGGATACCCCCCACTTGCACCGAAGCCGGAATAGGCCCATGGTGCCCGGCGGGGGGTAGCGGCGTGCGTTCCAATGGTGTCTTCCGTCCCGGGCGTCCACGGCCTGCGCGTCGTCAGCGAACGGGGCAGCTGTTCTGAGCCCCAACGACATCCTCCTCGTCGCGCTGCTGGCGCCTGCCATCCTCGCGGTGGCTGCTCCGTTCATGGAACGCGCCTGGCACCAGTGGTCCGCACGCCTGCTCGCGCTGGCCGTCGCCGGCGTCTTCGCACTCCTGCTCTCACATGTGCCGAACATCATGGACGGCGAGGTCTACGAGACCTCGATCCGCTGGGCGCCCACCCTTGATCTCGCACTCTCCCTGCGACTGGACGGGCTCGCGCTCCTCTTCGCGCTGCTGATCACGGGTATCGGCTCGCTCATCCTCCTGTATGCCGGTGATTACCTGCCCGCCGATGCTCAGCGCGGGCGGTTCTTCCTGTTCTTGCTCTTGTTCATGGCGTCCATGCTCGGCGTGGTGCTCTCCGACAACCTGATCGCGCTCTTCGTCTTCTGGGAGCTCACTAGCATCACCTCGTTCATGCTGATCGGGTTCGAGCACGGCAAACAGTCCGCCCGCCTGGCCGCGCAGCAGGCGTTGGTCGTGACAGGCATCGGCGGGCTGGCGCTGCTCGCGGGGTTGTTGCTGCTGGGCGTGGCGGCAGATGCGTGGACGATCTCCGCACTGGCGCAGCCGGGCGTCATTGATGCCTCAGATGGGCTGGTGATTGCCGCGTTCTGGCTGGTGCTGGCTGGCGCAGTCACGAAATCGGCGCAGTTCCCGTTCCACGCCTGGCTTCCGGGCGCGATGGCGGCGCCGACGCCGGTGAGCGCCTATCTGCACTCCGCCACGATGGTGAAGGCGGGAGTCTTCCTCCTCGCACGGATGCATCCGGTGCTGGGGGATGTGGCCGCGTGGGGCTGGGCGCTGCCCGCCTTCGGCGGAGCCACCATGGTGGTGGGCGCGGTGATCGCGATCCGCGAGACGGACCTCAAGCGCGTGCTTGCCTACAGCACCGTCAGTGCGCTCGGCACGATGGTCTTCCTCATCGGTATGGGCACCGGCGAAGCGATGATTGGCGTTACGGTGCTGATCGTTGCGCACGCACTCTACAAGGCGGCGCTGTTCATGGTCGCGGGCGGGATCGACCACAGTACCGGGACCCGTGATCGCAATGTGTTGGGTGGCCTGCGCAGCGCCATGCCACTGACCGCAGCGGCGGCCGTGCTGGCGGCTATCTCGATGGCCGGGCTCCCCCCCGCAGCCGGCTTCCTGGCCAAGGAGACGCTGTTCGAGGTGACGACCCACGCTGAGTTCGTGCTCCTGCTCAGCATCATCGCCGCCGCTGTGGGTGCGCTGACGCTGATCGCCGCGGGCATGGTCGTGGTGCGGCCGTTCTTCGGGCGCCCGCTGGAGACGCCGCACGCGCCGCACGAGGGCGGCGTGGGGCTGTGGGTGCCGCCACTACTCCTGGGACTGATCGGCATCATCGGTGGCGTGCTCACGCCGCTGGGCAGCGACGCGATCCGCACCGTGGCAGAGTCGATGTCCGGCACAGCCGTGGAGGTGAAGGTCAGTTTCTGGCACGGCTTCAACCTCGTCCTGCTGTTGAGCGTGCTCGCCATTGGGGCAGGGATCCTGGGGCTCTGGAAGCTGACGCTGCTGCTCCGTGTCCTGCCACTGCCTCGATTCAGCGGTGAGGGCGCGTTCGTCGGTGCGCTGGTGTTGTTGAACCGCATCGCGCTGCTGCAGACGCGGCTGATCCAGAGCGGCTCGCTCCGACGCTACGTCATCATCATCCTCATCAGCTTCGTGCTGGGCGGGATGACGTTGCTCATCGCCCGCGGAGGCGTGGCGGTGCCGGAGTACCGGGACATGAACGCGGAGCTCTACGCGGTCTCTGCCTTGCTCGTGGTGACCGCCCTTGCCGCGGCGTTCGCACGCTCGCGACTCTACGCCGTCGCGGCGCTGGGCGCCGGCGGCTTCGGGATGGCGCTGCTGTTCACGTTCTTCTCCGCCCCGGACGTGGCGATGACCCAGGTGTTGGTGGACACACTCGTTGTGGTCCTCTTCGTTGCCGTCTTCCGCCACCTGCCCTCGGCGCGGCGCACCCGATCGCCACTAGCGTCACGAATCGGCTACGGCCTCGTCGCCTGCGCCGTGGGCGTGACCACCACGGTGCTGACATGGACCGCGCTCACCGTGGAGCGCTCCACCGAGGTCTCCGACTACTACGTCGCCCACAGCGTTTCCGAGGCCCATGGCCGGAACGTGGTCAACGTAATCCTGGTCGACTTCCGTGCGCTGGACACCATGGGCGAGATCACTGTCCTCGCGGTCGCCGCGCTGGGGATCATTGCGCTCTTGCGGTTGAAGCCGCAGCCGCGCGATGAGGAAGAGGAAGGGGCGTAGCCATGGGCTCAATCATCCTGCGCTCCGTGGCGCGCTTCCTGATCTCACTGATGCTCGTGTTCTCTGTGTTTCTGCTCTTCCGCGGTCACAACGAGCCCGGCGGCGGGTTTGTCGCGGGGCTGGTGGCCGCGGCAGGCGTGGTGCTCTTCGCGATGGCCTTCGATGTGCCCTCGGCGCGTCAGTTCCTCCACGTCGACCCGCGTCTGCTGGTGTGGGTGGGCCTGCTGTTCGCCGTGGGCAGCGGCATCGTTGGGCTGGCGCTGGGTGATCCGTTCCTCACCGGGCGATGGTGGGACGTGCACGTGTTCGGCACCGAGGTGGCCCTCGGCACGCCTCTCCTCTTCGACATCGGTGTGTTCCTGGTAGTGGTCGGGGTGGCGGTCACCCTGGCGCTCTCGATGGCGGAGGAGTAGGCATGGATCTCGTCCTCTCCATCGTCGTCGGAGTGCTGTTCGCATGCGGATGCTACTTGCTGATGCTGCGCACGCTGGGCCACGTGATCATCGGGCTCGCTCTACTCACCAACGCGACGAACCTGCTCATCTTCGTGGTCGGTGGCCTGCGTCGGGACCGCGCCGCGCTGATCCCGGAGGGCGGACTCGCCGTCGGGGAAACGACGGTCGACCCGCTGCCGCAGGCGCTCATCCTCACGGCGATTGTGATCGGATTCGGCGTGCTCGCCTTCTTCATCGCGCTGGCCTACCGCGCCTACGGGAGCATCGGCACTGATGACCTCGCGGATCTCAACACCACTGACCGGGTGGACACCTCGTACAACCCATACGCGCACTACCGCATGGATGAGCCGCACGACGTGGTCGCTGCGCACGATAGCGAGGCTCCCCATGAAGCAGGCGCGAGCTCGGAGCACCACCGATGACCTGGCTACTGGTGGCTCCCATTGCCTGGCCGATGCTGGCTGCCATCCTCGCGCTCGCCACGCGTCGAGATCACCGCGCGCAGCGTGCGCTGGGAGTCATCGGGCCCGCAGGCCAGCTGATCGCATCGATTGCCCTGCTGGCCGTCGTGCAGCGCGAGGGCATCCAGGCGACGCAGGTCGGCGCGTGGGCCGCGCCGTTCGGCATCACGCTGGTCGCGGATCTGTTCAGCGCCATCATGCTTGTGACCTCCGGGTTTGTGGCCTTCGCCTGCCTCTGGTTCGCCGCCGCGAATGTGCAGGCGGGGCGCACCTCGCATGGCTACTTCGCGCTTACCAACGTGCTGATCGCGGGTGTCTCCGGCGCCTTCCTCACGGGCGACCTCTTCAACCTGTTCGTCTGGTTCGAGGTGCTCCTGATCGCCTCCTTCGTTCTCATCGCGCTCGGTGGCCAGCGCGAGCAGATCGAGGGCGCGGTGAAGTACGTGGTGCTCAACCTGGTGTCGTCCACGATCTTCCTCGTGGCGGTCGGGCTCACGTACGGCATGACCGGGACGCTGAACATGGCGGACCTGGCCGTGAAGCTGCCCGAGGTGGAGAACACCGCCGCGGTCACCTCGGTCGCGTTCTTGTTCATGGTCTCGTTCGGCATCAAGGCGGCGGCGTTCCCGGTCTTCGGCTGGTTGCCAGCCTCGTATCACACGCCACCGTCCGATGTCTCCGCGCTCTTCTCCGGCTTGCTCACGAAGGTGGGGATCTACGCGCTCATCCGCGCCTTCACGCTGCTCTTCAACCACGACATCGACACCACGCACACGATTCTGCTGGTGCTGACCGGGTTCACGATGGTCTCCGGGGTGCTCGGCGCGGTGGCGCAGAACGAGTTTCGGCGCGTGCTCTCGTTCCACATCGTGAGCCAGATCGGGTACATGATGATGGGGCTTGCGCTGATGACCCCGCTGGCGCTGGCGGCGGCGATCTTCTATACCGCCCACCACATGGTGACGAAGACTGCGCTCTTCCTGGTCGCCGGCTCCGTGCAGCGCGTGGAGGGTACCGGCATGTTCCGGTCGCTGGGCGGGATGTATCGCAGTCACCTGCTGGTGGCGGTCGTGTTTGGTGTCGCTGCCGGCTCGCTGGCGGGGATCCCCCCGCTTTCCGGATTCGTGGGCAAGTTTGCCCTCGCCCGTGCCGGTATCGAGGCCGGGTCATACACCATCGTGGCCGTGTCTCTGGTAGTTGGTGCGCTCACTGTGTTCTCGATGACGAAGATCTGGATCGAGGTTTTCTGGAAGGACCGACCCGCACCGATACCGTCGCCCGAGGTGCGGCCGCGCCCGTTCATCCTGCCGGCGCTGCTGCTCGCATGTGGGAGCATCGCGCTGGGCCTCGGCGCCGGTCCCGCGCTCGAGCTGGCGACGCAGGCCGGCGAGCAGCTGATCGATCCGTCGGCCTACATTTCCGCGGTGCTGGGACCAGATCGCGCCGAGCTGAGTGTGACGGGAGGTCCGCAGTGAACGTCGCTGTCTGGAACGTGCTCCTCGCCGTGGCGTGGATGCTGATCACGGGCACGTTCACCGTGGGGAACTTCGTGGTCGGAGCGGTGATCGGCGCGGCCATCCTGATCGCCACACAGTCGGTGCCCGGCATGTCGAAGATGAGCCGTCGGATGTGGCGTGCGTTCTCGCTCGCAGGGTTCACTCTGGTCGAGCTGATCAAGGCGAACCTGCGCGTCGCGCGTGACCTCATGCGTCCCCAGCGGCAGTTGAAGCCGGGGTTCATCGATCTGCCGCTGGACCTGGAGTCGGACGCGCAGATCTCGTTGCTTGCGACGCTTATCACGCTGACGCCGGGGACCACCGCGATCGATGTCTCCGAGGACCGCAAGGTGCTCTACATCCATTCGATCAGCATCACAGACAGCGACATCGAGGTTGCGCGGCGCGAGATCAAGGAAGGCTTCGAGCGGCGGATCAGGGAGCTGGGGGAATGAGCACGGACTTCCTGGAAATCGCGATCACCATCGCGCGCTTCGCACTCATCGTCGCGGGTGTGCTGGCCATTGTCCGGCTGATGCGCGGCCCCACGCTGCTCGATCGCTGGGCGGCGATCGATCTGCTCGCAGTGGTGGTAGTGGGGATGATCGCCCTGACGGCGATCCAGTCCAACCAGCCGGCGCTGATCGATGTCGCACTGGCGCTCGGTCTCGTCGGGTTCCTCGGCACGGTCGCGTTCGCGCGCTTTGTCGAGGAACGCAACGGACGGGCAGGAGGTCGCTAGATGGACGCCGCGAGCGAGATTGCCACCGGGATTCTGCTGCTGATTGCCTCGGCGTTTCTTCTACTCGCGGGGCTGGCGATCGTGCGCTTCCCGGACCTGTTCATGCGCATGGCGGCGTCAAGCAAGGCGATCTCGCTGGGCGCTGCGGTGATGTTCCTGGCAGTTGCCGCCTACTTCCACGACACGGGCGTGACGGCGCGGGCGCTGGCGGGCATCGGCTTCTTCCTGGTTACCGCACCCATCGGTGCGCACCTCATCGGCCGCACCGGCTGGCACGTGCGCGTGCCATTCTACGAGCGCACGCTGAACCAGCTGCCGCCGCCACCACACGCGCGAGGCCCGGCGCGCTCTGCGGACTCCTCCGACTCCGAGGAGGCAGAGGAGTCGCATTCCGCGCGTTAGCGTTCCAGGCCCACCCATGTGGTGGCCATGCCCGGTTGGTACGATGGATGCGTAGCGACCGCGAGGCATCCGTGACCAGCAGTACCGACCGTTCATTCGAGATTTCGTTCGGCGCGCTCCCCGGCCGGCCCTCGTTGCCTGCCGGCGATGGCGCGCGCGTATTGCTGGTCTCCACATACGAGCTCGGTCACCAGCCGCTGGGCCTCGGCGCTCCGGCGGCAGCGCTGCGCGCTGCCGGACACGACGTACGCACGCTGGATCTCGCAGTCGATCCCCCACAGGCGAGCATGTTCCGCGACATCGACCTCCTCGCCATCTCCATCCCCATGCACACCGCCGCGCGGATTGCGATCGAGCTCGCGAAGCAGGCACAGCAGGTGAATCCGACAGTGCATGTGGCGTACTACGGACTCTACGCCGGACCGCTGCGAGAGCTGCTCAGCGCCGCAGGCAGCAGCGTGATCGGCGGTGAGTACGAGCCCGACCTGGTGGCACTCGCCGACCGCATCGCCGGCGGCGCGGTAACCGATGTCAGCGTGGAAACCACCTCGTTGGTGCGCCAACAGTACGTGGTGCCGGATCGTCGAGGTCTGCCAGGTCTCGATCAGTACGCGACCGTGTTCCGCCTCGATGGTGAGTTCCCGGCCGGATACGTGGAGGCGACGCGGGGCTGCGCACACACGTGCACACACTGTCCAATCACCCCGGTCTACGGCGGCGCGCTTCGGCTGGTGCAGCGCGAGGTGGTCCTCGCGGACATCGAGCAGCAACTCGCGGCTGGGGCTCGGCACATCACATTCGGCGACCCGGACTTCCTGAACGCGGTTCCGCATTCGCTCGCCATCGTCGAAGAGATGCACGAGCGATGGCCGGATGTCACCTACGACGCCACCATCAAGGTGGAGCACCTGCTGGAGCACGAGGCGCTGCTGCCGCGCCTCCGCGACACCGGCTGCATCTTCATCACCAGCGCGTTCGAGTCGTGCAATGACGCGATTCTCGCCACGCTCGAGAAGGGGCACACGCGCGCCGAGATGGAGCA
>JBJHDC010000055.1:0-5496 GCA_050486345.1 Dehalococcoidia bacterium | reverse complement strand
GCGTGGGGGGCTCACCATCCGCCCTACGTGGGTCGCCTTTACGCCGTGGACCGAACTCGATGACTTCATCGACATCCTCGAGTTCGTGCAGGTGCACGGGCTCCAACGGCAGATCCAGCCGGTGCAGTACAGCCTACGGCTTCTCCTGCCGCCGGGCTCACCGCTGAACGCAGTGCTCGCGGAGCAGGGACGCCTCGGATCGTTCGATGAGGAGCGCCTCACATACACCTGGTCCAGCCTCGATCCGTGTGTGGATGCGTTGCAGGCAGAGCTCGCAGTGCTGGTGGAAACCGCCACCGGTGGGGCGTGCGATTGCGGCGACGCCGAGTGCGTGCCAGAGGCTGAGGATGTGTTGGTGACCTTCGAGCGCGTACGCGCTGCTGCGTACGCCGCAGCCGGGCGGCCTGTGCCGGCCTCGACCGGGCTGGCGCCGCTTGCGGTGGTCCCGGGGCTCAGTGAGGCATGGTATTGCTGCGCCGAGCCCACCACGCAGCAGCTCGATTCGTTCCGGCTGGACGAATAGCGGAACACCGCTTTCGTATTCGCGATGCGTATCTACCGCAAATGAGATGGTGTCAAATAGATATCATTTCTCCTCATAGGTGGGCTCCGGCTCCGACGGACGTGGCGTTTTGCGCGTCTCTAGAGACACCATTGAGATACGATCCATTAGCAGGCTTCCGCCGGAAGCTAGCTGCTACCACCAACGGGTGAACGGGATGGAGAGCCGATGACGACCGAGTCCCCCACCACATGGACGTTCCTGACCAACTACGGGCATGTGCTCCTGGTGATTTCAGCCAAGCCGGATCTGCGGCTTCGCGACATTGCAGAGCACGTGGGAATCACGGAGCGGGCTGCGCAACGGATTGTGCGTGAACTCGTCGATGAGGGTTACCTCTCTCGACGTCGCGTCGGTCGGCGCAACGAGTACCGTGTCGAACGAGACCAGCCGTTGCGTCACGTGCTCCAGAGCCACCGCACCGTGGGCGAGTTGGTGGACATGCTACAGCCGAGGCTTGGCTGACACTTCCGAGAGCCTGACGTCCGGGCGAGGTTCCCGTACGCTGGAGAGGCATCCCCCACCAGCCTCTCCAGGAGGGTCTGTCGTGACCACCGCCAGTCTGTCCGGTGACCTGAGCGATCTTGAGGCGCTGAGACGCTACACGGATGCCACGCTCTGGAAACCGCAGATCGTTGCGGACAACGTCCTCAACGGCATCTTCCTGGCGGATAGCTCCCACCGAGCGCTCCTTGCCGCGCTGATGGTGCAGGAGGCGGCGGAGGCGGCGCGCCGGTTCAACCACGTGTGGCTGGCGCTCTCTGACCGCTCTCAGTCGCTCACGCGCCGGCTGGCTGGGCCGCTGCCCGGGGCGACTGAATGGGAGCAGCTCGCGGAGACCATCGCTAACATCGAGGCGCCCGGACAGGTCATTGACCTGTTGCATCTGGATGAGAGCGTCACCGAGAGTGTCGAGGAACTCCTCGCATACGGTTCTCTCGGGATCTTCACGAACATGATCCAGGTCACGGAATCCGGGCCGCCGCGCCCCACTGTGGAGCCGACGTACCCGCCCGTTCTCACGCTCACCAACCTCGATCGCGCGGAACGCCCGATTGAGGTGCGCATTGAGCTCGCCGATGACCGCGTGATCGCCATCGGGGATGTGACCGGGGACTTTGTGACCTGGTCACGTGACTTCCTGGAGGCTTACATGGAGTCTCGTGGGATCCGCTAGCTCGGCCTAGGCTGAGCTAGCGGCCAGCGTAGCGAGCAGGATGCCTGCCGCCGTCGCGACGTTGAGGGATGTGACCACCTCACCTCGCCCCGGGATCACGCAGACCTCGTCACAGGTGTCCAGGGTGAGGCGGCGGAGCCCGCGCTCCTCGTTCCCCAGCACCACCAGCCACGGTCGATCGAGCGGTACCTGGTAGATGCTGCGTTCCGCGTGCTCAGAGGTGCCGAGGACCCAGACGCCGGATGCCTTCGCCGCTTCGAGCGCCCGCCGCAGGTTCGTCTCCTCCGCATGGGGGACGGCCTCCATCCCGCCGCTGGAGACGTCGTAGACTACCGAGGAGAGTGGCGCCGCGCGGTCGGACATCACCACCAGCCCACGCACGCCGAAGTAGGCGGCCGTGCGCACCATCGCGCCCACGTTCTGCGGATCCTGGACCGAATCGAGGGCGAGCCAGAGGTCACCTGCCTTTGCGTCCGCGAACATTCGGTCCAGCGCGACGGGATCGCGCTCACGCACCAGCGCCTCGGCGCTCGCGCTGCGCTCGGGCCCCGGGCGTTCGTCGCGTCGCTCGCGATGTTCACGACGGCCGCGGTTGGTCAGCCGGGTGCGCGTCGGAACGGCCGTGGAGATCGGGGTGACGGCGACGTTCGCTCGCTGCGCCGCGGCAATCACCTCGCCCCATGCTCCGGTGATCTCGAGTCCGGGCACGCGCACCTGCCGCACGTCACGCGGGCGCGCCTCGATCGCCGCGAGGACACTGTGGGGGTTACGCAGGGTGAGCATGGAGTGCCTCCACCTCTGACGGTACCGCGTGCCACCGGCGGGCGCATGCGCTACCGTGGTGGGACAGAGGGCGATGACAGCGAGGGGTCCCTTGCGCAAGTAAGCTGGCGAAGCACGTGTCTTCCACGCGAATGGCGATACCTCCGTTCGCGCTCGCCGGCTCGGTCCCTAGACCGCTCTCGTCCCGCCTCAGCACACACGCGCTTCGTCACGCCGCCATCTTCGGATGCCGGTTGCTGTGCGCGGGCAGAGGACCTCTGCGTGATCCAGATCAAGAACGTTACACACTCGTTTGGTGGACGGGTGCTGTTTCGCGACGTGTCGTCCACCGTGGCGCCCGGCGAGCACGTCGGCATCATCGGACCGAACGGGAGTGGCAAGTCCACGCTTCTGCGCATCGTGGCAGGCGAGCTGCACCCGGACGCCGGTCACATCGAGCGACCGAGGTCCGAGCGCATCGGCTACCTGCGCCAGAGTCCGGTTCGGGGCGCACCAAGCCTCGAATCCACCTTCCCAACGCTGGCACTGGCGCTCCGTGGCGATGCACTGCTGGCCGATGCAGCGCAGAGGCTGGCACTAGCTGATTCGACCGAGTTGCCTGCGCGTGAGCAGGTGTTCGACGAACTGCTCACGGGGATGGAGCATGTCGCCGATACCGAGATCATCGAGGTTGCCGCACGGGGGATTGGCGCCGATTTTGTGTGGTTCGAGCGGGTGCCGGCAGCCCTTTGGGGCGGTGAGTTCGCCAAGCTCGCGCTCCTGGACCTCGTCGCGATGCAGCCGGACGCGCTGCTGCTCGATGAGCCGACGAATCATCTGGATTCTGCCGGCATCGAGTGGCTGACGGGGTACATCGAAGGGTTCGCAGGGCCTGTGCTCACCGTGTCGCATGACCGCGCATTCCTCGATGCGGCTATCGATGGGCTTCTTGTGCTAGACCCGGTGAGCGGCGCCGCTGAAGTCTGGCATGGGGACTACACCTCTTGGGCAGAGGAGCGGGCGCGGCGGCTGGCGGAGCAGTGGCAGGCGTACGAGCGGGAGCAGCGCGGTATCCGCGAGCTGCGGCGCACGATCTCGGCGATCGAATCGCGTTCGCGGAACATCGAACAGCGCACCATCCACTTTCACTACCGCAAGCGTGCGAAGAAGGTCGCGCGGCGCAGCACGACCTTGAAAGCCCGTTTGGAGCGCCAGGCGGCGTCCGGAGAGCAGACTGAGCGCCCCGCGAAGGAGCCGAGCGGGCTGCGAACGGAGTTCACGCGTGTGACCGGGGGAGCCGTACGCCTCGTCGAGGTGGCCGACGCGACGATTGCGATCGGCGACCGCGTGCTCCTCGAGGGTGTCAGCTTCACGGTGAGTCGCGGACAGCGCACGTTCATCACCGGGCCCAACGGCACCGGGAAGAGCACGCTGCTGCGAGCGTTGATCGGGGCGTCCAATGCTGACCGTGCGCTGGTGCGTGGGGGCGTTGTCCGCCTGGCGGGGTCAGCCCGCCTCGGGGTGATGCGACAGGACGAGGTGACCGACTGGCCGGGTGAGACGCCGCTCGAGGTGATCCGCAGCGCTGCACAGGTGTCTGAGGTGGAGGCGAGCAACCTGCTGCATCGCTTCGTCTTCGCGCACGACCTCGCGCGGCTCCCGCTGGATCGCCTGAGTGAGGGTGAGCGCCGCCGCCTGCAGTTCGTGATGCTCGTCGGCAGCGGAGCGAACCTGCTGGTGCTCGATGAGCCCACGCACCACCTCGATCTCCCCTCGCGTGAGGCGTTCGAGGCGGCGCTCGCGGCGTACGAAGGTGCGGTGCTCGCTGTGAGCCACGATCGCTACTTCGTGGACCAATTCGCGGACGAGGAATGGGTGATTGCTGACGGTCGCCTGCATGCGCGGGGTGCGGATGAATTCATGATTCGATAGCACCTCTATGACGTTTGTCGATCACTGGTAGGCCAGACTGAGTGTGTCCATAGGCGGCCAGTGAGGGCAACAGCATGTTTGAGTTTGTTGGAAACATCGAGCGACTCGTCGCGGATCTCTATCCCTATCGTGTGCCGATCTCGATTGGCATGTTGCTCGTGGCAGTGGCGTTGTTTGTCGTCGCCTGGCGGATGGGTTGGGTGGCTGCCATCGCTCGGACGGTGCGGCGTTACCCGGTGCAGAGCGTCGCCGCGGTGGTGGTGGTGCTCGCGGTGACGCTGCCGGTGGGGTGGTACCTCGCGTCGCCACTCTGGACCCGCATCGAGCTCATCGAGGAGAGCCCGCTCGCCGCGGTCGCATCCCAGGAGACACCGACTGCCTCGGTGCCGCAGGGGACACCGGTCACCGAGGGAACGCCGACCACCAATGGAACGCCGACCGGGCAGCCGCCCGTGATGATGACGGAGCCCGTCCCCACCGAACCGGTGCCCACGGAGATCCCGTTCGTGCCGGCTGAGGTCTCACGGGGGATCTGGATGGGTGCGGACTCGTTCCACTTCGCTGAAGGCGAGGCATTGATCATCGAGACCGCGCCGGGTGAGTACGTGTTGCGGGTCGAGAACTTCTCCGTGCGCAACGGCCCGGACCTCTACATGATGCTCTCGCCGGATCCGGACGGGTATGCGGAAGGCGCGCTTAACCTCGGCGAACTGCGCGCGACCGACGGCGCCTTCAACTACGACATCCCACCCGGCACCGACCTCGCCGACTACGCCAGCGTGATCGTCTGGTGCGAAGACTTCGCGGTGCTGTTTGCCACGGCGACGCTGGAGGAGTTGTAAGCAGACGGACAGGAGGCGGCCTCAGGCCGCCTCCTGTCCGTTCTGCAGCGCTTCGCGTGCTACCGCTTCGAGATCTCGTTGACCTCGGCCATCTCTTCGTCGGTGAGCTTCCAGCTGACGGCGTTGACGTTGGCAGTGACCTGCTCCGCCTTCGTCGCGCCAGCGATTACGCTGGCGACGAGTGGCTTGCTGGCGAGCCAGGACATGGCCAGTTCCAACAT
>JBJHDC010000054.1:0-15443 GCA_050486345.1 Dehalococcoidia bacterium | reverse complement strand
CTGAACCCGCCGGGCGGGTTCACCACGGCACAGTACGACAGCATCGCCATGGAGTTCGACACCCTGGCGTACGCGGTGCTGACGCCGGCCTTCGGGGAACCCACGGACCTGGACGGGAACGGGCGGGTGGTGGCGTTCTACACCCGGGCCGTGAATGAGCTGACGCCGCCGGGTTCGTCGTCCATGGTGTCGGGGTACTTCGAGACCCGGGACCTGTTCAGCGCGGCGCCTGGCTCCTGCCCTCGGAGCAACGAGGGGGAGATGTTCTACATGCTGGTCCCGGACCCCACGGGCGCGGTGAACTCCACGTACGGCATGCCGCTGGTAATCCCGCCAAGCTCCTTAGACGGCTCGTAGATGCGATAGCGGTTGCCCCACGGGCAGGTCGCCTCGATGCGGTCATCGAGGCGCTGCCAGCCGAAGTGCGTCCCTTCCAGCCGCGACGCCACGGACTCGAGGCGCTGTGCGAGCGCATCGAGGCTGGGCGTGACCAGCCCCACGTGGCCGCGGAGGACGTTGACGTGCTCGTTCGTGGGCAGGTGGAACTGCTGCTCGCCCAGATTCACCCACATGTTGTCGAGGCCCACCATCATGTGCGGATCGCGGGTGAAGCCCAGGCCAACAAGGTAGAAGAGCGTCGCCTTCGCCTGATCATCTATCTGCACGTTCACATGCTCGAGCAACACGATGTTGCTGACATCCTCGGCCAGCAGTTCAGCGGACGGTGTGGTCTGGGTTTCTGCGGTCATGCGGTACCCCCAAAATCCCCACGGTGCGCCATGCGCGCACGTACGGGAACGTGTGGGCGGGATTGTGCGCCGCGGAGGTGGAGGGCGTCAACGCGCCTCGATCGAGGCTTGCCGGAGGGAGCGGGTTGCCTACGAGTCCTTGTATTCCAGCCCCCTGGCGGCCAGTGATTCACCGAGGATCCTGACCGCCTTTGGTCCCACGCCATGGATCGCCAGCAGTTCCTTCTTCGAGTGGCTGGCGACCTGCTCGAGGCTGGAGATGCCGTTGTACGAGAGTTCACGGGCGGCAGTCTTGCCGATCTCGTTCGGGAGGTCACCCACCGGGCGCACGTCGGGAGTTTCGGCCATGGCGCTTCCTTTCAGTGTCTTTAACGCGCACCAGACTATCGAAGGTCGATGCGGCCGACCACAGGTCAGGACATGCTGAAATCCTCGGATGATCGTTGTGTCTGATATTCGCCGCAGGATGCGCCAGTGCGCGCGTTCGCTATCATCGGCGTCACGCTGCACGCGCGAGCGACACGGACTGGATGACTGGATGAAGGGTGGGGCGATGTATTTCGAGCCAGAGCGAGATGGGATGCGTCCGGCGCCGTTCACGCACTCCGTGGCGACCTCGCTGGTGGTCCCGCGGCCGATCGGCTGGATTAGCACGATGGACGCGGATGGGGTCGTGAACCTCGCGCCGTTCAGCTACTTCAATCTCGTATCAACGGATCCCCTGCTGGTGGTGTTCGCTCCCAACGGCTGGAAGTCGGGCGTGGAGGGCGTGGTGAAGGACTCACTGGCCAACGCGCGTGCGACCGGTGAGTTTGTCTTCAACCTCTGCACGGAGGAGCTCACCGATCAGATGAACCAGACGTCGGCGCACGTCCCCGCCAGCGTGAACGAGATGGCCGAGGCCGGCCTGGAGGCAGCCGACTGCGTGCGGGTGAAGCCGCCGCGCGTTGCTGCTTCGCCGATCGCACTGGAATGCGAGGTCCTGCAAACCCTCGATCTCCCCGCAGCGCCCAATGGCGCTCCCAATCACCTCGTCATCGGGCAGGTGGTCGGAGTGCATGTGGACGATGAGGTCATCGTGGACGGTGTCATCGACATCGGTCGGCTGCGCCCACTCGCGCGGCTTGGTGGCCTCGAGTACGCCGCCGTGAGTGGCGACGCGGTCTTTGCCCTGCGGCGTCCCGACTGAGCGCTGGCTACGCCTCGAGGATCGCGTCACGCAGGTAGCGGAGCGCGAGCGTGGCGAATGTTTCCATGTTCTCCCCTCGATCGTCGCTGCCGGTCTCGAACACCTCGGTGCGATTCACCGGGCCGGCGACGCCGACGGTGACGCGCCCCGGTGCCGCGCCAGAGCGGCCGCCAGTCGGGCCGGCGAGGCCGGACTCAGCGATGCACCAGTCGGCGTCCAGCCGCTGCCGCATCGATTCTGCGAGTGTGGCGATCATCTCCGGCGTGGTGCCGCGATAGTTCTCCAGCGTCTCCGCGGGCACGCCGGCCAGCTGGATCCGTGAGTTGAGCGTGTACGTCACCCCGCCGCCTGCGTAGTAGCGCGATGCGCCCGGCACCCAGAGCAGCGCCGCCGAAACGATGCCGCCCGAGGTCGCCTCGGCGACGGCGACCGTCTGCCCTCGATCGGTCAGGAGCGTGGCGATCTCGTTCGCGAGCGCCTGCTGTTCGTCGTTCAGGAATGCCATGGTGAGAGTTCCTTCGTGCGCCTCAGGCGCGTTCGGCCCAGGCGCGAATCAGATGATGGGCGATTGCGACGCTGTCCGGGAGCGTGAGCGAGGGGTGTTCGCCGTTCAGGGCACGGCGGACTTCGTCGCGGCTTACCCAGCGCGCCTCCTCGATTTCCACGGGATCGACCGTGATCTCCTCGCTCTCCGCCTCCGCGAAGCAGCCGATCATCAGCGTGGCCGGGAAGGGCCACGGCTGCGAGGAATGGTAGGTCACGTTTCCGATGCGTACGCCGGACTCTTCGTAGACTTCGCGGATTGTGGCGTCCTCGATCGACTCACCGGCCTCGATGTAGCCGGCGAGGCAGGAGTAGCGGTTGGGCACGCCCCGTGCGCGGCGTGCGAGCAGGCAGGTGTCGCCGCGTTCCACGACGACGATCATCGAAGGTGACACCTGCGGGTAGTGGTGCGCGCCGCAGCCGTCGCAGTGCCGCCGCGCGCCGCCCTCGGTCGCCCTCGTTGGCTTGCCACAGCGTCCGCAGAACCGGTTGCTCTCGTGCCACGCTAGCGTCGAGCGCGCCTGTGCGAGGATGCCAGCCTCCTCCGGGGGGAGTTCGGTCGCCACGCCGCGAGGTTCGCGAAACTCCACGCCCTCGAACGCGTAGCCGATGTCCGGGCTGAGCGCGGCGGCGAAATGCGGCACGCCGTCCTGCACTCCCAGGAGCACGATGTCGTCAGCCGTCACCCACGAGGAGGCAGCTGTCCGATCCATCCACGCGAGCCTGGGCTGGTCCCCCGCCGTGACTGCCGCATCCAGCTCTCGGAACGGCAGATAGCGTCCCCGCGGGTCTTCGAGCTGATCGCGCAACCATTCGCCGTTGATGCGCAGCGAGGGGACGCGGTCGAGTGGGTCAGAGGCAAAGGTGTGAGGCACGAGCAACCGATCATCGAAGCCAGGTTCGGGTACAGGGTGGATGATAGCAGCGGTGTGTGCGGGTACTACTCCGGGAGCAGCCGGTAGGCAGTACCGTGGGATGAGCGCAATGCCCTGAAGTGGCGGCGGTCTAGTGTCGCGATGAGATCGGTTCCGAGTCGGTCTGCGAGTACCGCAACCGAGGCATCCGCAGATCCCAGGGGGAAGTTGCTGTACCGGTCGACCATGTCTGCGATTGAGGCCCAGTCGTCTGGTTGCGGCGCCTCCACCTCATAGTCGCGGAGGCTGCGTACAAAGGCGGCTTCGATCGTGGGTCCCAGTCGTTTACCAACGAGGTAGGCAACCTCAGCGACGACGAGCGACGGGATGATGAACTCGAGGTCCGCACGTTCCAACACCTCGCGGCAGCGGTCGTGGTCGTCATCGTCAGCGTCCACTACTGCGTACAGCACGCTAGCGTCGAGGATCGATATCATCGGTCCAGCTCTCGGCGAGGATCTCGTCCAGCCTTGCGGCTGTGTCGCGGTGGCCGCTGCGACCGAGTGCAGCGAACGGAACCTCCCGCTTCGCTCCCGGCGTGCGCCCGAGGCGAGCCTCGAGAGCCTCTCGGGTGATCTCGGATACGGACACGCCGCGCCGCCGCGCCTCACGCTCGATGGCGGCGTGGAGATCCTCAGGCAGGCTGATTGTTGTGCGCTTCATACGTGCATACTAGCATACGAATCGCGGGTACGTGTCAGGCGGTGGATGCGTATTTCTGCCCCAGGTCTTCCTCCCAGCGCAGGTAGTTCACCATGTCCGCATAGCTGCGTTCCGGACCGGCGGGGACGACGTCCTCGGGGGGCTTCATCACGCCCGCGAGGCCCGTCTCCAGCGGCAACCCGACATCGCGCCAGCTGTGCAGGCCGCCGCCAAGGATGGCCACGTGCTCGTACCCGCGTTCGAGGAGTGCCGCTGCGGCGTATGGGGCGCTCCGGCCGTCGGCGTCGGTGATCACCACGGGCGTCGAGGGCTCGGCATAGTCGCCGACCTGAATCTCGAGCCAACTCCGCGAGAGCCAGTGCGAACCCGGGACGTGCCCATGGGCGAACTCGCGGCTTGTGTCGATGAAGAGCACTACTGGTGGCGTGTTGCTCGCCAGCCGCTGCTCGAGCTCAGCAGCGTCGAGTACCTCAGTCGCACCACCCGTCTCAGGCACAGGCGGCGGTTCGAGTTCAGCACGGCCGGTTTCGACCTCGCGGCCGGTGGCCTGCCAGGCGGTGGTCCCGCCGTCGACCGCGAAGACGTTCGGGAAGCCGAGCTGACGGAACCATGAGGCCGTGATCAGCGAGCGGGCGTTGCCATCGCAGCAGAAGACGATCGTGGCGTTGCGGACGGCGACCGCATCGTCGGACCGTTGTACGGCCTGCCCGCCGGGGAACCACCAGAAGCCGGGGATGTGGCCGGCTTCGAATTCTGCTTGCGTGCGCACATCGATGAAGTAGATGCAGTCATCGGTGGCCTGGGACTGGAGCGATTCGAGGTCCTCGATGCTCAGCCGTTGTACGCCATCTTCGGCAGCGACTCGCTCTGCAAATGCTTCCGCAGCGGCGCGGCCCTCCGGGGAGGGATCGGGGAGGTCGAGACGTTGTGCGCCTTCCTCCAGCTGGAGTCCCGCGAGAACCCAGCCCGAGGTGCCGTTCTTGAGGCCGACCACGTTGGGCACGCCCATGCGCTGCAGCGCACGCGTGCCGATGATGCTGCGGGTGCGGCCGGCGCAGTTGATCACCACGGTGTCTGGCGGCTCCGGCTCTGCGGCGACAATGTCCTGGATGCGCAGCGCGAGCTCCGCGCCGGGCACACTGCGGCCACCGGGGATGCAGTACTGTCCGTATTCCTCGGGCGTGCGCGTGTCGAGGATCAGCACGCGCTCCCCGTGACGAATGCGCCGGTGGAGCTCCGCTGCGTCTACCGTGGGGACGTGATACTCGACCTCAACCCGCTCACCGAAGTCCTTGCTGGGCACGTTCATGCCCCACTCGGTGCGGTATCCCTCGCTCGCCCAGAGGTTCACGCCACCTTCGAGGATGCCGACGTTCTCAAACCCCATACGCTCGGCTGTGCGGGCGGCGAGACTGGCACGCGGGCCGTTGTCGTCACAGAAGATGAGTTGAGTCTGCTTGCCGGGAACCAGCCGTTCCAGGCGGAACTCGATCAGGCGCCGAGGGAGTGAGCTGCTCCACGGGATGTGCGCGGTGTTGTACTCGCCGTGCTCGCGCACATCGATGAGCGCGTGCCGGGAGCCGGTCTCACGCAGGTACTCCAGGGTGGCCGGGGCGATCGAGAGAACCATGAGGCGTGAGGTTCCTGCCTAGCAGTTGTCGAACGGGTCGCTGGCGAAGCCAATGGCGCGGCAGTTTTCCAGGTCGTAGCGGAAACGAGGCAACCCAACCAGGTCGTGACCGTACACGTGGATCTCCACGGTCGAGCGGTCAGTGGGGTTGTCCATGCGGTGGATCTCGTCCGTCTCCGGCACCAGCAGCGAGACTTCACCGGGCTTTACCAGCGTGGTGCGGTCGCGCTCGAGCTGCACGAAGTCCTCCCGCTCACCATCGTCGACGCGGCGGTAGCGGGTTTCCTGGATGGCATTGCCGATCACGCCGATCATGCCCCAGGTCTGGTGGTTGTGCGGCCCGGTGTGGTCACCGGGGCCCCAGACCACCGAGCTGACGAACAGCTTGGGCCCGCGGTAGAGCGCCCAGCTGCCGTGGTTGGGGCGGCGTCCCTTGCCGGACGGGCGGGTGAACTCCTCGGGGACCGGCGTGGGGCTGGTGACCAGCTTCTCGAGGTAGCTGGACCCGCGATCAAACAGCGTCTGCTGATCCGGGTCGCCCTCGATGAGGGCCTCCATGTCGGCCACGAACTGGTCGAGGTCATAGTGCGTGCGGGTCGTGATCATGGCCATCGAGGCGTCTCCTCACCAACAGCGGTATCGGTGCAGCGCGGCCAATCAGGGCAGCGCAGTTGAGCACGTCTGGGTGTCGGAGCCCAAGGATACGCCAGAAGCCGAGACACCGCAGATTACCACTGCTCGGTCAGCCGCTGTGCTATCGCTGTACGCGATAGGTCGTATCAACACAAACAATCGTTTCAGGGTGAAATAAACTGTGTGATGGCCTTTGCGGAGGCATACACTCCGCGCCAGCAAGGGCGGGCCAGGAGGAATCGGGAAATGTCTGACCTTAATCACACGAACTGGTGGACGCGTAACCGCGTCTCGCGACGTTCAGCAATCAGGGGAGGAGGGATCGCCGGCATTGGTCTGGCCGGAGCGGCACTGATCGGTTGCGGTGATGACGACACGCCGTCGGGGACCGCGACACCGCCGAGTAGTACGGGGACGCCAGCACCCGGCACAAGCACGCCGACGCCGGACAACGGCAACGGTGGCGAGACCGGGCCCCGCCAGGGTGGCCAACTGGGCCTGCGTGCCGCTTCGATCCCACAGGACAACTTTGACATTGCGGTGAACTGGGGCGAGGCGATCGGCCTCTCCGGCATCCACGTGTACGACCGTATGCTCTCGCTGCCACTCGATGGCAACACGTTCGTGCTTGAAGCGGCGGAGAGCATCGAGGTGCAGGACGAGACGACGGTGGTGGCCCGTCTCAAGGAGGGGCTCGTCTACCAGGACCGGGATCCGGTGAACGGCCGCGCAGTATCCGCCGAGGACATCGTTGCGTTTTACGAGTACGTGTTGAACGCGCAGGGCGTGCTCTGGGGTACGTTCCATCACGACGTGCTCGACTACGCCGAGGCGACGGATGAGCGCACCGTGGTCATGCACCTGCAGCAGCCGACCGCGTACCTGTTCAGCATGGTGCAGCTGGGCAACCCCGGTGAGCAGGCGATCGTTCCGGTGGAGCTCCTCGACAACCTGCAGCGAAATGAGCCGGTAGGCTCGGGCCCGTACCAGCTCGGTAATTACCAGTTCGGTGTGAGCTACACCTACGAGCGGAACCCCACGTATCGAGGCGCGGCGGACAACCTGCCCTACATCGATCAGCGCACGGTGCTGGTGCTGCCGGATGCCTCGGCACAGGAGGCGGCCTTCCGCAGTGAGCAGATCAACACCTGGCTGTCCCTCACGCCGGAGACGGCGGACCGCGTGATCCGCGACCTGGGCGACCAGATTCAGGTCGAGGAGATGACCGGGCTGAACACGCGCTGCTGGAACACCTCGTCCATGCGTGAGACGTGGGCCGATATGCGCGTGCGCGAAGGCCTCTACCGCGCCATCAACCCCCAGCAGTACCTGGACCTGGTCGAGGACGGTTGGGGCGCGCTGTGCACCGGCGTGACGCCGGTGGGGCTCACGAACTTCCAGCTCGATGCGGACACGGCCGCTGAATACAAGTACCGGGATGTCGAGGCGGGACGCCAGCTGCTGGAGGCTGCCGGCTTCAACTTCGATGAGAACTACCTCATCAGCTCGCAGATCTCACCAGTCAACGAGGTGATGGTGCAGGTCTTCGCCAACCAGCTGGCTGAGATCGGCGTCCAGACGCGCATCGAACTGATGCCGGTGCCCGAGTGGCTGGAGGACATGGCGGGGACTGGTAACTACGATTTCTTCGCAGGCGGCCACCCGGCGTACGACACGCCGCAGATTCCGCTGCGTCTCCACCACGAGAACACGCGACAGGTGAACCGCGCGACGAACATCGCAGACCCCGAGGTCGACGCGATGATCGAGGAATCGGAGCGGACGATCGATGCTGAAGCGCACCACGACCTGGTGCAGCAGATCCAGGTGGAGCTGCTGAGCCGGTATGCGCATCTCTACCAGGTCATGTCGCCCGTGAACCGAGCCATGACGTGGAGCTACGTCCACGACTGGAAGTACAACCCCTCCACATCGCTGCCCGAGTACAACGCGGCGGCGTGGATGGACGTCTAAGCGGCTCGCACCGACGAGACGATTCCGATGCCGGATGCTCCCGTGTTGGGGGCATCCGGCATCAAGCATGAACAGACCTCGAGAAATCGATCATCGGAGGAGCCATGAGACCACGGATCAGTGTGTGCAACCTGGGGGTGGAGGATCTCGCGCGTGCGCGTGCGTTCTATGAAGGCATGGGATTCGAGGCTCGCCCCGAGAGCGGGGAGCGAGCCGTCTTCTTCGCACTGGACACCGCGTGGCTGGCCCTCTTTCCGCGGCCGTTCCTGCACGAAATCTCCGGCACCTCTGCCGCGTCGGGAACAGACCACGCGATGTGCCTCTCCTACTTCTGCACTGACATGGAGGAGGTGGATTCGATCCTCAACCGTGCCGTGGAACTGGGTGGCACCATCGTGGTTGAGCCACACACTCGAGAAGAAGGCCGGAGCGGCGTGGACACACGCACCGGGTACTTCGCGGACCCGGACGGCTACCGCTGGGAAGTGACCTACTCGCAGTACTGGTACGAGCTCGCCGAGTAGCTGAGCTGGGGCAGCCTGTGCCCCATAGCTAAGTCGTTGACGGGGCGTGCCATGCTACAAACATGGCATTGCTGTTGGTCTTCGGGATCTGCGTGATCGTTCTCGGTGTGCTGCGGTGGCGGTATCCGCACCGGTGGTTCGGGTTCGGCCTGACGTACACCGGGATGGCGGGGCGCCCTCGCGGTCGGTACGGTCCGCCAACAAACGAGCGCCCGCCGGATGTGTTCCTCCCGGACGATCACGACGCCTCACAGCGCGGGAGCCCGGCAGCGGGCATCGCACTGATCGTCATCGGTGTGGCGATAGTGGCCTTCAGCATGCTGAGTTTCGCCGATTTCTTGGTTCGCTGATGCTCGCCACGCGAGTTGAACCGTCCTCGTCTGGTGATCCGTACCCGCGGGGTGAGCGCGTATCCCCCTCCTTCTGAACCCTGGTCAAGATCTATTCCCCATACCGGCAACCCTCGTACCATGCGCCAATCCCGCGTCCGCGAGGGGTGTCGCGGGGGTATGGCATGACGGAGAGGTGCAGAGGTGGTGAGCAGCCGACTGAGCGGAAAGCTCGTGCTGGTGCTGGCGATGATGGCACTCGCGATGTTCGTGGTGGGGTGCGGCGATGACGATGCCGATGACGGGAACGGCGGCGCTGACGCCCCCGTTCTGTCTGACCCGGACGTGGCCGGCCTAGAGCTTGCCGACGAGTTCATGCGTCTGCTGCAGGAGAAGGACGTCGCGGGCCTTGACGCCTATCTCTCAGACGCCTTCATCATCCAGCGGGCCAGTGGGAGCCACCACACGAAGGCGGGCTACCTCGAGGACCTGCCGGACATTGGTGACTTCGAGATCGTGGTAGCGAGCGCGGTGCAGTCCGGTGGAGTGCTCTCGGTGCGCTGGGAGATGTCAGTGCTCGGACAGGTCGTGGATGGCGAGGAGTACACGGAGCAGGTGGCGCCTCGTCTCTCGGTGTTCCAGTGGGACGGTGAGGCAGGTCGTTGGCGGATGGCTGGCCACGCGAACTTCAACGTGCCGGTGCAGTAGCGGGCTGCAAACCGGAGCGAGCATGCGACTCGTCACGACTCCCCGGTGCCTGTCCTCGATGGCAGGGCCGGGGAGTTTCTGTTCGCTACGTTAGCGGGTCAATGTTGAATCGGTTGGTCTGTATGGTGCGCCCGGGAGGATTCGAACCTCCGGCCTCTGCCTCCGCAGGGCAGCGCTCTATCCCCTGAGCTACGAGCGCACGATGGAATTGTCTGGAAAGTGGTGCCGAAGGTGAGACTTGAACTCACACGAGCGTAAGCTCACTACGCCCTGAACGTAGCGCGTCTGCCTATTCCGCCACTTCGGCACGGTTTCGCAATTCCGATGGACCCTGGTGGGCGGTATTGGACTCGAACCAATGACCTCTCGCGTGTGAAGCGAGCGCTCGTACCAACTGAGCTAACCGCCCGCGAGCAGTCCACCAGAGACCAATGCTACCGCTGCTATGCCCTCAACGACAAGCCACCAGTTCAAGCCGTCGGGTCACCGGAGTGTCTGCGGCTGTGGCTGTGGATCGGCGGCGCATCGAATGGGATCTCGGGTGGTCCGAGATCACCAGATTCCGCCCTCCGACGCCTTGTACGTTAGACGCTAGAGGAGGACGGTATATACATCGTGACGAACGTCACAATGGTTCCTGTGAGGGAGGACAGTATGGTTCGAGGTCGCTTCCGATTCCTGTCGCTGGCTCTGGTGGCTGTGCTGACCATGGGCCTGCTGGTGGCCTGTGGTGACGATGACGACGGGACGCCCCCACCGTTGCCTGAGCCTACCGGTGCGACGTCCACGCCGACGAACGGCGAGACGCCTGAGCCCGGCAACGGTAACGGCAATGGCGAGACACCGCCTCCAGGCGGCGCGCTGACCCTGACGATGGTCGACATCGACTTCGTGGAGGACACGCTGACGGTGAACGCCGGCGAGCAGGTTGAGATCGCGCTCATCAATGAGGGCGTGCTGGAGCACGACATCAGCATCGATGACATCGACGTGGACTACTCGGTCTCCGGCGATGCGACGATGAGTGGTGACTGGGACCTGCACGCCTCACTGGCGCCGGGTGCGAGCGGCTCGATGACGATCACGGTCGCCGAGGCCGGGTCGTACGAGTACTACTGCAGCGTCCCCGGTCACCGCGAGGCTGGCATGGTGGGTACGCTGATCGTTCAGTAGCGGCAACTCATGGCTGATGCCACGGAATGGCCGCCGGATTTCCGGCGGCCGTTCCCATTCTGTCGTCCGCTCAGGGGGGGCGATTCACTGTTCCGAGGTGAATCCGATGCATCGCGTGCCCTAGGATGCGAGCATGTTTGATGACGGATCCCCGAAGACGAGCCACCGCCTGATCGTCGCGATCGCCGTCACTGCAGCCGCGATTGTGTTTCTTGCGTCGTTTGGTGCCTGGGTTCGCTATCGGACGCCTGGCCGTGAGATCGTCATCGAGGACGGCGCGCTGCTGGCTCAGCTCTGCTCCCTCTTCATCGTTGTGTTGTTGATTGCCTGGCATCGGGGCGTGCTCGCTGGCATCTGGCCGCTGATCGCAAGTCTGATCACATCCACATTCATGTTGCTGTTTCTCGTGGGTGACTGGGTCACCGGCTGGCATGCGGCCGGCGACGAATTCTAGGCCTCCGCGCTCTTCTATGTGACGCTCGTAGCATCGCTGATCGTCACGAGCGCCTGTGCCGTTGGCCTCCGTGTCCCCGTGGTTGAGCAATCAGGTTCTTCCGGCAACTGGCAGCCTCGCCAGACTGACGACAGATAGCGCCCCCCGCAGTTGCGTCGGTTCCCAACGGCGAGGTTGGCGCCGATTCACCGTTCCGAGGTGCATCCGTTACGATGTGGGCCCGACGGCTGCGGAACCGGGCTGTGGCGCGCAGATGCGCCTCCTGTTTCCCTGTCCGCGCGTCGGTTCTTGATGCACCAGGACAGGATCTGACAGGAGCCCCCACCATGCCGGAGAGCCTCGACAGTTTCGGCGCGCGCGATCGCCTCACCGTTGGCTCGGACTCGTATGACTACTTCCGGCTGGACCGCGCGGTGACGGCGCTGGGGGGCAACCTCGACCAGCTGCCGTTCGCACATCGCGTGCTGCTGGAGAACCTCCTGCGCTACGAGGACGGCGTGAGCGTCGACCGCGCGCAGATCGAGGCGATCGCGCGCTGGGATGCAGCCGCCGAGCCCGAGACCGAGATCGCGTTCCGGCCGGGCCGCGTGGTGTTGCAAGACTTCACCGGCGTGCCCGCCGTCGTGGACCTCGCGGCGATGCGCGACGCGATGGCGGAGATGGGGGGCGATCCCGGCCGGATCAACCCGCTCCAGCCGGTGGATCTGGTCATCGACCACTCAGTGCAGGTGGATGTCTTTGGCATCGCGGAGGCGTTTGGCCTCAACGTGCAGCGCGAGTACGAGCGCAACACGGAGCGCTATCTGCTCCTGAAGTGGGCGCAGCAGGCATTCGATGGCTTCCGCGTGGTGCCGCCCGGCACCGGCATTGTCCACCAGGTCAACCTCGAATACCTGGGGCAGGTTGTCTGGGAGCAGGACGGCGTGGCCTACCCCGACACGCTGGTGGGCACCGACTCCCACACCACGATGATCAACGGCCTCGGCATTGTCGGCTGGGGCGTAGGCGGCATCGAGGCCGAGGCGGCCATGCTCGGGCAGCCCGTGGCGATGCTGATTCCGCAGGTGGTGGGGGTGCGTCTCACCGGCGCGCTGCCGGAGGGGGCGACGGGCACTGACCTGGTGCTGCGCGTCACCGAGCTACTGCGCTCGATGAACGTGGTCGGCAAGTTTGTTGAGTTCTTCGGCCAGGGGCTCTCGAACGTCTCGCTGGCGGCGCGGGCGACGATTGCAAACATGTGCCCCGAGTACGGCGCGACCGTCGGCTTCTTCCCGGTGGATGACGAGACGCTGAACTACCTGCGTTTCACCGGGCGCGATGACGCTGTGATTGCGCGCGTGGAAGCGTACTCGAAGGCGCAGAATCTCTTCCGGACTGATGACACGCCAGACCCGGTGTACAGCCAGGTGGTGGAGCTCGACCTCGCAACGATCGAGCCGAGTCTCGCGGGTCCGAAGCGCCCTCAGGACCGCATCCCGCTGGCGACGGCGCGCCAGTCAGCGCTCGATGAGATCGACAACTGGGTCGGCCAGGGCGCCTCGCCGAATCCGGTCGAGGTGCATGACGAGGGTTCGAACTACTCGATTGAGAACGGGTCGGTGGTGATCGCTGCGATTACTTCCTGCACCAACACCTCCAACCCGGAGGTGATGGTGGGGGCTGGGCTGGTGGCAAAGAAGGCCGTCGAACGGGGGCTCGCTACGAAGCCGTGGGTGAAGACGAGCCTCGCACCGGGTTCCAAGGTGGTCACTGACTACCTCGATCACGCCGGGCTCACGCCGTACCTCAATGAACTGGGCTTCGAGCTGGTGGGCTACGGCTGCACCACCTGCATCGGCAACTCCGGCCCGCTGCCGGAGCCGATCGAGGCGGCCGTGGACAGCGGCAACCTCGCCGTGGCAAGCGTGCTCTCGGGCAACCGGAACTTCGAGGCTCGCGTGCACAACAAGGTGCGCTCCAACTACCTTGCCTCGCCACCGCTGGTGGTCGCGTACGCGCTGGCCGGACGCACCGATGTGGACCTGGTCAACGAACCGATTGGCGAGGGGACCGATGGACCGGTGTACCTGCGCGACATCTGGCCGACGCAGGCGGAAATCCTCGATACGGTGCGCGAGTCCGTGCGGCAGGAGATGTTCCGGCACCAGTACGGGAACGTCTTCCAGGGCGACGACCGCTGGCAGGCGCTGGATGCTCCCACCGGTGACCGTTTCGACTGGGACCCCGGCTCCACGTACGTGCGCCGGCCGCCGTTCTTCGACAACCTGCCCCGGGAACCCCAGCCGGTCCGTGATGTCCGAGATGCGCGCGTGCTGGCGGTTCTCGGTGATTCCGTCACCACCGACCACATCTCGCCCGCCGGCGGGATTGCCTCGAGCTCCCCGGCCGCCGAGTACCTGCTCTCCAACGAGGTCTCGCAGCGCGAGTTCAACCAGTACGGCGCGCGGCGCGGCAACCACGAGGTGATGATGCGCGGCACCTTCGCCAACGTGCGGCTGCGCAACACGCTGGTGGAGCGCGAAGGTGGCTGGACGGTTCACCTGCCCGACGGCGAAGAGATGACCATCTGGGATGCCGCTGAGCGTTACCAGGAGGAGGGCGTGCCGCTGATCATCATCGCCGGCCGCGAGTACGGCTCAGGCTCCTCGCGTGACTGGGCGGCCAAGGGCCCCAATCTGCAGGGCGTGCGCGCAGTGATCGCGCAGTCGTTCGAGCGCATCCACCGCAGCAACCTCGTTGGGATGGGTATCCTCCCGCTGGAGTTCATGCCCGGCGAATCGTTCGCGGGTCTCGCCCTCACCGGCCGCGAGCGCTACGACATCCTGGGCGTCGAGGATGGTGTCACACCGCACCAGGAGCTCACGGTGCGTGTGACCTCGGACGACGGCCAGGAGCGCTCGTTCCGCGTACGCTCACGCATCGACACGCCGGTCGAGACGGAGTACTACCAGCACGGCGGCATTCTGCAGTACGTGCTGCGGCAGCTGCTGGAGGACTGAGGTTGGGGGATGGAGTATGCCGGGGCGCTATGGCGCCTCGGTGCTCTCCTCCGCCGCAGCCGGCCGCTCCGGCAGGTTGGGTGGGGTGGCGAGGAGGAAGAAGACGGAGCCGCCCGCCGCCAGCGCCGCGAGGACGGTGAAGCCGAACTCGTAGGAACCCGTAATGTCGTACATCACCCCGGCGATCACGGGGCCGAGGATCTGTCCGAACATAATCACCAGTGATGACCAGCCCATGATGATGCTGAAGGAGGTGCGCCCGAAGTAGTCGGCACGCATGGCTGCCATCAGTGGGCCTCGAATCCCCCACGCCGCCCCATGCAGCACGGCGAATCCCATCACCGCGATGAGCAGGGCGCTCTGGGCGACTAGGAAGAGTCCTGCGCCGTGCATCAGCATGCAGAGCACGCACAGCAGGCGCTTGCTGAAGATGTCGCCCAGATACCCTCCCAGTACCTGTCCCGCAATCTGGCAGCTCGTCATGACAAGGATCACCACCGCTACGGCCTGTGCGGAATATCCGAATCCCTCCGGGTCCGTGAGGTGCGTGACCAGGTGCACCATCACCGCGCCGACCACGAGCAGGGCGGTTCCGTGACCGAGGGAGATCATCCAGAAGGCGCGGGTGCGCAGGGCCTCGCGAGGGCTGAAATCCACCTCGGTGCTTGTCTGGGCGCGGTTGGGCTCCATTCGGTGGAGTGCATCCAGGCGGCGCGGAGAGAGGCCGTCCATGTGGAGGCCCATGTCCTCCGGTCGGGCTTTGAAGAAGTGCGTGAGTGGCAGTCCGATGACCAGGACGAGCACCCCGGACGCAAACGCGGTTTCACGCCAGCCGATCTCGGTGATCGCAAGGACGACGAGGGCCGAGAGCAGGCCGCCAACCGCCATACCTGATGAGGTAAGACCCAGCGCGCGCGCCCGGTAGCGGTCAAACCAGTTCACGACACACACGGTGATCGCC
>JBJHDC010000053.1:9359-15515 GCA_050486345.1 Dehalococcoidia bacterium | reverse complement strand
GGGATAGCCTCGCCATTCAGGTGTTGTACCAGCAGACGCACACCCTGTTCGCCGCCGTAGTCGGGCGACTGCTTGAGAAACCCGACCAGCCGGCCCTCTTCGAGCGGCGCGATGAACGGCTGCGGGATGTCATCCCAGCCGAAAAAGGCGATGTCGCGGCCCTGGCTGAGCCCGGCGGCAAGACCACCCTGAAGTTGCGGATCGCCGGTGGCGTAGATCACGTTGATGTCCGGGTTGGCGGTCAACATGTTCTCCGCCTCGGCGGTGGCGACCTCAAGGATGTTGCGACCATCGCCCTCGGCCACGATCTCGACCCCAGGCAATGATTCCAGCGCGGCAAGAAAACCATCCCGGCGGGCCAGTTGGACTTCTGACGAGGCGATCATCAATCCGACCTTCGCCTCCCCGCCCATCGCGCCTGCGATGTAACCGGCGACGTAGCGGCCAAATTCGCGCGAGGCGTCATACTGGGGAACCCCAATCAGAGCCAGGACGTTCGGATGGTCGATGTAAGTATCCAGGGTCACGATCGGGATTCCGGCGGCTTCCGCCTCGGAGATGGGCCCGAAGAGCGAATTGCTCTCGATCGGGTCGAGCACGATGGCGTCGACCTGCCGTGAGATGCAGTCCTCGACGAGGGTAACCTGGCGCGTGGCATCCGCTTGCGGATCAAGCACGATGAGTTCAACGCCCAACTCGTCCGCAGCACGCTGCCCGCCTTCCACACTCGACTGGAAGTAGGCGATCTGCAGGGAGAACGTCACGAAGCAGATCGTCCCGGCGGACGGTACGACCGCGAACGCGGTCGCTGCCGGTGCTGGCTGGACCTTCAACGCGAGCACCTCGCTCAACGGAGCATCGATCACGCCGGGTAGCCGCACCACCACGGACAACGGCACCGGTACCGTGAGCTTCGAATACGACCTGCCTGTCGAGGCGGACACGGGTGTCTTCCAGATCCTGGAGGAGCAGCAGGCCGGCTACGAACTGGTCACGGTGAACGACAAGAATGCCGTTTGCCGCAACCTCGATACGCAGGCGGACATCCCCGTAACCAACGCAGGGAACGCCAGTAACCCCGGATTCACGGTGGAGGTCCCCCGCGGCGCAGCGGTGGCCTGCACGATCTACAACCGCCTGCCACCCACGCTCACAATCGAGAAGCAGATCCTGCCGCTCGAGTCCCAGACGCCGGAGGCGGCCCCCGGCTGGCAGTTCACCGCCGCCGGTACCGGTGTGGGCATCATGGGCGACACCGTGAAGACCACCGCTGGCGACCCGAGCATCGTCACCTATCCGCTGAACTTCACGAGCGGCGACAGTGGCTCTGTCCGCATTGATGAGGCGCAGCAAACCGGTTTCCGCTTCCTTGGCGTGACCTGCACGGACAGCCAGGCCAACACCGTTACCCCGACCGCGGTTGAGAACGACGGCTTCACCGTTCCGGTGACACGCACGCAGAACATCCACTGTGTCGTGCAGAACGGCCCCATCCCGGAGCCCACGCTGACTATCGAGAAGCGCGTCATCCCGGTCGATGGCTCTACTGGTGACAGCACGCCCACCGAGGGCTGGACCTTCAGCGCCCAGGGCTCCGACGTGACGCCAACCCCGCAGAACGGCGAGGTCACCGGCGACAACGGCCAGATCGTCTACGACCTCGACTTCGGTAACGGCGCCTCGGGTGCCACGGTCACCGTGTCCGAGACGCAGCAGAACGGCTACGAGATCTACCAGGTGAACGACCTGAACGCCGTTTGCACGGACAACGGCAACAACTCGCTGACCGTCAACAATAGCGGCGACCTCGGCTTCACGGTGGGCGGCATGAAGCTCACCAGCCACATCCACTGCATCGTCTACAACATCGAGGTGCCCGAGCCTGAGCTGACGATCATCAAGCAGCTCGTGCCCCCGCACGGCTCGCCCGATGTCGACAACACGCTCGGTGCCGGCTGGACCTTCGGCGCCACCGGCGGCCAGGGTGTGAACCCCAGCAGCGGTCAAACCGACAGCGATGGCGAGATCGTCTTCACGGTCAGCCTCGGCGACGCATCCTCAGCCGACGTGACGGTCACGGAGACACCGCAGGACGGCTACACCCTCATGGGTGTGGTCTGTGACGGCGACCGCGTGGCGTACGAGAACAACAGCTTTACGGTGACCGTGCAGCAGCAGAGCGACATCACCTGCGTCGTCTACAACATCGAGGCACCCGCGCCGAACCTGACGCTCGCCAAGACGGGCTCGATCAGCGATGTGAACGACAACGGCTGGTCGGACGCAGGTGACGAGATCACCTACTCCTTCACGCTGACGAACGACGGAAACGTGCCGCTCACGAACCTCGTCATCCACGATGACCTGCTCGGTGACGGCTTCGCATTGACCTGCGCCGGTGATGTTGCACTCGCAGACGTGACGCTCGCACCGGGCGAGTCCATCACCTGCACCGCCGACGCCCCCTACGTCGTGAGCGGGCAGGACATGGTGGCACTCCGTGTCGACAACGAGGCCGACGCCACCGGCGTGGACCCGGAGGTCCCGGGTACCCCGGTCCGTTCCAACAAGGACGACCACACCGAGCCGTTGCAGGCCCCGAAGCTCACGCTGGTGAAGTCGGTCGCCGAGATCGACGACAACAACGACAACGAGCTCACGGACGCCGGCGACGGCATCTGGTACGAGTTCCGGCTCACCAACGAAGGCAATGTGGCGCTCACCAGCCTGAGCATCGAGGACAGCATCCTCGATGACGCCGGGATCGCCATCACCTGCGTCGATGCACAGTTCGGTAACCCGGTGGTCCTCCCACCAGGGCAGTCCGTGACCTGTGAGGCCACCGAGGCCTACATCATCACCCTCGAAGACATGGAAACCGGCATGGTCCACAACGTGGCCACCGCCACGGGGTACGACCCCGACAATCCGAAGGAGACT
Source organism: Dehalococcoidia bacterium (assembly GCA_050486345.1). Lineage (GTDB taxonomy): Bacteria > Chloroflexota > Dehalococcoidia > UBA2979 > UBA2979 > JBJHDC01. The sequence goes on along the minus strand of JBJHDC010000053.1, from coordinate 12,575 downwards.
GAGGTTCCTTCGAACGAGAGCGAGACCCGCACGCCGCTCGACCGCGTCGCGGAGCTCACCCTCGAGAAGTCCGGCATCCTTGAAGATATCGCGGACATCGAGGGTGGCAACGGCTGGTCCGACGAAGGCGACTACATCTGGTACAGCTTCACGCTGACCAACACCGGCACCGTCCCGCTCACCAACCTCGTCATCCACGATGACCTGCTTGGAGATGGGTTCGCTGTCGACTGTGGCGAGTTCTCGCTCACCGAGGACACGCTCGACCCGGGTGATTCGATCACCTGCGATGCCATCGCGGCGTATGTCGTGACCGAAGACGACATGGAAGCCCTCCAGGTCGACAACGTGGCGTACGCCACCGGCATCGATCCGCAGGACGAGGACAACCCGGTCGAGTCGAACATCGATGAGCACACCGAGTACCTCCAGCTGGCCGAGCTGACGCTGGAGAAGGACATCGCCGAGATCGAGCGGAACACGGCTGAGAGCCTGACCGTTACGGGCGATGTGATCTGGTACTCGTTCCTGCTCACAAACACCGGCAACGTCACCCTCACAGACCTGCAGGTGCATGACGCGCTGCTCGCCAGCGTGAACATCGAGATCACCTGTGTCGACGAGGATCTCGGTGACCCGGTGGTGCTGGAGCCCGGTGACTCCGTGCTCTGCCTGGCCCTGGCTGGATACGAGATCACCGAGGCCGATATGGCCGCCCTCGAGGTGCGCAACCTCGCCGACGCGACCGCGCAGGACCCGGAGAACGAGCAGACGCATGAGGTCCGCTCCAACGAGGATGAGACCGTCACCCCGCTCGACTGGGTGCCGGACCTGATCCTGGTGAAGCGCGTAACCGAGGTCGTTGATGTGAACGACAACGGTCGCGCCGACACGGGCGACGAGATCTGGTACGAGTTCGAACTCACCAACGCCGGTGACGTGCGCATCACAGACCTCACCGTGCAGGATGACTTGCTCGATGCCCTGGGCATCACGATCACCTGCCCTGCAACCGAGCTCGACCCGGGAGAGAGCACGCTCTGCACGGCGGATGCGCCTTACATTGTGACCGCCGATGACCTGCAGGCGGGCGAGGTGCACAACGTGGCGACTGCCACCGGCACAGACCCTGAGGACGAGCCGGTGGACTCCAACGAGGATGACACCACCACCCCGCTGGAGTGGGAGGCCACCCTGCTGCTGGAGAAGCGCGTCGCGCTCATCCAGGACATCAACGGCAACGGCATCACAGACGCGGGCGACCGCCTCTGGTTCGGGTTCCGCGTCACCAACACGGGCGAGGTGACCATCACCAACGTGACGGTGAACGACCCGCTGCTGGCAGCGCTGGGCATCGGCGTGAGCTGCGCAAATGACTCACTGGACCCCGGCCAGTTCACGCTCTGCGTGGCGGACGAGGCCTACGTGGTGACGGCGGCCGACGTGGCCGCGGGCCAGGTGCGCAACGTAGCCACCTCGACCGGCGATGATCCGAGCGACGAGCCGGTGGATTCGAACGAGGACGAGACGGAGACGCCGGTCGAGGAGACTCCGCCGGGCCCGACTCCAACTCCGACCCCGTCTCCAACGGCTACACCATCGGTGACACCGACGGTCACGCCGACGCCTTCGGCCACGCCATCGCCCAGTCCGACAGCCAGTCCAACAGCCAGCCCGACCCCGCGGCCGGAGGATGAGCTGGGCGAGGTGGCACCCCCGGTACCACCCACCACCTCGCCGCCGTCCGTTCCCGCCCCCGGTAAGGCAGGCATGGGCTGGATCGCCAACGAAATCCCGTCCGGGCTGAAGACCCCGCTCTCAGCAGCCCTCGACTGGCTGCTGGGCAAGGACCTGGGCGACCGCATCCCGGCCCCCATCGCACTGGTTCTCGCGCTCATGGTGCTCGAAGGCATTGTGCGCGGGACCCGCGGCCGGCCGGAGACGGAGACCGCCACCGAGGAGTTCCGCCGGTAGTCTGACCACCCCCGCCGGCTGGCGCCGGCGTCGTTCAGCACGTACGGGAAGCAGGGGCGGCCTGCGACCCGTGCGCGGGCCCTCGTCCAGCTCAGGATGGACGGGGGCCCATTTCGTTGCCCGTTGTGGAGCCTGATCCGTGGGAGAGCCCCGACTCCCCTGCCCCAGTCCTCGCAGTTCCTCAGTCCAGTCAAGGAGGCCATGAAGCAGCTCGGGAACGGGGAAGAGCAGAGAAGACGGAGTACGGCTCGCTCGGATGCCGGTTCGAACGCTGGGATGCGGTTCCCGACTACCCGCGCCCCACGAACGGCATCTTCGTTGCCATTACCGTCATGAACAGCACGTTCGTCTCCAGGGGCAACCCGGCCATATATACGACGGCCTGCCCCACGTGGTCCACATCCATCGTGGCCTCTGCCCGCATGCTGCCATCCGCCTGGGGCACACCGTCAGCCATACGCTGGGCCAACCCGGTGTCCGCATTGCCGATGTCGATCTGACCGCAGGCGATATCGTACTTACGACCATCGAGGGCCGTCGCCTTTGTCATCCCTGTCACCGCGTGCTTCGTGGCCGAATAGGGCGACGAGTTCGGTCGCGGGGCATGTGCGGAGATCGATCCGTTGTTGATGATGCGCCCACCGCGCGGATCCTGGTCCTTCATGATCCGAAACGCCGCCTGCGTGCAGAGGAACGTGCCCGTGAGGTTCACATCTACGACCTGCTGCCAGGTCTCGTAGGGAATGTCCTCCAGCAGATCGGCGGCGAGCCCATGCCCGCGTTGTTGAAGAGCACATCGAGACGCCCAAACGCCTCGAGCGTCGCCGCGAAGAGCGCGTCGACATCGGCTGGCTTGCCCACATCGGCGACGACAGCCAGGCCTCGAGCGCCCAGCGCCTCGATCTCCGCAACCGTCGCATCCAGCAGCTCCTGGCGGCGCCCCGTGACGACCAACGCGTACCCTTCACGCGCCAGCGCCAGCGCCGCCGCCTTGCCGATGCCGGTACCGCCGCCTGTGATCAGCGCTACGTCCCCTGCCGCCATACATGCCTCCCCACGTTCAGCCCACGTATGCGGTGCTGTCGCAATCGTGCGAGAGCCCCGCGTCGAGGATGCTACGCGATCAGGAGTGGCAGGTGGCGCGAGGTACGAGGTGCGACGCTACGGCAGGTAACGCATGGGATCGCGATGCACGCCGTTTCGCTTGATCTCGAAGTGCAGGTGCGGCCCGGTGGAATAGCC
>JBJHDC010000053.1:0-9349 GCA_050486345.1 Dehalococcoidia bacterium | reverse complement strand
GGACCCGATGATCTGTCCGGCTTCAACCCACTGCCCGTTGCGGACCTCGAACTTGCTGAGGTGCGCGTAGAGCGTCTCAAAGCCATCCGGGTGCTCGATGATGATGTGGTAGCCGTAGGAACAGCAGCGGTTGCCGCCGGTGAAGACCACCTGCCCGGCACTCGCGGCCCGGATCGGCGTGCCAACGACCATCGAGATGTCGATGCCCAGCGGATGCCGCGGACCGAAACGACTGGTGATCCGACCCGTCGCGGGCCACACCCAGCGTGGGGCCTCTGGCTCCACAACCGGTGGGGCGGTGGGTTCCGGCTCGTGGGTCGGTTCCGGGCCGGAATCAGAACCTGGGCCGGGCGCGGAGGTCACCCAGTCGGGCATTTGCGCCCCCGGCTCCACCACCTCCGGCTCGGGTGGAATGACCCGGCCGCCGGGTACGAGGATCATCGAACCCTCAATCAGGTTATCGGCGTTGCCGTCGAACTCGTTCGCCTCGAAGTTCACGATGTCGTCGATCTCAGCGTCGTAGCGAACGGCGATGCCAGAGACCGTCTCCCCCAGTCGTACCGAGTGGATAACGCCTGAGACGCCCGGGACCTGAAGTGTCGCTCCCACGACCAGCAGGTCCGCGTCATCCAACACATCAGCGTTGTTCCAGATGATGTCCTGCGTCGTGACGTCGTACCGGACTGCGATCTCGCTCACCGTGTCGCCAGGCTGGACCTCGTGCGTGCGGAAGATGGGCGGCGGGCCGGACTCCTCGCTCAGCGCGAGCGCGGTGGCAAGGTCTTCAGCATCAACCGGATCACCACCGTCGTTACCGGGCTCCCCCTCGGTATCGGATGGTTCGCCCTCAGACGAGTGATGTGAGCCGCCGGTATCGGATGACGTCTCAGGACCTGACTCACCCTCGGTGCCGGTAGTCTCGCCAGCGAGAACCTCCGAGTCACCCGACGGCGGACCACCGGTCGAGGACACAGCGTTGACCGGACCGTCTCCAGCAGCAGACTGCGTACTCGTGCTCGTCGTCTGCTGGCGATTGATCGGGTCTGAAGCGACAACGTTGCCCTGAACCAACAGTTGCCCCCCGGACACCGAGGAGATATCAACATCGCTGCGAACGAGGCTCACGACCCCGACCGCGAAAAACAGCCACGCCACTACCGTGAACTGCGCCAGAGATGCGAAGCGGACCCGGCGCGGATGGGGATGGCGACGCGCTCGGATGAGCTCTTTGCGCGCTGGTGGCCTGTTGAGGAAGCCGTGGATGTCGATAATCAGCTCCCCTCGCAAAGCGAGGCGATACTGGCTGGGGAGCACATGAACCGTAACCGATCATCTGCTGATGCACAATAGCGAAAATAATGTCAACACTTCGCGGTACGGCGTTGAAAAGTTATGTCGCTGCTCGAACCTCCGGGAGCTGAACTTATCCACCCATGTACCCTGCCATGTGGGTAACTCTCAGACAATCTCGGCAAGCGTGAAACGGTGGGAGGCCGCGACTCCCTCCCGTGCTTCCTCTCAAACAGACGCGGGGTGTCTCATTACCGCGGCAAGTGGTAAAGGGTTGCAAGGCAGAGCACGCCGAACGTGTCTACACTCGGCGCGAGCAAACAGGCACACCGCACCTGACAACTGCGGTACGAGGGGGACAGACGGCTGCCGCGCAACAGCAAGGAGGCGACGTGGGCAGGCTGGACGCCAGGGTTGCGATCGTGACGGGGGCAAGTCGAGGAATCGGGGAAGCAATCGCCCGCCTCTATGCGTAGGAGGGCGCTCACGTCGTCTGCGCTGCTCGCACATTGAACGAGGGCGACCACCAGCTGGAGGGCTCACTCTCTCGCACGGTGGAACAGATTCGGGAGGCGGGTGGCTCCGCCATCGCCGTGCAAGCGAACGTCTCCGAGGAAGGCGACTGCCAGCGTCTCGTGCAGGAGGCGCGCGACGCATTCGGCTCCGTCGATATCCTCGTGAACAACGCAGCGCTCAATTACTACATCCCGATCGTTGATTACCCCACCAGCCGCTGGATCCGCTCGTTTGCCGTGAACGTGCACGCGCCGTTCATGCTCGCCAAGGCTGTCCTGCCCGAGATGATCGATCGCCGTTCCGGCGCCATCGTGAACATCTCTTCGGCCTCAGCCATCGGCCCCGGCCGCGGACCGTACCCCGATGCGGAGCCGCGGGGCGGAACGATGTACGGAGCGACCAAAGCGGCACTCGAACGCTTCACCCAGGGCCTCGCGGAAGAAGTCTACGAATTCGGTATCTCCGTGACGTGCGTCTCGCCGTCCCAGACGGTACCCACACCCGGCACGGTCTTCCACGAACTGATGAGTGGTATGGACGACCCTCGAGGTGAGTCGCCGGACTTCATGGCCCGCGCGGCGCTGTTGTTGGCAAGCGAGCCCGTGGACCAGGTGACCGGCCGGGTCACCTACAGCCAGGCGATCCTCAGAGAATTCGGATGGATTGACGAAGGTCGCGGAACGGGCGTCGATCACCCCGGCACCGGGTTCTCGCAGATCTAGCGGCGAATCCCTCGAAGCGAGGCGGGGCCAGGAGCGGGCGGCGCGATGCGCATCCCGCTTCGCCCGTTCGCACAGGCGGCGGTACGCTACCCTTGCACATGATTCGCACCGACGAGAGCGGAGCACGCGTGCGGTCTCGCACCGCACCGGACGGAGATGGCGAGTGATGCACGAGGCAATCCGGGCACTGCGGGAGGTCCAGCCACTACGCGACCCCGTATTCCTGGCGGCCGTCAGCGGCTTCACAGACAACAACGGCGCTGCGGTGCACGCGATCCACTACCTGGTGGATCAGTGGGAGGCTGAGCCGCTCGCGGAGATCGACTCTGAGCCCTTCTTCGATTTCACCGTGCAGCGCCCGCACGTGCGGGTCGAGGACGGCCAGCGAATCATCGACTGGCCGGAGAACCGTTTCTATGTCGCCTCACCGCCGGGTAGCGAGCGTGATTTCGTACTCTTCACCGGGACCGAGCCCCATCTGGGGTGGAAGACCTTCACCCGCGCGATTCAGTCGGTCCTCGAAGAAACTGGCTCCACGATGAGCGTCACCGTGGGGGCGCAGCCCTCCTCAGTCCCGCATACACGCCCCTCGCCGGTGGTCCTCTCCGCCTCGCACCCGGATTTCGAGACCTTGTTCGGGTTGCAGGCGCCCGGTTCCCGCTACCAGGGGCAGACCGGGATCGTGGGAGTGCTCAACCTGCACCTGCGCAGCCTCGGGTGGCGCAACGCCAGCCTCTGGGTGATGGCGCCTCACTACATCAGCGTGGGCCCCAACCCGCACATCGCTGTCTCCCTCGTCCGCCTCGTGAACCGCGCCTTCGAGACGAATACCCCGGTGGATGAACTGACCGAGGAGGCACGTGACTTCGACGAGCAGGTCGAGGAGGTGCTCACCGAGTCCGGTGATGCCGCCGCGTACGTACGCCAGTTGGAGGAGCAATTTGACGCCAACCGCCCTGCGCTCCCACCGGGCGCGGAAGATGCGGACATGGTGCCGGGCAGCGAGGAGCTACCGTCATCCGGCGAGCTCATCAGTGACCTGGAGCGTTTCCTCCGCGGCCAGCGCGGCGATGACGACGTATAACCAGATCGATACTGGGATTCCTTGACAACGTCAGATGGCGAGAGGACACTCGCCCCAACTCCACAACGTGACGCGCACGGCAGAGTTTGCGCGCCGTTCAATTTGAAGGGGTCTTGAAGATGGGTGAGATTCTGGGGCTCGGGATGAGCCACTACCCCGGGATGCGGGTCATCTCCGGGGGGCCGGCCGGACTGGCCAACGTCCTCAACCGGCCTGACATCCCCGATGAGGCGAAGGACCCGGCGAACTGGCCCGAGGGTGCGGTTCGGGAGTTCGGCGAGGACGAAGGCCGGGAGGGCCACCGTCGCCACAAGGAGCGCTTCGTCGAGGAGTGCAAGATCCTCCGCCACCGCTTGGACGAGTTCAACCCGGACTTCGTCCTGATCTGGGGCGACGATCAGTACGAGAACTTCAAGGAGGACATCATTCCTCCGTTCTGCGTGCTGGCTTACGACGACATGGAGATCTACCCCTACCACGGTGAGCGCGACCTGGTGGATCCGAACGCGCCGATGTCGCAGTTCACCCTCCAGGATGGTCAGGAGCCGCCGCCGAATCCGTGGGACGAGTCCAAGGACACGCTCTTCAAGATCAAGGGCAAGCGGGAGGCCGCGAAGTTCCTGGCCCAGGGGCTGATCGAAGAGAAGATCGACATCGCCTACGCCTACCGACCGCTGCACCACAGCGGCTGGGCGCACGCGTTCCTCAACACGGTCATGTTCCTGGACTGGAACCGCACCGGCTTTGACTACCCCTCGATCGCCTTCCAGGTGAACTGCTACGGCAGCCGGGTGATCGTCAACCGCGGCGGGACCTTCCCCGTGGACGAAGACCCGAGCGAGGTTGACCTGGACCCGGAGGGCCCTACCCCGGAGCGCTGCATGGAGGTCGGTGCCGCCGTGGCACGCGTCCTCGAGCGCAGCCCGTGGCGCGTGGCGGTCATCGCGTCCTCCAGCTGGTCACACGCCTTCCTCACGCCGAAGACCCATTTCCTCTTCCCGGACGTGGAAGCGGACCGCAAGCTGTACGACGCACTGGTCGCGGGTGACTACGACTACTGGCGGAGCATCAGCAACGAGCAGGTCGCTGACTCCGGTCAGCAGGAGGTCCGCAACTGGTGGACGTTCATGGGCGCGATGGAGGCACTGGGTCACAAGACCCCGACCTACCACAACTACATCGAGTCCTACACCATGAACTCGAACAAGTGCTTCGCGGTATACGAGCCGCGCTAGGCGCTGCATGACCACCACCGGTCGTTGGTAATCGAACGGAGCGCCGCCCAATGGGCGGCGCTCCTGCGTTCCACCCATGCCCGATGCCTGCCGCGTGCTCACGAGCATCCTGCGCTATTCTGGAACGGTTGCATCCACGGGGCGGGGACAGAGACCGGAGACGTACGTGTGCGGCATTATTGGCTACACCGGCAGCCGCCCCGCCGGCGCCATCATCCTGGACGGCCTCCGCCGCCTGGAGTACCGCGGCTACGATTCGGCCGGTATCGCGCTGTTCGATGGCTCCCGCAACCTCTACGTCCAACACGCCACCGGCAAGCTCGATGCCCTCGCGCAGCGTGTCGAGGGCTCCATGCCCCCCGCAACGTGCGGCATCGGCCACACGCGCTGGGCGACCCACGGCGAGCCAAGCGACCGTAACGCGCACCCCCAGTTGGATCCGGACGGCCGTGTCGCCGTCGTACACAACGGCATCATCGAGAACTTCGCCGAACTGCGTACACGCTACGCTCGTGGCCCCTTCCGCTCGGACACCGACACTGAGGTCCTCGCGCACATGCTCGCCACCTCCGTCGAACGCGGCACCGACCTGCTCGACGCTCTCCGAGAGGTTGCGGCAGAAGCGCAGGGCGCGTACTCGATCGTGGCGGTGGACATCGAACAGCCGGGCCGCATCGTCGCGGCACGCGTCGGAAACGCGGGGGGCATCGTCGTCGGCTTCGGCGAGGGCGAGCACCTGGTCGCGTCCGACCTCGGCGCGCTGCTCCCGCACACTCGGCGCGTGACGTTCATCGAGCCCGGCGAGTTCGTCGATGTGACCGCAACCGACGTCGTGATCATCGATGAGGCCGGCCGCAGCATCGAAAAGCCGGTCGAGACGCTCCCGTATGACCCGGTCGCCGCCGTGAAGGGCCCGTACAAGCACTTCATGCTCAAGGAGATCCACGAGCAGCCAGACGCTGTGCTCAACGCAATGCGCGGGCGCTATCAGGCGGATCCACTGGGAATTGACCTGGCGGATGAGATCCGCATCCCGGCCGAGCGGCTCCAGAGGCTCCGACGCGTCGTGCTGATCGGCATGGGCACCTCGGTCTACTCCGCCATGGTGGGCCGCTACTACTTCGAGCGGTTCGCCGGGCTACCCGCGGAGGTCGATGACGCCGCCGAGTTCCGCTACCGTCAGCCGGTGCTGGACGAGCACACGCTGGTGATCTCGATCTCCCAATCGGGTGAAACGGTGGACACACTGGCGGCCATGGACGAGGCTCGCCGCGCCGGATGCCTCCAGATCACGCTCTGCAACACGCCCGGCGCCCAGACCACCCGCGTGGCGGACGCAACGCTCCTGATGCGCGTCGGCCCGGAGATCGCGGTCGCCAGCACCAAGACCATGGTCGCCTCCATGGTGCTGCTGCACGGCCTCGCGCTGCACCTCGCCCGCGTGCGCGGCAGCGAGCATGCAGACATGGAGGCAGCACAGGTACGCGCCGCGCTCCACCTCCCCGCCGCCATCGGCGAGGTCCTCGAACACGCTTCAGCCATCGAGGCGATCGCGGAACGCTACGCAGCCCACGAGAACTTCCTCTACCTGGGCCGCGGCCTGGGGTTCGCGGTAGCCCTCGAGGGTGCGCTCAAGCTGAAGGAAGTCGCTTACATCCATGCCGAGGGCTACTCTGCCGGCCAGATGAAGCATGGCCCGATCGCGCTCATCGACGAGGACATGCCCACGCTCGCCATCGCCCCTCGCGATGATGTGTACGACAAGATGCGCTCGAACATCGAACAGATCCGTGCCCGCCGCGGGCCGGTGATCGCCATCGTCTCGCACGGCGATGCCAGCCTGGACGACCTCGCGACGGACGTGTTCACGCTACCCGAGATCGATCCGATGCTCGCACCGATCATCACCGTGGTGCCGCTCCAGCTCTTCGCCTACTACATCGCGACCAGCCGAGGCGCAGACGTTGACCAGCCACGCAACCTCGCCAAGACCGTCACCGTCGAGTAAGCTCCACGTCCACTCCCCGTGCGGCGGGGTTTGGAAACGGCGCCGGCATGACCGGCGCCGTTTTCGTTGAGCGCCTACTCCGCCTCAAGCGCCGCCTGCGCAGCTGCGAGGCGGGCGATGGGGACGCGGTAGGGGCTGCAGGAGACGTAGTTGAGGTCAGCCCGGTGGCAGAAGGCCACCGAGGACGGCTCGCCCCCGTGCTCGCCACAGATGCCCACCTTCAGGTCCGGCTTCGTGCTCCGACCGCGTTCGATACCCAGCTTGACCAGACCGCCCACTCCGTCCTGATCGAGGACCACGAACGGGTCATTCGGCAGGATCTGCTGCTTCACGTACGCGGGCAGGAACCGCCCCGCGTCGTCTCGCGACAGGCCGAAGGTGGTCTGCGTGAGGTCGTTCGTGCCGAAGGAGAAGAAGTCAGCGTGTTCCGCGATGCGGTCCGCGACCACGCACGCCCGAGGCAGCTCGATCATCGTGCCCACGGTGTAGGGGACACGCGCGCCACATTCCTCGAACACCCGCTCAGCTGTGGCCTCGGTGAGCTCGCGCAGCTGCTCGAGTTCGGTCTCGATGCCGACCAGCGGGATCATGATCTCGGGCTCTACGTGTAGCCCCTCCCGCTCCAGCTGGCAGGCCGCCTCGATGATCGCGCGCACCTGGACCTCGTAGATCTCCGGGTAGGTGATCGCCAGGCGGACACCGCGGTGACCGAGCATGGGGTTGAACTCACGCAGTGACTCGACGCGCCGGGCGACATCGTCCGCGGTGAGACCGAGCGAGGCCGCGAGCTCTTCGATTTCCGACTTGCTGTGCGGCAGGAACTCGTGCAGCGGCGGGTCCAGCAGGCGAATCGTGACCGGGTAGCCAGCCATCGCGCGCAGAATGCCCAGGAAGTCATCGCGTTGGAACGGCAGGATCTTCTCGAGCGCCTCGCGACGCTCCTCCTCCGTGCGCGAGAGAATCATCTGCCGTACGGCGAGGATGCGGTCCGTGCCGAAGAACATGTGCTCCGTGCGACACAAACCAATGCCTTCCGCACCAAAGTTCCGCGCGCGCTCCGCGTCGTCGGGCGTGTCGGCGTTCGCGCGCACCCGCAGGCGCCGGCGCTCATCCACCCACGTCATGAGCCGCTCGTACTCGGGCGGGAACACCGCTTCGGCGAGCGGCAGCGCGTCGAGGATTACCTCGCCGGTGGTGCCATCCACGGAGATCGTGTCGCCCTCGCTCACCGTCATGGGTCCGTGCCCCGGCACGTCCACGCTGAACTGGCGGTTCGGGTAGTCCAGCTCCAGCGCACTGCACCCGGTCACGCAGCACTTGCCCATGCCGCGCGCCACAACCGCCGCGTGGCTGGTCATGCCGCCGCGCGCCGTCAGGATGGCGCGCGCATCCTTCATGCCTTCGATGTCCTCGGGGCTGGTCTCGTCGCGCACGAGGATGACGTCCTCGCCACGCTCCGCCCACTGCACCGCATCGCCCGAGGTGAACACCACGCGCCCCACGGCTGCCCCCGGCGATGCGCCGAGGCCGGTGGCGATCACGGTTCGCTGCTCGTAGGTGGCGGATGCCTGGTCGAAGACGGGGTGGAGCAGCTCGTTGAGCTGGTCAGGGTCCATCCGCCGCAGGGCCTCCGTCTGGTCGATCAGGCCCTCCTCCACCATGTCGACGGCAATCTTCACCATCGCCTGGCCGGATCGCTTGCCGCTGCGCGTCTGCAGGATCCAGAGCTTTCGCTGCTGGACGGTGAACTCGATGTCCTGCATGTCCTGGAAGTGCCGCTCCAGGTTGTCACACGACTCGGCGATCTGCCGGTAGACCTCGGGCATGGACTCCTCGAGTGACGGCGGGTCGTCCGGGAGGCGTCCGGCCTTCGCGATCGACTGCGGGGTGCGCGTACCAGCCACCACGTCTTCACCCTGCGCGTTCACGAGGAACTCACCGAAGATGCGTCGCTCGCCGGTGGAGGGGTGGCGCGTGAACAGGACGCCCGTGGCGCAATCGTCACCCAGGTTGCCGAAGACCATCGCCTGTACGTTGACGGCGGTCCCCCACGAGCTGGGGTAGCCGTTCATCTCCCGGTAGAAGACGGCGCGCGGCGTTTCCCACGAGTCGAAGACTGCGCCGATGGCGCCCCACAACTGCTGCCAGGGGTCCTCCGGGAACGGCGCACCCGTGCGCTCCTGCACCAGGGCCTTGTACTCGCCCACCAGCTCGCGCAGCGCATCGGCGTCCAGGTCGGTGTCGATGATGACGCCGCGGTCGTGCTTCTTCTCGTTGAGGAGCGCCTCGAACGGGTCTTCCTCGGTGTCGTCCGCGCGGGAGACGCCCAGCACCACGTCGCCGTACATCTGCACGAAGCGGCGGTAAGAGTCGTAGGCAAACCGGGGGTTCCCAGACCGCTCCGCGAGACCAGCGGCAGTCTCATCGTTCAAGCCGAGGTTGAGGATCGTGTCCATCATCCCGGGCATGGAGACCCGCGCTCCGGATCGCACGG
>JBJHDC010000052.1:0-15718 GCA_050486345.1 Dehalococcoidia bacterium | reverse complement strand
GGGGAGGCCAGACGGGAGGCCGAGGGTGGGAGGGGGGCGGGGCTACTTCAGCTCACGCAGCAGGTGGTTACGGGTGAGGGTGGCCATTGGGTGGACCTGGAGGCCGTCGCGGATGGCTTCGTCCAGGCGGAGGTCGAGGTAGCGGAGCGCTGCCTGTTCGAGCGAGTGATCCGCCAGGTTGCGGACCTCCTCGAGGGCGGGCCAGCGCCTCACTTTGCGCGGCTCCACCTTGTCCGCCACGAACATCGCCCAGGCCTCCGGGGTGTACGACGGGTGGCCGGTGGTGTGCCAGCGGATGGCGAAGAGGACGTCTGGCTCGTTGATATCCATGCGTTCCATCAGCTCGATGGCGCCGATGGGGCCGTGGAGGATCACGGCGGCTTCTCGCTCTACCGGGTCGATCGCCAGCCCTCGCGCCTCCGCACGCGCGAGGAGCTCAGCGGGTGGGACGTGGCGTACCAGGTCGTGTCCCTGCGCCATGAGCCGGGCGAGCGGGGCGTTGAGGCGGTGGCGTTCTGCGAGGGTGTTGGCGAGCGTGACGACCCGGTTGGTGTGTTTCGCCATGCCCTGGGGGAGCTCGTCCGCCATCAGGTGGCTGAGACGTTGCTCGGCGGCGCGGAAGTCCTCACCCATCACCTGTACCCGTCACCTGTACCCATCACTCGATACCGATCACGATGCCCCGTCGGGGACCGGTTCCTGCTGCGTTTCCTCCTCGGCGGCGGCTTCCAGCATGTAGCCCATGCCGGGGTAGGTGCGGATCACCGACTCCTCCGGGCGGTCCGGTTCCAGCTTGCGGCGCAGGCGGGAGACCCAGACGCGCAGGTACTGCAGATCATCGTAGTATTCGGGACCCCATACCTTGGTCAGGATCTCGCCGTTCAGCATCACCTTGCCGCGGTGCTCGACCAGCGCCTGCAGCAGGTTCCATTCCGTGCGGGTGAGGGCGATCACCTCATCGTCGCGGGTCACCAGCCGGCGTTCGAGGTCGATTTCCAGGTCGCGGACGGTCACCACGCCCTGCTCAGTCTCCTCCGGCTGCTGCGTGCGTCTGAGGACGGCGCGGACGCGGGCGGTGAGCTCCTCCGGGTTGAACGGCTTGGCGAGGTAATCATCCGCGCCCAGGTCCAGACCGCGCACCTTGTCAGCCTCGTTGCTGCGGGCCGTGAGGAGGACGATGGGGGTAGTGGAGCGCTCCTGGATGGTGCGCATGACGTCGTAGCCGGAGATGCCGGGGAGGGTCAGGTCCAGCACGACCAGGTCAGGTTCCTGTTGCTCGTGGATCAGCAGTGCGTCTTCGCCCGTGTGGGCGGTGAGTACCTGGAATCCGTCTTCGGAGAGCTGCATCCGCACGAGTGTCACGATGCTGGGGTCGTCGTCAGCGACGAGGATCACGGCTGAGGAATCGTTCATCGCAGAGTCTCCAACGCTGCCCTGCAGCTGGCGCTTGATCGGGAGCCAGTGCGTGGGAGCACACCGGGCGGCTCACGTTGCTGTTTGGCACTGCTGTCATGTGTACGATAAACCGTCACCAACGTGAAGTGTCGCCTCAGGCGCGAATGTGCCAGAGCAGGACGAGCCATGTCAGTGCGTCGGTCGTCCCCGCCCCCCGATCCCGAGCGGGACGGCGCTGCGCTTGCGTGGCACGAGCGGACGCACCCGGCCACGCTGCTGGTCGCGATTGGTGTCATTGGGGCGGCGCTCATCGTTGTACCGATTGTGCTGCTGATCCTGGGTCAGACCGCGGATCGATCGCTGGAGCGGGTCTCCGGTGAGGTGGACCCAGTGTCCATCCGCCTGGCGCGCGTGCATGTGGATATCGTCAAGCTGGTGAACGAGGCGACCCGCGTCACGCTGGTGGGCGAGTCCAACATGAACGCGTATGAGCGGGCCACCACGCGCTACACCGCTTCCCGCGCCCTCCTGACTTCGGCCTCCCGCAACACGCCGTACGAGGAGGACGTGGCGGCACTGCTGGTCCATACCGACGAAGCGGCGGATGTGGCTGATGCCGGGTTGGAGGCGGCGCTCGCGGGTAATGAGAATGCGGCGCGCGCCTTCCTGGTTGGGCGTGGCGTGATGGTGATGGACGAGGTCTCGGCGAGCGTCGCAACCCTGCAGAATCGCCTGGACAGTGACGGTGACCACCTGCGTGACCGGAGCCGGCAGATCTCCACGTTCGAGTTCATTCTCGGCGTGGGCGGCTCGCTGCTGGGAGCGGCCACGGTGCTCAGCCTGCTGGTGGTCGAGTTGGCGCGCCGGCGCCTGCAGGTGGAGCGTGAGCGGGCCGGCTCGCGGTTCGCCGGTATGGTGGAGGCGACCGGCTTCGGCGTGCTGGAGCTCGATCGGCAGCAGGTCGTGGAGTACGCGAACCCGGCGGCGGCGGAGATGCTGGGCTATCCGCAGAGTGAACTGCTGGGGAGTCATAGCCATCGGTTCCTGCCCCCGACGGCAGATGACGAGCGAGCAGGCAATGGCAGCACAGCTACCTCCACTCCCCCCACCGGCATGAGCCTGTACGACTCGATCATGTGCGATGAGGCGTTCATTGGTGAGGTGCCGCTGGTGCGCGGGGATGGGGAAACGACCGTCTTTGAGGTGAGCTGCGCACCGCTGATCTTCCGGACGCCGTCCGGGCGGATGGAGCCGTACGCCACGGTGCTGGTGTTCCAGGATCTGACGGAGCGCCTGGAGCGGGAGCGTCAGCAGGAGGAGTTCCTGGCTCTCGCCTCGCATGAGTTGCGCACCCCACTCACCAGCCTGCTGGGCTTCAGCCGGCGCCTGCGACGTGGTGTCGAAGCCGGCCGGCTGCAGGTGGATGCCGACACGCGCGAGGAGATCGAGACGCTGAATCAGGAAGCGGAGCGGATGCGCGACACCGTGGCGCTGTTCCTGGACATGTCTCGCCTGGATGCGAACATCCTTGAGCTGGAGTTCCTCCCCGTGGAGCTCAGTGCGCTCGTGGACGAAGAGGTGGATATCCTCCGTCAGCGCCGGCCGGATGCGCTCATTACCATCGAACGCCTTGAGGATGACGAGATCGCTGTGCCCTCTGACGAACAGCGGGTGCGTCAGATTGTGGGCAACCTCCTGGATAACGCCGCCAAGTACGGCGGGTCACCACCGGAGATTCGTGTGGCGGTACGCGAGGAGCATGGCGGTGTCGCCATCTATGTGGGGGACCACGGTGAAGGCATCGCGCCTGACGATCAGCCGTTTATCTTCGATCGCTTCTTCCGGGCGCACACGGCAACCGCGCGCCACGGACTCGGGCTGGGGCTGCACATCGCGAAGCAGCTGGCGGAGCACCTGGGCGCGACGTTGACGTTCACGAGCGAGGTGGGCGAGGGGACCGAGTTCCGGTTCTGGCTGCCGAACGTGGCGCCGGAGCAGGGGCGCCGGCGTTACGGGGAAGACGCGCGCCTGACCTGGTCGAGCAGGTCCTGAGGATCGAAGGGCTTTTCGATCACGGCTTCAATGTTCAGTTCGCGGCCGGCGCGTCGCGCGCCGTGGGCGCTGAGGAGCACGATCGCCGTTCGCACCTTGCGCTCCCGGAGCGCGGCGATCAGTTCGCGCCCGTCCATGACCGGCATCTCCAGGTCGATGATGATTACTCGGGGCGGGCTGCCTTCCACCGCCTCCAGGGCCTCGCGTCCGTCCGCTGCAGTGGCGACGGAGAGCCCGTCGTCCATGAGTGTCGCGCGCACCAGGCGGCGCACGGCGTCGTCGTCGTCCACGACCATGACATCAACGTGAGCGCCGGGACCGGATGGTGTGCGGTGTGTCTGCGTGTCCGATGGAGCCGGGGTGCGACTCGCGCGACCGTCGATCCCCGCGCGGCGTTCTGGCGCCTGCACGATTCGGCTGAGGCTGCCGGCGCGCCCGTCTGCGCTCGCACTCGGAGATGCTCCGCGGATCCCATGCGGTCGGGAGGTCCCCCGTGTGGCGCGTCCTGAGGAAGCGAGGACTGACGCGGGCGTGCGCCAGTCGAGTCGGGGCATGTGAGAGGAAAGGGGGAACATCGGCTGCGTCTTCACGCTGCTGCTTCCTCGCGCCCAGTGCGCGCTGCCTCCGCACGTGATGCCTCGCGCAGGGTGGCGTCGCGCGGGACGGGGTGTTGCGGAGCCCGGCGGACAGTGAGGGCGGCACAACTTCCGCCGGGCTCCGGCCTATCTGCTACTCCGGTCGAAACCACAGTGCAGCAGGCTGTACTTGCACAGTATCCAAGGACCCATCGCGGCAGCGTAATGGCGCGCGGCACCTCTCGTTGCAGTTGCATCGCAACTCATCAGCGATGCGTGACTGGTCAGGCGATGCACAGGGCGTCCCGCCCGGCAACGTACGCGGGAACCTCGTCAGCGCGCAGCGGGAATGCAGACGGGACGGCTCGGTGTGGATTCACTGCGGCTTGATTCCTGTCGCGTTGCCATATCGTGCGAGGGGATTGCAATCCCCAGGTCCGGCGTTGTTACTGATGCGTCGAGGACCGCCCATACACTGACTTCAGCGCGGAGCCACTGGACGAAACGACAACGACTGAGTGAGCAGATGACGCGCCCGGCGATGTCGCCCGATGCGATTGCCGGTTGAAGCTCCGGCTGAGGGCAAGGCAGGCACCAGATGAACGGAACCGAAGAGATGCTGCGGACACGGCTGCACGATGCCATTCGCACGGCGTGGCCGGACCTGGCCGAGGAGGCTGTGACGTCCGTGGGTCTGGACGTGGGGCAGTTAACCCAGCTCTTGCAGGACGAACTGGGTCATGACGTCAGCGCCTCCGAGACCGAGGCGCGCTCAGCGATGATCGGCGCACTGCTCCCGGTGCGTGGGGGAAACGCTGGATGGGTGGAGTTGCTCCTGGACGATGGGGAGACGGTGGTGGCACGCGGTCAATTGCACCTGCACGACACCTCGCCGGATGCTCCTGGCGGTCCCCCGGCGGGCGCCATTGAGCACCTGCGCGTTCACGATGAGACCGGCTCACTGGCCGCAGGCGCTTACCGTATCCGGTTCGAGGAGAGTGGTGAGATCCGCCCGGTGGCCACCGTCACCGAGCCGAATCCGGTGCTCCCGGATATGGTCGCGGTGGTGTTCCTGGACGACGGCTTGCCGAGCACGGTTGCGGAACTCTCGGCGGGAGACTAGCCAGACCGGCGCCCGACAACGGCGCCTCTAAGGTGTGTGCGCCAGCGGCTTCCGTGCGACATGCAGCGCCACCGTGCCGAGCATTAGCATGCGCACCTGCATGACCTCGAACCCCGTCTCGCGCAGGAGCCGCGTGAACTCTGGTGGCGTGTAGAAGTGGTCCACTGAGACTGGCAGGTAGGTGTAGGCGTCGCGGTGGCCCGAGATGACGCGACCGAGCCGGGGCACGACCTGGTTGAAGTGGATGCGCGCGAAGGGTCGGAGCACGCCTCGCTCCATCTTCGGCACCTCCAGCACCGCGAGGCGGCCGCCGGGCCGGAGCACCCGGAGTGCCTCGTGTAGCGCTTCGGGGAGATCGGGGATGTTGCGCACCACGAAGCCCGCGCACCAGGCGTCCACGCTCTCGTCCGGCAGCGGCAGCCGGGTCGCATCACCGACCCCGAAGACCACTGAGTCCCGATCTGACCGTGAAACTGCCTTCTGCCGGGCCTGCACCACCATGGGGGCGGCAAAGTCGAGACCGACCACCCGGCGCGCGCCGGCATCGAGGCATGCGAAGGCGAGGTCGCCGGTTCCCGTGCCCGCATCGACGACATCGTCGCCGGGGCGGACGATGGCCTCCGCCGCCCAGCGCCGCCACGACTGGTCGCGGCCCAGCGTCATCAGGCGGTTCACCAGGTCGTAGCGCGGCGTGATCTCGCCGAACATCTCCTGCACGTAGGCGGCGCGGTCCGCGCCTGCCTCGAAGAGCGCTTCCGGGGTGCGCTCTGCTGGCGCGTGGTCGTCGTGCTGATCGGTTTGCATGCCAAGAGGGTACGCGAGCACATCGCTATGCTCGCGTACCCTCGGTCGTGGCTATCGTCGCGTTGCCCGGTGCTGCGGGGACAGGCTCCGCGCCACGCGGCCACGTGTGAAGAACGCCAGACATCCCGGATTGGTTCCAACCGGGTGCGCGAACGCTCGAACGATGGGTGGAGAACCGGATGCTCATGAGGCTGACCGCCCTCGTACTCGTCGCCCTGCTCTGGCTGGTTGCCGCGTGCGAGTTGGAGACGGGTGGAGTCACATCGACCGCTTCGCCTCCCGCCACGGTGACCGCGATGCCGGACGATGACCGCATCCGCGTCACGAACGTCGTTGATGGCGACACCATCGATGTCGAGATCGACGGGGAGACCTACCGCGTGCGCCTCGTGCTTATCGACACGCCCGAGGTGCACGGCCGGTCGGATTGCTACGGCAAGGAGGCGAGTGAGTTCGTGAAGGAGCTGCTGCCGCTCGGCACGGTGGTGGAGCTGGAACGCGATGTCTCCGAGACGGACCGCTTCGGCCGTCTCCTGCGCTACGTGTACCTGGAAGACGGCACGATGGTGAACGAGCTGCTGCTCTCCGAGGGCTATGCGCAGGTCGCCACCTTTCCGCCGGACCTCCGCTACATCGACCGCTTCCTGGAGCTGCAGAGGGAGGCGCGTGAGGCGGGGCGTGGCCTGTGGTCGGCCTGCGTGCTGGATGAAGACTTCGTGCTCATTGAGGTGGTGACGCTGACGAGCCCGGTGGAGACGGGCGGCGAGGCCCGGCTGGTGGTCGCCGTCGATGGGGCCTCGAGTTGCACGCTCAGCTACACCACCCCGGCGGGATCATCGAGCGGTGCGCAGGGCCTCGGCGAGACGCTCGTGTTTGGTGGCGAGGCGGAATGGACGTGGCGGATCGGGGCGAGCACGCGCCCGGGGACCGGGGTGCTGGACGTGGACTGCGCAGAGACGCGGCTGACCACGACGATCGAGGTCACCTGACGAAGCTCCTCGGGAGAATGTCGCGTCCCCGACTCGTCGAGGCGAGGGATGGGAGCCCAGAGTGCCACGCACCCTCTAGTCAAGGCGCAACTGCCAATAGGTGAAGGTCTTGATCCCGTCGGTGGTGCCGATATGGCGTTCGATGCATATGGTGTCTCCGACGGAGAAGCGGACCGGGTGACGAAAGTATGGCGCGTTCCAAACGAAGGTGTGGTATTCGCCCAATTCCCCGCTGACATCGCAGGTGGCGGGTAGCCCGGCAACGAATGCTTCGTCAAGCGGCACGCCCAGGTGCTTGCGGCTCAGCACGCTAGCGTTGACCACGACGGTGACTGCATCGATCCCGGAGCAGAGAAACCTCTCCATACACTCGGGGGAGGTCATGCCCCAAAGGGGTTCGATGATCGTCATTCCCAACGGCGCGAACAGTTCCTGGCGGTACGCTAACGCACCGGAATGCTCCAGATCGCCGAAGGCGATAGCCCGGATCCCTGTTCCCCGCAGGCGTTGCATCGCTTCAACCATCACCTCGGCGTACCCTTCGAGGTCTGGTCCGGCAATCGCCACGGTGTGCAACGGTAAGCCGATAGCATCAGCCTGCGCTTCCAGGAGATGGACTGGTAGCGCGTGCACGGACGATTCCATCGGCGCGCCAGTTACCAGGCTGACCAGGCAACGGACCTCATATCGATCGTCACTCAGCAGCCGCCCGAGCGCATGCGCTGCATCTTTGCCACCGCTCCACTGCAATGCCACCGGTACTGGCGCCATCAGCGTGCAGTCCCGCGACCGCCTGACCGTCGCGGTCGCCACGCCATGTTCATGTAGACGTCGCCGCGTTTCAGCTCATCCAGCATCTGCGCCAGCCGGCGTTCCTTTGTGTGATCCCGCTTCGCGCGATTGATCCAGCCGAGGTAGTCGTTCTGCTGATACGGCGGCCGCTCACGGTAGGCATCGAAGAGCTCGTTGGCCTCCAGCGCCTGGCACACGAAACTGGGCATCGGCTGGACCGGGCGTCGAAGGGTGGCGTGGTCACGCGGGGCGGTCATTCGGGCACCACCGCAATCGCGTCGATCTCGACGAGGAAGTCAGGGTGGGCGAGGCCGGCGACGTAGGCCATGGTGATGGCGGGGGTGTGCGGGCGGTCGCCCCAGGCCTCCTGGAATGCTTCGAATCCCGGTTCCAGCGGTTGGCCCTGGACGACGGATACATGCCACCTCACGATGTGCTCGAGGTCCGCGCCGCCCGCTGCCAGTGCGCGCTGGAGATTCGCGAGCGCCTGGCGTGTCTGCACGCCAATGTCGCCGGGTCCCACGATCTCGCCGTGCACATCGACGGCGTACTGACCCCCGACGTAGATCGTGCGGTGGGGACCGGTCACCACCACCGCCTGTGAGAAGGCGGGGTTGTGGTGCATCCCCTCCGGGTTCAAGTGCTCGACCGGGCTCATGCCACGTTTCCTTCCCGCCGCCCATGCCTCGCATCAACGCTGACACGGGACCTCGCCGCGGCGCAAGGCTGAGCTGGCATGAGCCAACGACTGGTGCGCGCGCTAGATGCGGGTCATCCGCACGCTCATCGTTGCGAAGAGGGAGACCAGCGACACGATCAGGGCGCCGAAGAAGGCGGCCCAGAATCCATCGACGGTGAAATCGAGGTTGAGTTCCCCGGCGATCCAGGCGGTGAGGCCCAGGAGCGCTGTGTTGATGATCAGGGCGAAGAGCCCGAGGGTGAGCACGATCAGGCAGAACCCGACCATGAACGCCAGTGGGCGTAGCAGCAGATTCACCAGTGCGAAGATCGCGGTCACCGCCGCCAGCGAGGCCCAATCGCCAAACTCGATTCCCGGGACGATATACGCCGCCGCGAGCAGTCCGAGGCCGTTGACGACGAATCGGTACACCAGCGCGGCCGGCGACCAGGGATTGTGATCGCGTGAATCAACGCTGAACCCCATGCATCCCCCTCATCACGACAGCCCCGTACGGAGCCACGTCTCTGTTGTCTCGGCTCGGCGCTGGCTCTCAGGACGCGCGTGGTAGCATCGCGCCCGTCGAGCAGCACCGGGAGCCCATCATGACGTACCAGTATGCCCTGTACGAGACCCACGGGCGTATCGCGACCGTGACGATCAACCGCCCGGAAGTCATGAATGCGCTGCACCCTGCCGCCTCCGCGGAGATGGCCGCGATCTGGGACGAGTTTGCCGCCGATGACGATGTCTGGGTAGCGATCGTCACCGGCGCTGGCGACCGCGCATTCTGTGCGGGCAATGACCTGAAGTCGACGGCCGAGACCGGCGTATCCAGCGCGGGGCTGGAGCTCGGCTTCGGTGGGAACACTGATCGTTGGGACCTCGAGAAGCCGATCATCGCGGCGGTGAACGGCTATGCGCTGGGTGGTGGCTTCGAGATCGCGCTCGCGTGCGACATCATCGTGGCGTCCGAGCACGCGCGCTTCGGCCTGCCGGAGCCACGCGTCGGGCTGTATGCGGCGGCCGGCGGCATCCATCGCCTCGTGCGGATGTTGCCGCAGAAGGTCGCGATGGGGATGCTCCTCACCGGCCAGCACATGGACGCTGCCACCGCGTTGCACCATGGACTGGTGAACGAGGTGGTTCCGCACGCGCAGCTGATGGAGGCCGCGGAGCGCTGGGCGAACGAGATCCTCGCGTGCGCACCGCTATCGGTGCGTGGCACGAAGCAGGCGGCCCTGCAGGGCCTCGGCATGCCGCTGCGTGAGGCGATGCATACGGATTACGACTGGCTCAAGCGCCACATGGCCTCCGCCGACCGCGTCGAGGGGCCTCGCGCGTTTGCGGAGAAGCGCCCGCCTAAGTGGACGGGCGAATCGGGCTCAGTGATGTAGGCAGGGCGCCGACACGGGGTGTATGGTTTTCCATATGAAGGCGAAGACGACCCTCACAATCGATCAACAGCTCATGCGACGCGTGAAAGAGCGTGCCGCGCGTGAAGGCGTGACCATGTCTGCACTCGTTGAGCAGGCGCTGCGGCGTGAGCTGAATGAGGCGAACGGGAAGCCCAAACGACAGAAGCTTGTGAAGATCCGTCAGTTCGACATGGGGCCGTTCCCTGTCGATATCTCCGACCGCAACGCGCTCCACGATTTCCTGGACGCGAACGACTAGATGATTGTGGTCGATGCAAACATCCTCATATATGCCGCGAACCGGGATGCTCCGGAGGCGAGTCGCGCGCTGGAGTTACTAGAGGGATATGGAAACGGCGACGAGCCCTGGTACCTGACCTGGGGCGTCATCTACGAGTTCTTTCGGGTTGTCACCCATCGAACGATCAGGCGGCCACTCACTGCGAGCGAGGGGTGGAACTTCCTCAGCGACTTTATGGCGGCGCCGACCCTGTCAATCCTCGAGCCAACTGCGAGGCATTTTGATGTATTGCGAGAAGTCATCGACGAAGTCCCCGACCTCTCCGGCAACCTCATGTTCGACCTGCGCACGGCCGTGCTCATGCGCGAGCACGGCATTCGGCGCATCGTCACGCATGACGGTGACTTCGCCCGCTTCCCGTTCCTCGAGGTGGTCGATCCGCTCGCGTGATTAGATCTCGCTAAGCGCGACCAGTCGGCCCTCGTGGATCGAGTGGAAGATGGCCTCTGTGGCCTGCATGTAGCGGACGCCGTCTTCGAAGCTGGTCAGCGTGACTGGCTTGCCGTCGCGGATGGAGTCGATGAAGTCCTGCTCCACGTTCCATTCGAAGGCGGTGCCGGGGTCGGGCTCGATGGGCTGGGGCTCCTCGCCCAGCGGTGCGAGGGCCATACGTTCGCCCTGCCACCAGTGCAGCGTCGCCTTGGTGCCGTAGATCGCGATGCCGTTGGGCTGTGCCGGGGCGTGCGTGACGGTGCTCATGCGCAGCGTGAGGCGTGCGCCGTTCTCCATGCGTCCCAGCACGGAGAGGCTGTCCGGCAGGTCCACGGCCCGGGGCTTCCCCGTCTCCGGGTCGATGCGCTCCTTGATGGTGATGCTGCCGTCCGCCATGACGCGCTCGATGGGGCCGACCCAGTAGTTCAGCGATTCGAGGAAGATGCCGAGCCCCATCATATTCACGCCGGAGTAGCGCTGCTGGTCACGGAAACTCAGGGGGTTATCCGGGTTGAGGCCGTTGCCGGAGAGCGTGCTGTTGTGAATCTCGAGGATGTCGCCCAGCGTGCCGTCGTGGACGATGCGGCGCACGGTCTCACGGGTGGCGAAGTCGTACGGCGAGGGCACCACCTGCGCGACCAGCTCCGGGTGCTGGCGGGAAGCCTCCAGCATCTCGCGCGCCTCGGCGGTGTTCATCGCCATGCGCGCCTCTGTTAGGACGTGCTTCCCTGCGGCCAGCGCGGCGAGGACGTACTCGCGATGCATCGAGGGCCAGGTGCCGATGCAGATCGCATCGATGTCCGGGTCCGCGAAGAGCACGGCGGGGTCTGTCTCCACACGGGGGATGCCGAACTCGTCCGCCACGGTCTTTCCGGAGGCCTCGGAGCGGTTGCAGACGGCAACGACCTGGACGCCGTCGATCGCCTGGAAGCCCGGGATGTGCTTCCGCTTCGTGTTCCACCCGGCGCCGATCACGCCGATGCGCAGTGATTCCGTCATCTGATGTTCCCTCCGTCTGGTTGCGGTACGGGGCGCTGACCCGGTGGCATAGCGCTGCCGTCCGTGATGGTCTGCCCTGACGCGCTACAGGTCGAGCACGGGGCGGGGTGGCAGTGGTTGCATGGGGACCGCGGCCGGCAGTTCAGTGGTCGGCGGCATGGGGACTTCGATGAGGGCGGGCGCGTTCGCATCGAGCGCCTCGCGGAGCACGGAGCGCAGCTCGGTGGGGTCGTTCGCGCGGTACCCGGCGACGCCGAACAGCTCCGCGAGCTTCACGAAGTCCGGGTTGTGTAGATCGCTGGCGATCGTGCGCCCGTTGTACCGCTGGTCCTGGATGCGGCGCACGTTCCCGAACATGTTGTCGTTGAAGACGATGGTCACGAGGGGGATTCCCTGCTGCGCCTGCGTCGAGAGCTCCTGCACGTTGTACATGAAGCCGCCGTCGCCGTTGATCGAGACTACCTTGCGATCCGGGTTGCCGACCTGAACGCCCAGCGCTGTGGCGTAGCCGTATCCGAGCGTGCCCTGGTAGCCGGAGGTGACAAAGCTGCGTGGCTCGTAGACGGGGAACGCCCCACCTTGCATGACATAACCGACCTGAGTGCTCTCGCTCACCAGGATGCCGTCGTCCGGTAGCACCTCGCGGATCGCGTCGCTCAGGTCGCGCTGGAGTGGCGTGCTGTCGAAGGCGCGGGCCTGTGCTTCACGGAGGGCGCGGAGCTCCTGCTCGCGTGAGTCGCGGTGGCGGTTGTGCGCGGGGACCCGCGCGACCAGCTCGCGGGCGGTGTGCTTCGCATCGGCGACGAGGGCGATATCGGCCGGGTGGTTGCGGCCGACCTCATCCGGGTCGATTTCGACGTGGATCACCGTGCCGTTGACCTCGACCGGCGGCTGCTGTCCGAGGAAGGCCGCGAGGGCGAAGCGGGAGCCGATCACGAGGATGACATCGGCGTTGGGGACGAGCTCCTGCGTTGCGACGCGACCGCTCTGGGCGTGGTAGTCACGGTCAGAGACTACGCCGCGGCCGTTCGCCGTCATCAGCACCGGCGCCTCCAGGATGCCCGCCAGCTCCCGGATCTCCTCCCATGCGCCGGAGGACAGCACGCCGCCGCCCGCGCAAATCAGCGGGCGCTCAGCCGTCCCCAGCGCCCGCGCCGCTGCGTCCAACAGGTCCGGATCCGCCTGGTGTAGTGACGTGCGGTCCCAGGATTCGGGCTCGAGGAGCGTCACGTCCGCGACAGTCGCGAGGATGTCCGGCGCGACCTCGATCTCGACCGGCCGGGGGCGGCCGGTCTGCAGTTCGCGCGCGAGGCGTCGCACGATGCCGGGAATCTCCTCGGGTCGCTGCGCCCGTTCCGCAGCTTTGGTGAGGTGCGAGAGCATGCCGAGCTGGTCCGGGATCTCGTGCAACGCGCCGCGGCCCTGGTCGATCACGCGCGAATCGATCTGCCCCGTCACGCAGAGCACCGGCGAGGAGCATGCCCAGGCGGTGGAGAGGCCAGACGTTGCGTTGAGCACGCCTGGGCCCGGCACGGTGATGAATGTGCCGATGCGACCGGTGGTGCGGGCGAAGCCGTCCGCCATGTACGCCACGGCCTGTTCGTGGCGGGTGTGCAGGACGTGGAAGTGGTCCTGCTCCTCCCAGATTGCGTCGAAGAGGAAGTCCATCTGGATGCCCGGCAGGGCGAAGAGGGTATCGATGCCCTCGATCTTGAGCGACTGGGCCAGCGCCTGTCCGCCGGTCATCTCCATGGTGCGTCTCCTTCACGGGGGTTCTGGGGGCTGAATCGCACGATACACCACGGATCTGAGAGTCCGGGACCGCCTCTGAGCGCAAGGATTAACATTCACGAGATTGTGGATAGGTGGTGTATTCAGTGACGAGACGTTTTACACTGCACGCATGCGAGTACTGGTAATCGAGGACGAATCCGATGTCGTGGAAATCGTCCGACTAACGTTCGGCCTGCGCTGGCCCGAGGTGGAATTCCTGAGCAGCGCGACAGGCGAAGAGGGTCTGCGCCTCACCGAGGAGCAGCGCCCCGATATCGTGATCCTCGATGTCGGACTACCGGACATCGACGGCTTCGATGTGCTCTCGCGGCTGCGGCAGTTCTCGGATGTGCCGGTCGTGATCCTCACGGCGCGCCACGATGATGTGGATAAGGTGCGCGGCCTGGAGATGGGCGCCGACGACTACGTCACGAAGCCGTTCTCACACATCGAGCTACTGGCCCGTGTTCGCGCCGTGATGCGCCGAACGGAGGCGCAGGTTGCCGAGAACGAGGGGCCGCCCTTCGTCGCGGGGCCGCTGCGGATCGACTACGGCAGCCGCGAGGTGAGCGTGGATGGCCAGCCGGTGAAGCTCACGCCGATCGAGTACGGCCTGCTTTATCATCTGACGCGTAACGAAAATCGCGTGCTGACGTTCCGGACTCTGCTGGCCAAGGTCTGGGGCCGGGAGTATGTGGAGGAATCGGACTACCTGAAAGTGCACATCCAGCACCTCCGGCGCAAGCTGGGTGACGATCCTCAGAACAATCCGATGATCGTCAATGAGCGTGGCGCCGGGTACAAGTTCGTGCGTCGCGAGCGCGTCTCAAACGCCGCGCAGGCCCAGACGAGCTAGGCAGCCGAGCAGATGACGTCGGCTGAACGATGGGACGGGTACCGGGAGCGGTTCGTGAACGACGAAGATCTCGCCGCCGACCCCCAGGACGAGCTCGACGAGGAGCTGGCCGAGACCTCTGCGCCCGAGGCTGACCTCGATGAGGATGTGACCGAGACCGAGACCCCGCGGGATGACTTCGAAGCGATCGACTCCCCGGATGACGTCCAAGCTTCCGAGGATGACTTTGACGACGACGCAGAGTTGGACGTTGATGAGCCCGACGGCGAACTTGTGTACCCGGAGGATGCGGAGGCGGATGGGGGTGATCTCCCCTACGAGCCCGCAGCAGCGGCGCCGCTGACGGACTCCTCGGATTCCACTGATGCTGAGTCACTTGCCGATATTCGTGGCGCGCTGGCCGAACTGGTTGTGAGCGTTGCGAGCGTGCACCAGCTGGTGCAGGGCATTGAGGAGATCCGCGAACGCCTGGATCGCATGGAAGACCAGCTCGCTGCGCTGCCCGGGACCCCGGACGGTGAGCCTGAGCCGGAGCCCTCGATCGAGGACTTGCTCACCGGGAACGTGGCCCCACCGGCGGTACGCGAAGCGGCGGAGCCGGCTGCGGCCGAGGAACCGTCACTGGCCGACCTCATCGGGCAGCCGGCGTTCGTACGCACTCCGGTTGCAGAGCCAGAGCCGTACTACCCGCCCGCACCGGAGCCGCTCTGGGAGCTTCCTCCGGAGCCCACGTATGAGTCGGTCGTGTCCTCGGAGCCGGTCCTCTCGCCCGCAGCATTTGAACCGCCACCTGTCGCGCCCATCGAGGACCCAGGGCCAGAACCGATGACGGCCGAGGAGGTCACCGTCGAAGCTCCTCCGGAGCCCATGGCGCCGCTGGAGCCGGTCCCGATCCGCCCGCTGGAACCGGTTGAGCCAGCACCAGAGCCAGCACCTGTCCCGGCGGCTGCGGTGGAACCGGTGCCGCCACCACAGGTGGCTGATGCGGACGATTCTGATGTCCGCTTCGGCCTCGGAGCCACCGTGTCGCTGCGGGTCTCCCCGGTGGCGGGATTCCAGGAGCTCACGCGCGTCCAGGGCGCCCTGAGCCAGACCAGCTTCGTTCGGCGCGCCACGGTCGAGGCCTACTCGCGGGGTGAGGCGCGCCTGATTGTCGAGCTCGCGGATGCGACGACGGCTGCATCGCTCGCTAGCGGGCTCGGTTCGAACCTCAACCGGCAGGCCCGTGTGCATGAGGCCTCCGAAGAGCAGCAGATGCTGAAAGTCGTACTGGGCTAGCGTCCTCGCTCCAACTTGGATAGCGTTCGCCGCGGAAGCTGAGGAGGCGATCACCGTGCGAACCCCAACCCGCTCCCACGCGGTCAGGTGGTCCCGTTCATGAATGCCACCAGTCGAGCACGCCGCAGCGGCTTGCAACTGCAACTCGCGCTGGTGGTGGGGGCGGCGGCGCTGGTCCTCATTCACCTTTCGCTCACCTACGCCGTCCTTGGTGAACTTGACCGCCGGCTGATCGTCCTCGATGGCGGCATT
>JBJHDC010000051.1:0-15981 GCA_050486345.1 Dehalococcoidia bacterium | reverse complement strand
GACTCCGTCGCCGGACCCGCTGCGCTGCTGACCGCTGAACCCGCTGGGGCCGCTGAACTGGGCTGGCTGCAGGCCCGCCGGGTCGTGGCCACCCTGCCCGGTCGCTGGTGCTGGCATGATCCGGTGATGGACTTCCCGGACCTGCCGGATAATCTACCGAGCAACCTGCCGTAGGACGCAGCCCCGGCGGGCTCCGAACGCCCCGCTGTTCTAATCGAGCAGACCGACAGACCCCGCCTGGGTGGCGAAAGCCACCCAGGCGGGGTCTGCTATTTGGCAGTGAGAGTGCTGGCCGTGAGCGCGGGCAGTGCTGTCGACGCGCTCGAGTCGCCGTCGGGGCACCTGGACTTGGAGCTTCTACGTGGGTTGCGTCGGTCCGCTGGGGTTCCGAGCGGGCGAGACCATCGATGGCGCTTCACTCGCCCGTCCGCCCATCTCGAGCACCCGCTCCGTCAACGGGCGGTCAAAGCGCCGCGCGAGGGCGAGGTCCACAACCACCGCGATGGCAGCGCCGACGGCCAAGTCGAGCAGATAGTGCTCCGCCAGGTACATGAGCGCGAGCGCCATGAGGACGCTGTAGACCAACAGGTACGGTGCCACGCGTGGCACATAGCGCCGCGCCCACAGGAACACACAGAGGGTGATCGCCATGTGAATCGAGGGCATGGCCGCCACTGAATTTGGCTCCCCCAGGGAGGTGTAGAGCGACCGGTACGTTTCCACATCCACGGAGCGGCCCACGAAGTGCATCACACGGTATACGTAGTCCAGCTCGCCGTAGCGCGCTGCTAACCAGGGGGGAGCGGTCGGAAGCAGGAAGAAGAAAATCAGTGCGATGTATTTAATCGCGAGGATTGATGTGACATAACGCCAGAACAACTCGCGTTGCCAGACATAGATCGCCAGTGCTGTGGCGTGAGGCACGATGAAGAATGACCAGTGAATCTGCGTGGCGAAGATGTCCACTACGCCAACGCCTGGCGGTCGGAAGATCGTCGATTGCAGCCACACGACCGGGTCGGTCCCGCGGAAGAGCCAGCGGTCCACCTCGATGGTGTACGTGACCTGGATGGGGAAGCCCGCGTCATCTGCGTAGGAACGGAGCAGGGTGTAGATGAGGATGCCGACGACGTAGGCGAACCACCATCGACGCGCACCGCTGCGCAGGTCAGGCCACCAGATCACGAACGCCAGCGCGATCAGGCCCCATGTCATCCAGAGGTATGCGTACCAGAATTGCGTCAGTAATGAAGCCGCGATCAGGACCAGCACTGCCCACTGGAGGATGGTCAGGATGGGAAGTAGAGTCGGTGAAGTACTGCGAGGATTCTGCATGACTATCTTGCCAGTGTAGTGGGTCGTTTACCGGTGGACGAGGGCTCCACGTCTCGCTCACCCTGGCGCCTGGTTTCGCGCTCGCGCCGCAGCAGCATGCTTCGCGTGGTGGTGGGTGTTGCGGTTTCCGTCGGCTCCATCTGGTTGCTGTTCACCATGGTGGACGTGGCGCTGATCGGGCGCAGCCTGCGCGCTGCAGACCCGGCCTGGGTCACGTTGGGGGTGGTGGCCATCTTCGCGTCACTGACTGCGAAGGTCGCACGATGGCAGAAGCTGCTGCCTGAGACTGCTGGAGTCACCTTTTTCCAACTCTTCCGCATCATGTACGTGAGTATCTTTCTCAACAACGTCCTGCCCTTTCGCGTTGGCGATGTCGCGCGAGGGGTGATGACTTCACGCCGACCGGGGCTGAACCTGGGTCATGCTGTTTCGTCGATGGTGGCGGAGCGTGCCCTGGATGCGGTGACGCTGCTGACGTGCTTCGTGATCGTTGTGCCGTTCATCGGGAGCAGCGCGTTCGCGGCGCAGCAACGGACGAGCCTGGTGGCGCTGGGCATCCTCGTGGCGATCGGTGTTGCCGCCGCCGTGCTTGTCATCATGGCGAAGCGGTCACGCATCACACTGGCACCCCGCTGGCGCGTGCTGATGCTCGCGTTCGCGGATAGCTGGAAGCGGATCGTCTCAACCAAGGGGGGGACGATCTGGGCCTGGTCCGCGGTCGCCTGGATCTGCGCGTTCGGCATCAACGTCGCGCTCTTTGAGGCACTGAGCCTGGAGGTCTCGCTCACCATGGCGGTGGTTGTGACCTGCACCACGAACCTCTCGATGCTTGTGCCCGCCTCGCCGGGCCACATCGGCGTCTATCACGCGGCGGCGACGCTCACGCTGGTAGTGGGTGGTGTGGACAGCGGAAGCGCCGCGAGCTTCGCGGTGCTGTCGCACCTCGTGAACGTGCTCCCGGTGAGCATCGCCGGAGCCGCCTTGCTCGTGTCCCCCTCGTTCCCTGGCGCGGGGCGAGGGATCCGATCTCGCGTTGCAGACATGATTCGCACGAACGATACGCCCGCATCACACTGATTCAGACCACAGCGGGCATAGAATCTTCAGCGGCACGGATCGAACGAGGAGGTACCGCGTGAACCTGCCCTTCCAGTTGCAGGCAACAGAGCAGGTCGTCGTGCTGCTCCGGCGCCACTGGTTCCACCTCTACCCGCGCCTCACCCTGCTCATCCTGGTGGCGGTGGTGCCGCCCATCGTCGTGTGGATTGGCGCGCATGCGATTGGATCACCCGGCAGCGTCGTGCGCAGCCTGCTGGTCTTCTTCAGCCTGCTCTGGATCGGGTACTGGGGTTTCCGCACATACCTGCTCTGGTACCGCTATGAGCACGACATCTGGGTGCTCACGAATCAGCGCCTGGTCGACTCGTTCATGCGCCACTGGTTTCACCATCAAATGTCCTCGGCGGACCTCGTGGACATCGAGGATGTCTCCGTCAGCCGCCACGGGGTGCTACAGACGGTGTTTGATTATGGCGACGTGCAGGTGCAGACTGCGGCTCAGCAGCACAATTTCATCGTGGGTTCCGTGCCGCGGCCTGGGCAGGTGCTTGCCACGATCGATGTCACCCGCGACGAGGCGCGCCGCGAGTTCCGGATGGGGCTGTAGTGACGAATGAGGTCGTCCAAGGGACCCGGGCGTCATCTAATCTCGGGTGAGCGGACGACGATCTCAGTTCCCGCGCGCCCGCGGGGCGCGTCCTTCGACAGGCTCAGGATGAACGGGAACTGGGATTCGTGTATCTCAGCGGTGCCGTCGTCGCGTGATTTCCGGGATGCAGCGACCTAGCCGACCGGCGGCAGACCCTCGTCAGCGCGGACTGCGTTGATGATCTCCAGTACGCGCTGCGGGTACGGGGCGATTTCTATCTCAAACTCCTCGCGCAGTCGCGTGTTGTCCATCATGTAGTTGCCGGATGAGGCCCGCCCGCCCTCGTCGTGGTCGAAGGTGATCTGCGCGTCGGGCAGATAGCCCTGCACGATGCCGGCGATGTCGCCCAGACTGATCGTTTCCCCGCCGGAGTTGTACACGGAGTAGCGCGGTGACTCGGCTAGCGTGACGCGTACGAAGATCTCGGAGATGTCGTCCACGTGGATCGGCAGGCGCATGGAGTCGCGGTAGGCGAAGTTGACCGGGTTACCTCGCGCGGGTTCGGTGATGCAGAGGACGTGGTCCATGGAACCGCGCACTTTGTCCGGCCCGGTGACGTTGGCCGGGCGGATGCCGGTGATCTCCATGCCGTGGGCGTTGTTGTACCAGTCCGCCTGATGCTCGTTGAACACCTTGGAGACGGCGTACAGAGCGGTGCCCAGCCGCAGGTCGTCCTCGGTCAACGGGCGGTCGCCGTACTGGCTCTGCTGCCCGTAGACAGCGAGGGAGCTCGCGTAGATGACGCGCTTGATGCCCACCATGCGGGCCGCCTCGAAGCAGTTGTCCATGCCGAGAATGTTCAGGCGCACGGCGAAGTGCGGATCCTGCTCCGCGGTCACACCGTCCGAGCGGAAGCCAAGGAGGTAGGCGAGGTTCAATACACGGTCCGGCTTGGACTCCAGCATCACTTCGACGACATCGTCCATCAGCGTGATGTCTCCGCGGGTGAATCCGATGCGGTCGATGATCGGCGCGAGCATGGGCGAGTTCGGGTTAACGTCCATGCAGTGGACCTCGTGCCCACGGTCCAACAGGCTCTGCATCACCCGCGGGCCAATGAACCCCGCGCCGCCGAGTACCAGTACCTTCATCAAGGGTCACCTTTCCGCATCGTCGCTGCAGGAACCTGACCTGCCAGCGCAAGGACTATAGCGCCTGTGGGTTGGGCGATGGCCGGCGCCCGCCTACGGGGTGAGACCGAGGATTGCCGGCGCGGTGCGTTCGAGGATTTGCTCGATGTCCTCGGGCGGTAAGTCGACCTCTCGGATCCACGAGAACGTCTCCGCGTACGACTCGTACGAGAGCAGCACCGGGTAGTCGCTTCCGGGCAGGATATGGTCCGCACCGAACGCCTTCCAGGCGCAGGTGAGCGCGGCATGCGAGCCATGACCCACGGTGTCGTAGTAGAAGCGCCGCGCCGTGACGCTGGGCGGCTCCGGCAGGTCGAACTGCGCCATGGAGTACTGGTTGTCGAGTCGCTCGAGGAGCATCGGCAGCGGGCCGCCCAGGTGCGGGATGACAAAGGTGATCTCCGGGTACTGATGCGGGATGCGCTTCGCAATCAGGTGCAGGCCAATGACGGCGTCCTCCATGGAGGTGCCTACCGAGACGCCGAAGCCGTAGTCCATGATCATCGGCGAGCAGATGCCGTTCCCGCAGGGGTGGTAGAACACGGTGCCGCCACGCCGGTTCACCTCCTGGTAGAGGGGCAGGAACTCATCCTCCGCTACCGAGCGATCGAGGGCGGAGATGTGCAGGTTCACACCGATCATTCCCAGCTCGTCCATCCCGCGCTCCAGCTCCCGGAGCGACGCATCGATGTGGGGCAGCGGCAGCGAGACGAACGAGGCGAAGCGATCCGGGTAGCGGCTCACGAGCTCCGCGGAGAGGTCATTGATGAGCCGAGCCGCCGCGACGGCGGCCGCCTCGTCGCTGCTGTACGGCGCGTGTACGGCCGCTGGCGAAAGGACCTGGAGGCCCACGCCCGCTTCGTCCATCGAACGCAGGCGTGCCTCGATGTCCGCTTCACTCTCCGTGACGGGGTGCGCGTTCAGGCCACCGCGCGTGACGGGGATCCCCATCCCCGCGAGCGCATCCAGGTAGGCGGTGGGGTGATAGTGGGCGTGCACATCGATGATCATCGGTCGGCCTCCTCGCCGGTGCGAACGTGGCGAGGGGACAGTAGCAGAACGGCGAACGCCTGACCGTCAGACGCTCGCCGTTGCAGCTTCGGTGCGCCTGGTCCTACTCGTACAGGAACTGCTGGCCGTCCCGGATGATCTCGATGTAGGCGCGGTCGCCGACCTGCACCCACCAGGCGTAGCCCTCATCGCTGTGCATGAACCAGATGTCGCGGTGGTCATGTAGCACGGAGCCGCCCGCATCGGTGCAGGTGTAGGTGCGGCCGGTGGGGTCACCCTCGATGCGGAAGCGCTGACCCAGGTGGCGCGGGGCACACGCGGCGGCGCCCTCGTGGACCTGCTCTCCGTTGGCCATCACGCCGCAGTAGCCGCCGCCGTCACCGATGCTCGCAGGGTTCTCACCCGGGACGCAGTAGTAGTAGGTGATCGCGGTCTCGAAGTAGTCGCTCTCCTCGGACGTTTCTTCTTGGCGTGGCGCGTCCGGGCCGCGGCGCACGGAGACGATGCTGTCTACACGCAGGTGGCCCTGCTGCAGCGTGTTGGCGTACTCGGGCGCACCGGAGATGTAGGTGAGCCACGTTTGCGACTCAATGTGGAAGTAGGCCACGCTCTCCGCCGTAAAGTCCTGAGCCAGCACCAGGAAGTGCGGGTCCGTGGTGCCGGAGACCCCCTGCGTCATTCCGCCGATCGGTGGCACCCAGAGCAAACGAGGCGTGCCCGCGACGGTGAGGGGTGCATCGGGGACGGCTGCTGCGGTACCGGGTGAGCCGGCGCGGCGGATGACCACCACGCTCTCCGGTGTGAGCGACTCGAGCGTGTTCACGAACTCGGGCGCGCCGGGGATGTGGTGGAAGAGCCGCTGCTCTTGCAGGTCGAAGTGCCAGATGCTCACGACCTCGTACGGCTGCGCCGCCGCGAGTTCTGAGGGACTGGTCACGCCCGCGAGGCCCATGGTGAGCCCGCCGGAGGGCGGGACGGGGATGCCGCCCGGGCCGTCCGTGCTTGCCTCGTACAGCACCTGGATCGTGCTCGGGTCCGTGGTGATATAGAAGGTGGCGACCCAGCCGGTCTCACCCTCGTACTCTGCTCGCTGCCAGGTGAAGCCGTCGCGATCCTCTTCGCCCTCAAGAAGGGTGATCGGCTCGCCGTGGTCCATGCAGGTGATGTTGTTATCGATGCTGAGGCCAGGCGCTGCACGGAGCCAGAGGCAGTCGCCACCTGTGTCCACCCATGCCTGTGTCTGGGCCGTACCGCCCTGCACCAGCACCATCGTCGCGACCAGGGTGAGTAGCGCAGCGGCTATGAACCGGTGTGATGGCAGAGGCCGAAGTCCTTCGAGGCGCACAGCGCCCCGATCGCGCTGCTGGGGATCAGCGTTCGTCATGAGGTATGTCTCCAGCCCCGCCTGACGTCAGGCTAAAGCGTACATAACCGCGGGAGCAACCCTCGATGATCAGGTTCTCTGCAGAGCGCATCACTTATGCTGTTCGGAGCGGAACACAAGGCCCGACGCGCCCGGGTGAGGCACCGATACCGGTGAATCGCAGAGGAGCAGCGCCGAGATAGGCCGTTGCGACGCAGCGGCGAGACACGTGAGGCGAACAGTGACCACCAGCAAGACAATCCACGAACCAGCACGCGACGTCCCCGTCTACGGGGAGAGCGAAGTGCTCGTCGTCGGAGGGGGGCCCGCGGGATTCGCGGCTGCCGTCTCCGCGGCGCGTTCCGGGGCAAACGTCACCCTCGTCGAGCGGTACGGGGTCCTCGGTGGCCTCTCGACCGGCGGACTGGTCGTCTGGATCGACCGCATGACGGACTGGGACGGCAACCTGGTGGTCGCTGGGATCGGCCAGGAGCTGACTGATCGCTGCAACGATCAGGATGCGCTCATCGGCCCACCGCGAGAGCAGTGGGGGTCGCGCGATCCGAAGCTCGCTGCCTACTGGGGCCAGCGCACATCGGGTCAGCGCGGCATCGTCAACTACTCGCCCACCGTGGACCCGGAGATCCTCAAGCTGGTTTCCAACGACATCGTGCGCGAGGCCGGGGTGAACGTCCTGTTCCATTGCTGGGTGGTCGCGCCGATTGTTGAGGATGGTCGCGTGAAGGGCGTTGTCTTCGAGAGCAAGGAAGGGCGCTTCGCACTCCTCGCGGAGGTGGTGGTCGATTGCACCGGTGACGGCGACATCTTCGCGCTGGCTGGCGCGGAATTCGAGAATGACTTTGACCCGGAGACCGCGCACGCGCGCCTGAACACGAGCTTCCGCTTTGGCAACGTGGACATGCGCCGCTACCTGGACTTCCGCATGATCTACCCGGAGAAGTACCAGGCGCTGATGCGCCAGGGCGTGGGCGGACACGATGACCAGTGGATGAACAACCCGGGGTTCGTGACGCCGTACGACTCCGTCGCGCTCTTCCTCACGCCCAAGTTCAGCGGCTACTCCGCGCTGAGCATCAAGGACCTGACCGAGGTTGAGTTCCGTTCGCGTGATGCCGCGCGGGGCATCCTCGCGTGGTACCGGGAGAACATGCCGGGCTTCGAGCGCGCCTGGATCATGGACACGGCCGCGCAGATCGGCACGCGCCACAGCCGTCGCCTCCAGGGCGAGGAGCGGATCACGGCGGCGTACTGGAAGCAGGACGGCTCGTCCGACCAGAGCATCGGTCTCTGTCCCGGTCTCTCGCCGGAGTTCCCCACGCTGGAGATCCCCTACGGCGCGCTGGTGCCGGACCGCCTGGAGGGTGTCATCGCGGCCGGGCGGAACCTCTCGTGCGACCCGGGCTCCCACGTCGCTCTGCGCGAGGTGCCAGAATGCTGGGTGATGGGGCAGGGGGCCGGTGTCGCCGCCGCACTCGCCGCTCGCGGTGGCATCGCACCACGCGAGGTTTCCGTACCGGCGCTCCAGGATGGCCTGGCGCAGCAGGGGGTGATCGTGCGCCGCTCCGATTCGGTCGCCGAGCCTACACCGGAGGCCGTCGCCACCTCCTAGCGCCTCGCATTACGTCGCCCGTCGTCGAGGTCAGTTCGGCGTGCATGCTGCACGGCGCTCCGCCGCCGGGTAGCATGTCGACGAACGCCGTGTGCGCAGCGATCCGCGCGCAACATTCTCGGCGTCACCGTGGAGGAGATGCGGTATGGACTGGAACGACACCCCGGAGCAGGCAGCGTTTCGCACCGAAGTGGTGCAGCTGATCGAGCAGAAGCTCCCGGAGCGCTATCAGCGCATCGCGAAGGAGCAGGGCGGTGCCGAGCACCGTCAGTGGGAGTTCGACCGCAAGTCCGAGGACCCCGTGGCGCGCGACGCTGCAAACGGGTGGACCGCAGCGCTTGCCGAGCGTGGCTGGGTCGCGCCGCAGTGGCCGAAGGAGTACGGCGGCGGCGGACTGAGCCCCATGGAGCAGTTCATTCTCAAGCAGGAGATCGCGCAGGCCGCTGCGCCGGTGGTGGGTGGCTCGGGCGTGAGCCTGCTGGGCCCCACGCTGATCGTGCACGGGACCGATGAGCAGAAGCAGAAGTACCTTCCGCCGATCCTCGCCGGCGAGGTCGCGTGGGCGCAGGGCTACTCCGAGCCCGGCTCTGGCTCCGACCTCGGTTCGCTGCAAACGCGCGCCGTGCGCGACGGCGACGAGTGGGTGATCAACGGCCAGAAGATCTGGACCTCCGCCGCGCACACGGCCGATGCCCTCTTCGTGCTCACGCGCACGGATCCGGAAGCGCCCAAGCACCGCGGCATCTCCTTCCTGCTCGTCGAGGACATGCACGCGCCCGGCATCTCCGTCCGCCCGCTCATCGACATGGGCGACCAGCATTACTTCAACGAGACGTTCCTGGAGGACGTTCGCGTGCCCGCCGAGAATCTGGTCGGCGATGAGAATCGCGGCTGGTACGTGGCCATGACGCTGCTCGACTTTGAGCGCTCAAACATCGCGGGTGCGGTGGAGAACCGCCGCAACCTGAATCGGCTGCTGGACTCCGTGGCTGAGAACCACGTGGGTGCACAGGACCGCGTGGATGCGGGGCCGCTCCGGCACGAGATCGCGGAGCGCTTCATCGAGACGGAAGTGATGTTCCAGTTCTCGTTCCGCGTGATCTCCATGCAGGACCGTGGCCTGATCCCGAACCACGAGGCCTCCACCTCGAAGCTCTTCAACTCGGAGCTCTCGCAGCGTGTGGCGCTCACCGCGACGCGGGCGTTCGGGTTGCACGCGAATCGCTGGGAGGACGACCGGCTCGAGGGTCAGTTCAGCCGCGAGTACATCGGCATGGTGCCGGCCACGATTCGCGGTGGAACGTCCGAGATCCAGCGCAACGTGATCGCCACCCGCGGGCTGGGCTTGCCTCGGGGATAGGGCTCGATCTCCCCGATGTGGTTTCTAGTCGGGCAGCAGCGCGACGAGCGCTTTGCTCACACGCTGCTCTGCCACAATCCCGACTGTGCTCGCGGTGGAGCGTGCGACCTCCGCCGCTGCCGACGCCATCTCGCTGCGGCTTTCACCCAGCGGTTCTGCGATCGCCACGGCACCCTCGATCGCGCCAAGGGCTGCCGCCGTCACATCAGCGCCTGCCGCGGCGCCCTCAAGGACCACCCGGTGCACCGCATCCAGCGCAACCTGGCGGGTCGGTTCCGTGTGCTCCCGCACCGTTGCGATCACGCTCGACTTCGCGGCGTTGCGCACGGATGAGGCCGTTTCCGCCGCGAGCTCGGCGGCATCCGGCAGCTGATCGAGGATGTCGACGCGGCTTCTTGCGAATAGCGCGCCTGCAGCAGCGGCTGCCGAACCGACGCCGACAGCCACCATCCTCGGGTGCTCTCGGATGCTGCCGGCAAGTCGCGAGGCTGCCGTGGTCACTGCTCGCTGTGGTCGTCGGATGATGCGCATTGGACTGCTCCTCTGCCTTCCACGTTACTACCCGGCGAGGGTGGTGAAGACGAACAGCGCCGCGACCAGGAAGGGGACGATGCCGCCCCAGACCACGATCCACGAGGCGCGGAACCTCGCGGGCCGTTCGCCATGCAGCCGGCCGACGTTGAACGAAGCGATCAGCCGCCGTCGTGGTAGCCGCCATGCGATCACTGCTGCGCCCACGAGACCCAACATCACCAGCACACCGGATCCGGTGACCTGGTCGACGCGATCAAGGAAGGGCAGACCACCTACCTCCAGCCCGACCTGCGTAAAGCTCAAGGCTGAGGGGATCCCAAGGATCACGATGATGCCGACCACCAGCTGCGCGGCGCGGGTGCGGGGGAGCCGCAGTTCATCGCGCACCGCACTCATGATCACCAGCGACCCGCCGAGGCAGGAGCTGAATGCGGCGACGAAGAGCAGGGTGAAGAAAGCAATCGCCAGGTAGGCACCCCCGGCAATCTCGTTGAAGACGACCGGGAACGCAGTGAATGAGAGCTGGCTACCAGAATCCGGTGCAATGCCAAACGTGAACACGATCGGGAACACCATCAGCCCGGCGAGCAGCGAGATCGCGGAGTTTGTCGCGGCGATCATGCTGG
Organism: Dehalococcoidia bacterium; assembly: GCA_050486345.1. Classification (GTDB taxonomy): domain Bacteria; phylum Chloroflexota; class Dehalococcoidia; order UBA2979; family UBA2979; genus JBJHDC01. Next base: position 5,284 of record JBJHDC010000051.1, on the reverse strand, counting down.
TGGAGCGGGGGATGTTCGTCCCAGCAGGCACGTAGCTGCCGTAGGCGATGAGCATCCCCTGCCCAACGCCGAGCGAGTAGAACGCCTGCCCCGCTGCCGCCCGCCACGTGGAGGACTCGAGGAGCGCGCTGCCCTCGATGCCCAGATAGAACGACCTCGCCTCGGCCGCGCCCTCCAGTGTCTGTCCGTAGATCGCCATGGCCACCACGATGAGGATGAGCACCGGCATCAGGAACAGGCTGGCGCGCTCGATCGCGGAGACATCGCGTAAGAGCAGCACGTAGATAGCGCCGCCGACCAGCAGAAAGAGCCAGAGCGATGCCATGCCGGAGGTGAAGTCACCGAAGGTGGTGAGCCGCCCCAGCAGTGCGTCGAACGTGTACCCCAGGGTCCAGCCGGTAATGACGAAGTAGTAGCTCATGATGGCTACGGCAAGGCACACCACCGCCCACCCGATGGCAGCGCCCCAGCGCTTGCCTGCGCGGCGGAAGAGCCCGACCGGGGACCGCCGCACCAGGTTCCCGGCGCCACTCTCCAGGATGGCCAGCGGCACCGCGATCACGATCACGCACGCGATGTACGCGATGACGAAGCTGCCTCCGCCGTGGAGCCCGGCCATGTACGGAAAGCGCCAGATGTTGCCGAGGCCGATCACCCCGGCGATTGCCGCGAGTACGTACGCTCGCTCCGATCGCCACACGGGTCTCGGCCGCAGCGCCGCATCGGCGATGGCGGAGTACATCGAGCCCGATGGTGTACCAGAGGGTCGATAGGGGGATGTAGACATCGCGGGCACGGTAGCATGGCCCCCGGTACAGTCATGGTCTCCCGTACCTGACGCGCCGGGACCTACGTCCCGGCTCGAAGACACTGCCGCGACGTACGCTAGATCGGTCCGATACGCGTACACACGGAGGACCGAACCAATGGCCGAATATGCAATGTCCCGAAGGATCCCGCTCAGCTACGCGGCGGCCGTCAACCGCGTCAAGGCGGGTTTGCAGGAAGAAGGTTTTGGGGTTCTCACGGAGATCGACGTGAAGGCGACGCTGCATGAGAAGCTCGATGTGGACTTTCGCGATTACGTGATCATCGGCGCGTGTAACCCGCCGCTTGCGCACCGCGCGATGCAGGCTGACCTCACGGTGGGAGTCCTGCTGCCCTGCAACGTGGTGGTCTACGAGGATGGCGACGGGAGCATGATCCATGTCTTCGACCCCGAAGTCGGCATGTCGATGGCAGGTTCGGAGGCGCTGAAGCCTGTCGCGCAGGAGGCCCGGGAGCGCCTCGCGCGGATGCTGGAGCATCTGTAGCGATGTGGCGTTTCCCGAATGACTGTCAGTAGGCGGGTGTCGAGACGTCCGCGATCGGTGAGTTCGACCCCGTCCGATGGAGTTTCCAGGGACCATTCCGCCCTTGAGACGCGTTTGCGTCCCCATTTTCGATTCGATACGTTCGAAGCAGCAGTCTGCGGTCGTCTGGTGCGCCGTGGCTGTCGCAGGGCGGTCAAAGGAGACCTGATGAACCGATTACTCCTGGTGGTTGCGGGGGCTCTATTCCTGACCCTCGGGCTCGTTGCCTGCGGCGACGATGACGACGACGATGCGACTCCCCCTGACAATGGGATGTACGACCTCTCCCAGCAGCCGGACAACGCTGCAGCCATGTTTGTGTCGCCGGCAGACGGTGACGTCATCTCTGGCCCTGTTTCCGTCGAGATGGCGGCCGAGGGGGTAGAAATCGTCCCGGCCGATGTGCCTGCAGTCGGCGAGGCTCACTTCCACATCATGGTGAACATTCCCTGCCTTGCTACGGGTGAATTCATCCCGGGGCCGTCGGATGAAGCGACCGAGCAGGGATACCGCCACTTCGGCACTGGCGCCACCACGGCTGAGCTTGAGCTAGAGCCCGGGACGTACGAACTCTGTCTGCAACTCGCGGATGGTGTCCACGCGGCCTTCGGGGCGACCGACACAATCGCGATCACTGTCGAGTAGCGGTTCTCGCGCGGATGCTGGGGCGTACCGTTCTCCGGCGTTCGTGCGAGTGCGAACGAGCGATGCGGTTCGTCGATAGTAGCCATTTACAGGAATCATACCGGCGAGCCGCTTCCGTTCCGCCCGCAACATCCGCGTCGCCCTAGAATTCGATTCAGGTTCCCCGTGAGGCCGGGGTGTGTGAGTACCGCAGCGCATCCCGGCCTCGCAGGAATCGAGTGCAGAGTACTGACGTCGTCAGTGCGAGTGGCGGCCCCATCCCGGTTCCAGACGGTGCGACTGACGCCTCGTCCGGAGGGAGAGGCTAAGCGAGGGGCACGCTACACTGAGCGCGCAGCACGGTGCGGATGGGACCGCGCCCTCTGTACACCCAACGTGTCCACTGGGTTGATCGAGCCGGATGAGCTCTGGTCCGTGATTGCTCCTCGCAGTTCGCGGTCCGTTGTCGTTCTCCCGACAGGCCCCACCGGACACAGCCTGGCTGGTACGCAACCGGCGTGCCACAGGCGTTCGCAGGCCTTGAGGAGCATGTATGAGTCACACCCTGTACCCGACGCGAAAGCAGCGACTGCAGCGCAGCGAGCTCACGGTACCCGGTTCGAACCCCACCTACATCGACAACGCAGCCCAGAGCGATGCCGACTATATCCAGCTCGATCTCGAGGATTCGGTCGCGCCGGCCGATAAGTTGCAGGCGCGCGCCAACATCATCCAGGCGCTCAACGACATCGATTGGGAGGAGCGCGGGAAGACCGTCTCCGTTCGCATCAATGGCCTGGACACCCAGTTCATGTACCGCGATGTGATCGAGGTGATGGAGCAGGCAGGTGACCGCCTGCACACGTTCCTCGTACCCAAGGTCGGTGTGCCGGATGACCTCTACTGCGTGGAGACGCTGGTCTCCCAGGTGGAGCAGGCGATGGGTCACGAGACCCAGGTCCGTACCGAGGCACTCATCGAGACCGCGCTCGGCATGGCAAACGTGGAAGCCATCGCGCGCTACGGCGGCCGGCTAGAAGCGTTGCACTTTGGTGTGGGCGACTACGCCGCGAGTACGCGAGCGCGCACCGTAGGCATCGGCGGCCTAAACCCGGACTACCCCGGTGACCCGTGGCACTTTGGCCTCAACCGCATGCTCGTGGCCTGCCGCGCCTACGGGCTGCGCGCTATCGATGGCCCGTTCGGTGACTTCTCGGACCCCGCGGGCTACCTGGACGCGGCCAGCCGCGCCGCCGCGCTGGGGTATGAGGGCAAGTGGGCCATCCACCCGAGCCAGGTGGACCTCGCGAACGAGGTCTTCACGCCGACCGAGGATGAAGTCACGAAGGCGCGGCGCATCGTGGAGGAGCTCCGCATTGCGGAGGCGGAGGGGCGCGGTGCAGCCGCGCTGGACGGCAAGATGATCGATGCGGCCTCCGAGCGCATGGCACGCTCGGTCATCCAGCTGGATGACGCGATCAACGCCAGCACCCGCACAAAGAGCTCGTAGCGCGGCTCAGCTCCGGCCAGAGTCCTGCGCTTGCGTTGCTACGAACCGCGTTCGCTAGCCGGCGTGCGCGGTTTCTTGTTGCGATCATTCGCAACAATGTGCGAGGCCGCTAGAATTGAGCCGAAGGAGCAGTGTCGAAGGACGGCGAAACGCCGAGCGCTCGACCTCCTAGTGCGGATGCGAGTGGCCGCCCGATCCGGGACCGTGCGAGTGGCCGAAGTGGGACCAGCCACCCCCACCTGTTCCAGCACCGTCACCCGCGGGTGCGGAAGTGCCGGGGGATCGCTCGCGCTTGCTGCTCCCGATGAGGGTCGGGGCTGAGAGCATCCGGGTGGCGTCCGCGCCGTCGGTCGGGCAGGAGACCGCTTCGTTCATGCGGGAGATGGGCCGGGAGACCTCGAACTCCGCTTCGCATCTGGAGCAGCGGTATTCGTAAATCGGCATGCGGCACTCCTCGGCGCGATCCCTGGCGCGACACGGGATCGATTCAAGTATAGGGAGCGTGGCTGAGCAGGAGCCATGCATGGATGGATGGAGGCGGTATGGGTTCTCCAGTGCTGGTGATTGCGGGAGACGTGGGGGCGGAGTCGGCGGCGCTCTGCCACCAGTGGACACAGGCACTCGCTGACTCCCTCGCGCTCCCGATCGACTACGCGCGAGGTGACACGGAGCAGGCGCTGACGGCGCTGGACGGGGCGGAGGTCCGACTGGGCCTCGCTACGCTGCTGCCCACGCCTCCATCCGGGCCGATGAGCTCTGCGGACTTCATCTACCTGCCGGACGGGCGCCCCGACTGGAGCGCGATGTGGCAGGGCTTCTGTGAGCTCGCCCTCTTCGGCGGCCCACCGCATCGGGGCGAGGACTCAGCGCTGCACGCCGTGGGAAGCGGAGCCGCTGCGGATGACTTCGATGCAGTCGCCGAGATCCGACGCGGGATCTTCGAGACCACCGGCCTCTTCTCGGAGCTGGCAGCGGATGCCGGGTGGCTGGAAGTCAGCTGCGAGTCGCCGAAGATGGCGGCGTGGATGGCCGCCTCGATCCTGCTGGAGAATGTGGACGCACGCTTCGATGAGGAGCGCTTGCTGGTCCCGGCCAGCCCGGCCTTTGCCCTCAAGAACGAGGTGAAGAGCGTCGTTACCGTGGTCGCGAAGGTCCACCACTACTGGATCGAGCACGCGCGGCGGGTGATCGATCGCTGATTGCCAGCACGTCGCCGTCGCCTCGTGCCCGGCCGCGCGGTAGCATGCCGGCAGCCGCAGCGTGTTGATGCTCCGTTCGCTGCGGGGCGGATAGAAGGACGCACGATGACATCAGTAGGCTCGACGGGTTCTGGCACAGCGATCGCGCGCTCGGATGTCATCGGCAGTCTCATCCGGCCTGAGTACCTGCTGGAGGCACGTGCGGCTGTTCGAGAGGGGCGCTCGACGCTCGAGGAGCTGCGGAGCGTCGAGGATCGCGCGGTGCTAGAGGCGATTGCACTCCAGGAAGATGCGGGTATTGGCGCTATCTCGGATGGCGAATACCGGCGGAACAACTGGGTGGCGCTGGTACCAACCACGCCAGACCCGACCTACGTCGCACCGCTCTCGGGGTTCGACTACCTCGATGGTGACTCAGTCTGGCTCCACCTGTGGCACCACGCCGACGGTTCGCTGGTGGGGCGTCAGGAGCGCCCCAATCCGTTCGTGACCCGCCGCATCGAGCCCGCACGAGGTCCACGCCGAGAGGTCGGCCAGCACGCGCTCCGACAACCGCGCCAGATCCCCGCTCTCGGGCAGCGGCAGATCGAGCGCGCAGG
>JBJHDC010000050.1:0-16183 GCA_050486345.1 Dehalococcoidia bacterium | reverse complement strand
CAGTCTCTCGGGCCAATGTGTCAATCACGCCATCGTGCTCGACTGCTCGCGGCACATGAACCGCATCCTGGAAATTGACGCCGAGCGCGGCATCGCGCGGGTGGAGCCGGGCGTGGTCATCGATGCGCTGAGCAAGGCCGCACGCCCGCACGGGCTGCACTACCCCATCGACCCGTCGACGAAGAACCGCGCGACCATCGGCGGCGGCATCGGCAACAACTCGTGCGGAGCGCATTCCGTGATCTACGGGAAGACGATTGACCAGGTGGTGAGTCTGAAGGTGGTGCTCGCAGACGGCACCATCACCACCTTCAGGGATCTCAGCGCGTCCGAGGTTGCCACGAAGCGGGTGCTCCCAAACCTGGAGGGGGCCATCTACCGCAACGTGCCCCGGATCGCCGAGGAGCACCGCGACGAGATCATCGCGCGGTTCCCCCGCATCCAGCGGCGGGTCTCCGGGTACAACCTGGACGAATTCCTCGATGGCTCCAACGCCACCTCTATGAACCTCGCGAAGATGATCGTGGGGTCCGAGGGGACGCTGGCCGCCATCACCGAGGCGACCGTGAAGCTGCAGCCGCTGCCTGCCGTGAAGGGGGTCGCCGCGCTGCACTTCGAGACCGTGTTCGATGCCTGCCGCGCGACGCCCGTGATCCTCGAACACGGCCCCTCGGCGGTGGAGCTGATGGATGCGAACATCATCGAGCGCTGTCGCGAGAGTATCGGCTTCGCCCACCTCGCCGAGTTCGTGCAGGGCCACCCCGGCGCGCTGCTGGTGGTGGAGTGCTACGGCGACGACGAGACCTCCGTCCGCGCACACCTGGACCGCATCGCCACGGACGCAGAGCAGCGGGGTCTCACGACCGCCTGCGTGACCACCACGAACGTGGGCGAACAGGCACGCATGTGGCGCATGCGCGAGGCGGGCCTCGGCATCCTCATGAGCGTGAAGGGTGACGCCAAACCGATCGCCTTCGTGGAGGACACCGCCGTGCCACCGGAGGTCCTCGCGGACTTCGTGGAGCGCTTCGATGCGATTGTGCGCAGTCACGGCACCACGGCCGCCTACTACGGCCACGCCTCCGTGGGCTGCCTGCACATCCGCCCGCTGGTGAACATTAAGAGCGCGGACGAACTGGAGCACATCAAGGCGATCGCCAGCGAGATCGCCGACCTTGTCATCGAGTTCGGCGGTTCGCTCTCAGGCGAGCACGGCGACGGCATCCTGCGCGGCGTCTTCACGGAGCGGATGTTTGGTCGCGAACTGGTCGAGGCATTCCGCGATCTGAAGCGCACGTTCGATCCGGACGGCATCCTCAACCCCGGAAAAATCATCGACACACCGGCGTTCGACGACCACCTGCGGCTGAGCCCGCGGACGATCAACCGGGAGCCGCACACGTACCTCGACTGGACTGCGGATGGCGGCATCGCGCGTGCGGTGGAGCTCTGCAACGGGCAGGGTGCCTGCCGCAAGGACGACGGGGCGATGTGCCCCTCCTACATGGTCACCGGCGACGAAGAGCACTCCACGCGCGGCCGCGCAAACCTGCTCCGCCAGGCGCTCAACGGCGTGCTGCCGGCCGAGGAGCTGCACGGCGAGCGCATGCACGCAGCCCTCGATCTCTGCGTCGAGTGCAAAGCCTGCAAGGCGGAGTGCCCCTCCGGGGTGGACCTCGCGAAGCTGAAGTACGAGGTGCTCACACGCCACCATGAGGAGCACGGGCTGCCGTTCCGCGCACGCCTCTTCGGGCACGCCGGGACCTGGAGCCGCTGGGCGGCGCGTCTGGGACCGCTCACCGGGCTGGTGAACCTCGGAGGCCGCGTGCCGCCGGTGCGCATGCTGATGCACCGGTGGCCGGGCATCCACCGCGCCCGGCCGCTGCCGCGCTTCGCACGCCAATCGTTCCGCCGGTGGTTCTCTGGCCACGATGATCCTCACCGTCGCGCGCCGCGGGGGACGGTGGTGTTCTTCGATGACACGTTCACCAACGCCAACCATCCAGAGGTGGGGCAGGCCGCCGTGCGGGTGCTGGAGGCGATGGGCTACCGGGTCGCGCTGGTCCCGAAGCTCGGCTGCTGCGGACGCCCGTTGATCTCAAAAGGCCAGCTGGGCACGGCGCGCGCGTGGGCAGAGCGCAACGTCGAGCAACTGCTCCCCTACGCCAGCAAGGGCGTACCCATTGTCGGCACGGAGCCCTCTTGCCTGCTTACCCTCCGCGACGAATACCCGGAGCTACTGGGCACTGAGGCCTCACGCATCGTGGCGAGTCACGCGCTGATGATCGAGGAGTTCGTGGCAGCCGTGGCAGCCGAAGACCCAACCACTGCCGAATTATTTATGTCTCGAGGAAGTCGCACCTCCCTGCTGCACGGCCACTGCCACCAGAAGGCCCTCACCGGCATGGACCCCACGCTCGCGCTCCTCGGACTGGTGCCAGACCTCGATGTCTCGCTGATCGACTCCGCGTGCTGCGGCATGGCGGGCTCGTTCGGGTTCGAGACGGAGCACTACGAGATCTCGCGCGCGATGGCGGAGCGTTCGATCGTCCCCGCCGTGCGAGCCGCCCCCGAAAACGCCGAGGTGCTCATCACCGGTGTCTCGTGCCGCCAGCAGATCGGCCACTTCACGAACAAGCGCCCACGGCACGTGATCGAGGTGCTGGCGGAGCACCTGCGCGTGTAAACGAGCGCGGCGTAGACCGGAGGCCTCCCCGGGCGGAGAATGGCGCGAGCGTCACCGCAGCACGCACACCGTGCGCAGACTGCGAGCGGCGCAGGCTCCGAAACGGGGGCATCCGTGCAAAGCGGCGGAATCCACCGGCAGGGATCGCGGCTGGGCAACACTCGTGTGCGTCGGGGCCGCCGGCGCACTGAGGTGATCGACGTCGAGCGCCCGCCGATCCGGCGTCCGAGACGGCCCGGTGTGCTGCTGCTGATTTTCGGCTTCCTCGCCCTGATCGCGATTGGTACTGCGCTCCTCATGCTTCCCGCCGCGTCACAGGATGACGGCAGCACCGGCATCATTCGCGCCCTGTTCACGGCAACCTCCGCCGTCTGCGTCACCGGGTTGGTCCTCGTCGACACGCGGGATCACTGGAGCCCCTTTGGACATGTAGTGATTCTGATCCTCATCCAGCTCGGTGGACTGGGCTTCATGACCAGCGCCACCCTCCTGCTCATGTTGCTCGGGCGTCGCATGACCATGCGTCAGCAGCTCATGGCGGGCGAGTCAGCCGGTCGGCTGGGCAGCGAGCCAATCCCACGACTCGTCCGAAAGATCGTCATCGTCACACTCGCCATCGAGGCGGTTGGCGTGCTGGTTCTCACGGCCGCCTTCGCCGTGCACGATGGCCGCCTGGGTGGCGAGCAACTCTGGCGCGGCCTGTTCACCTCGATCTCTGCATTCAACAACGCCGGCTTCGACCTGGAGGGGGGCGGGCGCAGCCTCACCGCGTACGCGGGGTCACCGCTCGTGCTCAGCGCGGTCACCGTTCTCGCATTCGCTGGGGCCACGGGCTACGCGGTCTGGTCCGATATGGCGCGTCGGCGGCGCTGGGGGACGTTGCACCTGAACACCAAGATTGTCCTCACCACCACGGTGGCGCTAACGATGGTCGGAATCCTCGTCATCATGGGGAACGAGAAGCTCACCGAGGGCTCTCTGAACGATACGTCGATGGGAAATGCACTGATGATGGCCAGCGCGGAGTCGGCCTACGCGCGTACCTCCGGGTTCACGGCGCTGAACCTCTCGGAACTCGAGCATGGCACGGTCATCGTGCTCATGGCGCTGATGTTCATCGGCGGAGCGTCAGCCTCCACGGCTGGCGGGATCAAGATGAACACATTCAGCGTGCTCTTCTTCGCCATCGTCACGTCCATCCGCGGCAATGAGCACGTGCACGCCTTCGGCCGGGAGATATCCTGGCGACACGTGAACCGCGCGCTCACCGTCGCCCTCCTCGCGGTGGCGTTCGTCGTGCTCGGCACGTTCCTGCTGGCGCTGACCATGGAGGCGTCGTTCGAGGCGCTGCTGTTCGAGGTCATCTCAGCATTCGCCACGTGCGGGCTCTCGCTGGGAATCACCGGCGACCTGAATTCCTGGGGGGCGCTCCTGCTCAGCGTCACCATGCTGGTAGGGCGGCTGGGACCACTGACCTTCGGACTCGCGCTTGCGCAGCGGTTCGAGGCCGCCGACCGGGTCCGCTACCCGGAGGCGAACGTCAACATCGGCTAGCATTTCGACTGGTACAGCGAGGACCAGGCGAGAACCAGAACGGGACCGGGGGACAGGATGAGGCAACAGGTCGCGGTGATCGGACTCGGGCGGTTCGGCTCCGCCGTGGCGACCGAGCTCGTGCGCATGGGACACGATGTGCTCGGCATCGATAGCGACCTGGATGTCGTGCAGCATCTCTCCGCCACCCTCACGCACGTGGTTCAGGCCCAGGCGACGGACGAAGAGACCCTGGAACGCCTCGGAGTCGCCGGGTTCGACGCCGCCGTCGTCGGCATCACGCAGAACCTCGAAACCAGCATCCTCACCACGATGATGGTGAAGCGACTGGGCGTGAAGCGGGTGATCGTGAAAGCCCGCAACGAGATGCACGGCGAGATCCTCGAACGCGTGGGCGCAGACCGCGTCGTCTTCCCGGAGCGCGACACCGGACTGCGACTGGCGCACGCCTGGACGTCCTCGGACATCACGGACTCCCTGGACGTAGTCGAGGGTTACGCCGTGAGCAAGGTGGCGGTGCCGGAGGCGATGATCGGCCAGACACTCGGCGACACCCTCTCGCGCTCAGGCAGCGGCGTGACCCTCCTCCTGCTTGCCCGCGGCAGTCGCGTCACCGTCTACCCGCCCCCGGATACTCGCCTCCAGCGTGACGATGTGCTGGTGATGGGTGGCGAGCACCAGGCGATGGAGCGCTTCTTCACCGCCAATCTCAGCTGAGCACCGTCGCACCGGAACTATCCGCGCCGTGGATGGCTGCCATCCACACAAGAAATCGCCGCTCGCACACACGGCCTGCGGTGCCGGTGCGATACTCACGCCGATCGGACACCCGAAGCACACACCGATCCTCAGCACCGGAGGAGCCCGCATTGAGGCAGAGTACCGACCGCATCCTGACGACCCACGTGGGCAGCCTGGTACGCACGCCCGAGATCATTCGCGCCATGCGCGCCATCACCTCCGGCCGTCAATACGACGAGGACACGCTCACGGACCAACTCCGCCGAGGTGTCACGGATGTCGTCCAGAACCAGGCCGACGCGGGTGTGGACATCCCCAGCGACGGCGAGTTCGGGAAGATTGGCTGGACGGGCTACGCCTCGCGACGCTTCGCGAACGTGGAGCGCCACGCCCGTCCGCAGCCACATCCGTCGCAGTCGCCATCGAAGGACAAGCGTGACTTCGCGGGCTTCTGGGAGTCGTGGGGTCCGCTACAGAACGAGATGTGGCAGCCCCCGCTTGAAGAAGGCGAGGAACCACCCACCGGCAGCGGCCTCGGGTGGCGCGTGACGGGGCCAATCAGCTACCGGGACGACGAGATCAAGCGTGACATCGCCAACTTCAAAGCGGCGCTGGATGCCGCGGGCGTGGAGGAGGGATTCCTCCCCGTGGTCGCACCCGGCAGCATCGAGGTCACCGGTACCAACGAACACTACGCGACGGATGAGGAGTTCGTCTGGGCGATCGCGGAGGCGCTGAAGGAGGAGTACCGCGCGGTCCACGAGGCCGGGCTGATCGTGCAGGTGGACGACGCCTTCCTCCCAGAGCTGTGGGACTCGAAGTTCGGTGCGGACCGCTCCCGCTGGGATGAGTACCGCGCATTCTCCGAGGTGCGTGTCGACGCGCTCAACTACGCACTGCAGGGCATCCCCGAGGATCGCGTGCGCTACCACATCTGCTGGGGGAGCTGGAACGCGCCCCACTCTACCGACGTCCCCCTGAAGGACATCGTGGACCTGGTGCTGAAGGTCAACGCGCAGGCCTACTCCGTGGAGGCGGCGAACCCGCGCCATGAGCATGAGTGGATGGTGTGGGAGGACGTGAAGCTCCCGGAGGGCAAGATCCTCATCCCCGGCGTGGTGACGCACTCCACGCACATCATCGAACACCCGGAGCTCGTTGCGTGGCGCATCGGCAACTTCGCGCGCATCGTTGGGCGCGAGAACGTGATCGCGGGTACGGACTGCGGGTTTTCCCAGCTATGGAACCTCATCCGCACGCACGAGAGCGTGCAGTGGGCGAAGCTCCGCGCGTTGCGCGAAGGGGCGGACCTGGCCACGCAGCAGCTCTGGTCGCGGAGCTAGTCAGCGAGGGCTCATCAAGCGGGGACTTCGCCGGAGAACGTGCCGGTGATCTCCTGGTGCGTTTCCAGCGTCTCCTCGCGGTGGAGCCCCAGAGCGCGCAGAACTGGCGCGTCGCTGATCGAGAAGAGATCAGATGGTCCGTATGCCTCGTGGTCCACGGTGGACCACGAGGGCGTCACGAAGATGTCGCCGGCCTTCCACGGGAATCGCTTGCCGTTGATCACGGTGACGCCGGCACCGCTGTGCACCACGAAGACGCTGCTGCCGGTCCGACGTACCGAGGCCGTGCGCGCACCCATCGCGAGGCGGTGCATCTGGCAGCTCATCGTCGGCAACGCCGGGTGCCCGCTGATCGGGTCACAGAACTCCAGGCTCACCATCGGACCGCCACGCTCCTGAAGCAGCCCGCGCAGCGCCGCATCGGTGTCTGCCCAGCGGTACGCGAGGCGCGGCGAGTGCCCCGTCGGCTCGCCAACACGATCCGCCGGCAACAGCCCACGCCCGGCAAACTCACGCTCGGAGCGATTGCGGCTGGTGACGGGCTGCAACTCAGCGCTCGGGTACTCCTCGAAGAAGATGCCATCGAGAGCGCCCACGATCGGTAGATCGAGACCGTCAAACCAGACCATGGGAACGTCACCGACCGAGTTGTGATCGTGCCACGTGCGGGCGGGCGTCAGGATGAGATCACCCGGTGCCATGTCGCAGGCATCGCCATCCACCGTCGTGTACACGCCCTGCCCCTGCATGACGAAGCGGATCGCGGCCGGGCTGTGGCGGTGCGCCGGGGCGAACTCGCCGGGGTTCAGGAACTGGATCGCGGCCCAGAGGGTGGACGAGGCATACGGGCGACCGTCCAACCCCGGATTCGCCAGCGCCAGCACACGCCGGTCACCGCCTCGATCGATGGTGATGAGCTCGCCTGATTGCGCCGCCAGCCGCTGCATCTCAGCGCCCCGCCACAACCACGGCAAGGTCCGAGGCTGCGCCGTGGGGGTCATCAGTTCACGCGAGATGGGCCAGAGCGGTGCGAGCTGCTCGGATGCGACCCCCCGATAGAACTCGGCGAGCGCGGATTCGATGTCGACCTGACTCGTCATGGGCGTGCCTTCCAGTCGCAGCGCTGTGCGGTCTTCACACCAGCTGAGGTACCGACTGTGCCGCCCGCTGAGAAATCCTATCACCCTCGCAGGTGCCCACACGTGCTCCGCTGGTTCCGCGGAGGCGCCGTGCGCGCAGGGACCAACGTGTCATGATGGTGATCGAGGCTGCTCCGGCGACCACCCGCCGAGGCTCACGCACATGCAATACATCACGCTGGCTGATGCCCGCTCGCTCGAGTGCAACGGTTGCGGCGACTGCTGCGACTCCGCTCGCACGGACGGCTATTGGACCTGGGGCGAGCTCCCCACTGACCAGTACCGCTCCATGTACGGCGGTGAGCCACTCATCATCCCCCTCGCACGCACCGACGAGGGCTGGGTGGAGCGTCCTCGCGAAGATGCCGACGGCTCGGCCTACACACCCACGCGCTTCCGCTGCGCTGCGCTACGGCCACAGCCGGACGGACGCGGCCTCTGCGGCATCCACGACCAGGACCGCCCTCCTCGGTGCGATGAATTCCCCGTCAAGGTGATCGGCCTGGAAGAGGAGCTCGAAGAGTGCGGCGAGTTCCTGCTCACCACCAGCGCATTCCCTCGCTGCACGTGGTACCAGATGACCATTGTGCGCGACGATGATCCCCGACTTAACTTCGATCCAGGCGCAGCCGAGGAGACACACGGACCATGACGGTACCCGCCCGCATGAGCCTGATCACCCTTGGCGTCGAGGACCTCGCGCGTTCCGTGGCGTTCTACGAAGCGCTGGGCTGGAGGCGATCCTCGGCATCCGTGGAGGGCGAAGTTGCGTTCTTCCACATGACCGGCTCCCAGCTCGGGCTCTGGGCGCGCACCTCACTCGCCGGTGATGCTGGCCTCGAGGCTGGTGAGCCACCCGCATTCCGTGGCATCTCCCTGGCCATCAACGTGGAAGAGCCATCCGAGGTGGCGCGTGTCCTCGATGAGGCCGCGACAGCTGGCGGGCAGGTCCTTCGTCCCGCGTCACAGGCGGAGTGGGGCGGCACGACCGGCTATTTCGCGGACCCGGACGGTCACGTGTGGGAAGTCGCCCACAACCCGTTCTTCCCGCTGGACGACAGCGGCGCGATGCACCTTCCCGAGTAGGCGCACCGCTTCCTGGTCCGACACCAGGCCCCAGAACGAACAAGTCCCCCTCTCCTCGGCGGAAGAGAGGGGGACAAAGAAGGGGGGCTAGTTCGTGACGCTCAGGATAGCGGTCCCAGCGTGACGCTGGGGCTCACTCATGAACATGTTGACGAATTTCTAGTCGCGGGCCTCCTCGGACGGCGCGGACACCGGTGCCTGCGCGGGAGCGGGGCGAGGCGCGGTCGTGGCGGGCGGAGGCGGCGGCGAGACTGCACTCATCGAGCGACCCACGACCGGTGTGGCGCCGGAGTTGCCCTCGTATGGCGGCAGTTCGGGCCCGCCGTAGTGCTTCGGCAGCGGGAACGGCTGCTCCTTGGTCGCAGGCGCGATCAGCATCCGGCGCACCGTCTCCACCATGTCCGTCTTGTCCAGCGCCAGGTACGTCTGCACGATCGAGCGCTGGTGCTCACCGAAGAAGAACCGCTCGTAGAGCTCGTTGCGGCTGCCCCAGGCGCTGCCCACGAGGTCCCACCCGAGGCGGTACAGCTGGATCTTTTCCTTTGAGGTGCCAGCGTTGCCCTTGTAGAAGGGCTCGAGCAAATCGTAGAACTTGTCGAGTGTCGCCTCCTGCGGCGTCGCCACGTAGCCGCTGCCACCCATGCTGATCAAGTGGTTGATGGTCTTGCGGTTGTACTCCGGGAGCAGGCGCAGACTGGTGCGCAGCGTGCGCAGGTTGCAGTACCAGAGGCCGTTCTCCGGGTTGAGCTCCGCACCTTCGATGGCCGCGACGGAGAGGGATTCCAGGTTCATCAGCCAGACGGACATCTCGCCCAGCTTCTCCTGCACATTGAAGAACTGGTTCACCTGCGATGACTCGGCGATCAGGTGCGCCAGGCCCAGCATGAACCGCATCTTCGCAATACCGCGCAGCAGCACGTGATGCGCGAGCGAATCCTGGAACTTGATCCCGGGACCCTGACCGTTCGCCAGCTCCACGTCCTTGTAGAGGTAGACCCACTCCCACGGGATGATCGCCTCATCAAAGATGATCGTGCAGTCCATCTCATCGAGGCCCCGCGAAGAGAGCGGGGCATCGAAGAGCGGGCGTTCCATGTCCATCACATCGCGGCAGACCCAGTGCACGCCGGGCCAGTCCACGGGGTGGTTGAAGGAGATCGCGAAGTCCTCGTCGCCCTCCTTCAGGGCCGGCGCCATGATCACCATGTTGGTGTCACACCACGGAGCCAGCGTACCCACGGCCTTGGCGCCGCGAACCACCGGACCATCCTCGGTCTCGCGCAGGATGCGGAGAGTCGCCTCCTGTTCGGTGGGTGGCTTGAAGCGGTCCGTGTGCGGCTGCGCAAACGTGTGCGTCAGGGCGAGGTCCCGGTTGCGTGAGTCGAGGTAGACGTTGCGCGCGTTCTCGGCCCACTTCGGGTCGTTCTTACCCCAGTGGTGACCCGCGACACCGGCCGCCATCATCGCCGCGTTCATGTAGTCCGGCGCGCGCCCCATGAAGCCACAGGTCACCTCCGCCCAGGCGGCGTACGCAGCAGCGCGGCGGCGGAGGTCATCCTTCGAGCGCGGCTCGATGAACGACATGCCGACCCGCTCACCCTCGTCAGTGACATAGGTCATCGTGTCGACCATCTGCGGCAGGTTCTGGAAGTCGTAGTACTGCGCGATGGCGTTCGAAGTGTGGCGGAAGCCCGGCGTCGTGGTGACATCGCCGACGTATTCGCCGTTGTACAGGATGCGCCGATTGTCCTTCAGGCCTGCGAGGTATTCGTCTCCGGTGCGGACACCCATTCGTATTCCCCTTCGTTCCCCGAGTTCGGTTGGTAGTCCGCGTCTACGCGAACAGGCCGACCGGCTGAGCGGTCCCCGTGTATTCCGGCAATGGCGCGCCGCCGTACCGCTCCGGGATCGGGAACGGGTTCCGCTCGGTGTACTCGCCGTAGAGGATGCGGCGAGCGTGCTCGACGGGCACGCTCTTGTCCATCCCCAGGTAGGTGTTGACGATCATGCGCTGCTGGTCGCCGAAGAAGAAACGCTCGTAGAGCTCATTCCGGCTTCCCCAGCCGCTACCGGCCAGGTCCCACGCCATGCGGAACAGCTGCACCTTCTCCTTCGCGCTGCCGGAAGCTCCCACGTAGTAGGGTTCGAGCAGGTCTGAGAATTTCTCCAGCGTCTTCTCCTGCGGCGTCTGGACGTAGCCACTCGCGCCCATGCTGACGAGGTGGCTGACCATCAGGCGGTTGTAGTCCGGGAAGAGGCGCAGACTGGTGCGCAGCACGTTCTTGTTCGCGTACCAGAGCCCGTTCTCCGGGTCCTGCTCTGCATCCTCCACCGCAGCGATGGCGAGCGACTCCAGATTCATCAGCCAGACGGTGAAGTCACCCAGGCGCTCCTGCACGTTGAAGAACTGCCCCACCTGCGATGATTCCGCCAGCAGGTGCGCCAGCCCCAGCATGAAGCGCGTCTTCGCCACCGCGCGGATGAGCACGTGGTGCGCGAGTGACTGCTCGAAGCGCAGCCCGCGATGCTGAGTGTTGGCGATCTCGATGTCCTTGTAGAGGTAGACGTTCTCCCACGGGATGAGCGCCTCGTCGAAGATGGCCATGCAATCCATCTCATCGAGGCCGCGCGACGAAAGCGGCGCGTCGTAGAGCGACCGCTCCGGGTCCAGTACGTCGCGGCAGACCCAGTGGACGTTCTCCGTCGCCACATCATGGTTGAACGCGATCGCGAACGGGGCGTGAGCCTCCGGGTCGGAGAGCGGCGGCGTGAGGATCGACATGTTCGCATCGCACCACGGCGCGAGCGTCGCGATGCCCTTCGCACCCTTGAGAATGATGCCGTCCTCGGTCTCGCGGACCACGCGCAGAGTCGCCTCCTGCTCAGTCGGGGGCTTGCCACGGTCCGTGAACGGCTGGACGAATGTGTGTGTCAGGGCCAGGTCGCGGTGGCGCGCGTCCAGGTAGAGGTCACGGGCGTGCTGGCCCCACTTCGCATCCTTCGCACCCCAGTGGTGCCCCGCCGCACCCACCGCCATCATCGCCGCGTTCATGTAGTCAGGAGAGCGGCCCATGAAGCCGCAGGAGACCTCCGCCCAGGCCGCGTATGCCGCGGCGCGGCGGCGCAGATCCTCCTTGGTGCGGGGCTCGATGAACGCCATGCCAGCGCGCTCCCCGTCTTCGGTCTCATAGGTCATGATGTCGCGTAGCTCGGGCAGGTTCTGGAAGTCATAGAACTGCGCGATCGCGTGCGCCGTGTTCCGGAAGCCCGGCGCGGTGGTGACGTCGTCAACGTACTCACCGTTGTAGATGATCTTGCGATTGTCGCGAAGTCCCGCGAGATACTCCGCCCCGGTGCGCACAGCCACCGCAGCCCCCTTCATCATGCCCGTGATTCGTGAACGGTAATTTACAGAATGAACGCCCGCAACGCAAGCGCCCGATTATTCTGCCATGATCCAGGGTGCGTAGGGAAACTTCCCGACGGATCGCAAGTGATAAGATTCGCAACAACGATCAGATAGCGCCGTCATGCGACGGATCGAGTAATGTCTCTCCGAAACGTTATCGATTCGTCAACGAGACGCAGTGATGCGGGACGCTGACGGACAAGCGTCGATCTGGGGCAACGAGCCACGCGGACGATAGGCGGCGATGATGCAGGAACTCGCGACGACCACCACTACCGAGGACACCTTCGCCTTCCACGGGCAGCCGAACTTCTCACCGACTACACAGTGGTTGCTCGACGGGCTCAAGGCTCGCCTCGTGGAGCACGGGCACCACTTCGAGGAAGAGCCCAGCGCCGGCGTGCGCTTCGTGATCAACGTCATCGACAAGGACCGCCCGCAGTCGTTCCGCCGCAAGGCGCAGGCGACCTTCGTGATGTCCATTGCTGAGCTCCATGAGGAGCCCGAGGACATCGTGCGCGTCGGCTACCCGCTACTGGTGCGGGCACTCTCCAACCTGGTGATGGTCCTCGTCCACACTCCGCGCGGCCTGGAGGCCAACTTCCTCACGCTGGAACAGGGCCACTACCCGGTCGTCCATCGCGAGGGCCACGATGACGAATTCTTCGACGAGCTCTACCAGCGCATTTATCCCATGGCCTCGTCCCAGTTGGTCATCAACAACATCTTCCGCACGGACCTGGAGCCCGAGCTCTGGCAGGGCGACGAGATCACCGCGCAGATCCAGCGCGCCGGTCAGGAGCTGGACGCAATGAACCTGCTGCCCGCCCCCTTCCCGATCGCCGACATCCTGGGCGAGCGCGAGTTCCGGCAGGTGAAGCGCCTCTACGGCATCGGCGGCCTGAGCTACGGCAACCTGAGTGCTCGCAAAGACGAGAATCGCTTCTGGATGAGCGCGAGCGGCGTGAACAAGGCCCAGTTGAACGTGGTGGGGCAGGACATCCTCATGGTCTCCGGCTACGAGCCAGAGCAGCACGCCATGGTGCTCAGCGTCCCGGAGAACCTCGAGCCCAACCGCGTCTCGGTCGACGCCGTGGAGCACTGGATGGTGTACCGGGAGCACCCGGGCATCGGCGCCATCGTGCATGTGCACGCCTGGATGGACGGCATTTCCTCCACGGAGTTCAACTACCCGTGCGGCACCATGGAGATGGCCACCGCGGTCGCTGACCTGCTCCGCGAGCAGCCCGATCCGTCGTGCGCGATCATCGGTATGAAGAACCACGGCGTCACGATCACCGGCCCCAACATGGAGAGCGTGCTCAACCGCGCCCGCGGCCGCATCGTCCCCCAGGTGCCCATGTCCTAGTCTGCCCGCCCGCATCGCGTCGAACGCGCCTGCAGGCTGTACGATGTGCCGCCAGCGCGCCTCTCGATGTGGCGTGATCAATTTGTTTGAGGGGCGGCCAACCGCGATGACATCGCCTGACCACGGTGGGGACCAGGCTCCCTACTTCCAGCGCCTGCACGCACGGGACGCCTGCTTCCTCTCCTTCGAGCGCGACGACCTGCACATGCACGTGGGCGCGACCGCCATCTTCCAGGGAGGCTCGTTCCGCACAGCGTCGGGCGATCTGGACATCGACCGGCTCCGCCGCTATCTCTCCAGCCGGCTGCCGCTGAACCCGCGCTGCACGCAGCGCATCGCGCGGGTGCCCGTCCTGCGCGCGCCCGTCTGGGTAGACGACCACGAGTTCAACATCGAGAACCACGTCTACCTCGCTCGCGTCGCCGACCCCGGCGGCACCGCCGAGCTACAGGCGCTGGCCGGCGAGATCATTTCGAGGCAGCTCGACCGCTCCCGGCCGTTGTGGGAGGTGTGGTTCGTCGATGGACTCGCCAACCGAGATCAGTTCGGAGTGGTGGTGAAGTTCCACCATTGCATGGCAGACGGCCTCGCAGCGATCGAGTTCACCCGACGCTTCCTGTCCACGGAGCCACTCGAGACCTTCGAGGACGGCGGTCCGTTGCCACCTCGACCGCTCCCAAGCAGTGGCGCACTGGTGCGCAACGAGCTTGGACGCGTCGTCCGCTTTCCGCGCGTCGCCGCCGGCAAACTGAGCGGCATCGCCAGGGAACGGGAGCCTCGCGGTCGACTGCTGGCCAAGCTCCGTGCGATGGCCGACACGATCTGGATCGGCCTCTGGCCGACCTCGAAAACACCGATCAATCAGCGGGTGGGACCGACGCGGCGCTTCGACTGGACCGTGGTTGATCTCAAGGACATCCGCGCCTTGCGCCGCCGCCACGGCGGCTCGTTGAACGACGTCTCACTGGGCATCATCACCGGCGGCATGACGCGCATTTACGCCGGGCACGGGAAGCGACCGCCCAAGCTGCGCGCGATGGCCCCCACCAGCGCCCTCAGTCGCGAGGAGCTCCAGCAGTCGCTGGGCAACCGCGTCTACGCACCGCTCATCGACCTGCCGCTGCGCACCTCGGGCCTGGGCGCACGCATGCAGCGTATCCAGCGCACCGCCGCCGCGCGTCAGCGCACGCGACAGGGCCTCGGCTGGGATGCGATGTCCGACCTCGCGGAGTGGACTGGCGTACGCACGCAGCAGCTGTTCATGTGGCTCTCGGCCCACCTGCGTACCTACAACGTGATCCTCACACTGGTGCCCGGCCCGCACCAGCCCCTCTACCTGCTTGATTCGGAGATGGTCGAGGTCTACCCGGTGCTGCCGCTGCTGGACCGGCAAACAATGACGCTGGGCGTCATGCGCTACGCCGGGAAGCTCTACTGGGGCACCGTGTACTCGCCGGAGTACCTAGAGTCGTTCCCATTGTTCGTGCCCGCGCTGCGCGAATCCCTCGAAGAACTGCTGGAGGACGCCGCCAGGCAACCGGCGAACTGACGCACCACTTACCTATTCAACGCACCGGGACACTTTCTCGCGAGTGCGAAGCCATGCGTTCAATAGCCAGGACGGCTATCCATAACCGAGGATCTAGCTATCTGACGCATCGATATGATCGATATGCAGGCAGGTGCCAGGGTTATTCCCAGGGCTCCAGGGCATCTACAGCATCCCAGAGGCGCTGGAAGATGCGCTGACCCTCGAGCCCCGCGGGGTCGACCAGGTCGGGGCGGTGCATCTCACGAATCACCGACGGACGGAAGCGGTAGCCGAGGATCCGATCTTCCGTGAACCCGACCTCGAGGAGGACATTGTCAACCGTTTCGTAGTTCGACAGCCCATCAGATCCCGGTGGAATCGACCACTCCTGGTCGTAGATGTAGTTACCCAGCGAGTAAGCCACAAACATGTCGTTGATCATCTCGGCCGCCTGCACGATGTGCGGCCCATTGCCGAGGATGAGCGATCCCCCTGCTTCCTCGATCACGTGTGCGGCGGTGCGCTGCAGGTCGTCCGGCCAAGTCACGTACTCGAGATAGCTCCACGAGAAGAGCACGATCACGTGGTCCGCCTGCTCCTTCGCGCGCGCCACGTCTTCCGCAAGGTCATCGAGGGTGTTCCAGCGCAACGGCGCCGTGCCGGGTGTCGTGGGCGTCGCGCCGTACCAATCGGCGGCGATCGCGTCGTAGCCGAGGAACGCGAAGGTCACGCCACCGTGCTCGTGGAAGGCGGGTTGCCGCGCCTCCTCCAGGTTTTCGCCGGAACCGAACGGCGTGATGCCCGCATCGCGCAGCGCCTGCAGCGTGTCGCGCATGGCGTTCGGCGGGCCGCAGCCATCGCAGTCCATGTGGTGGTTGGTCGCCGTCGACATCACGTCGACGCCTGCCTCCGCAATCACCGAGGCGACCGCCGTCGGGGCACGCAGGTCGAACGAGGAGACACACGGCGACGGCGGTACCCGGTCGGTGAGCGCCGCATCCAGTTGCGAGACCACAACGTCCGCTGCCTGTAGCAGGTCCCGCGTGCCATCGAACATCGCTCCCAGGTCGCCCGTCTCCAGCGCGCGGTGATAGGAGCACCGCACCGGCAGGATCTCGCCGGTACCCAGCAGCCCGACGGGATCGAGGTCCAGCGCCGGCAAGTTGTCCCACCCGGCGGCAGCGATGACCGCAGCAACTGCCTCGTCGTCGTCCCCGCTCACCCAGCGCTCGAGGCGCATCGGCGAGTCCCGTTCCGGGTCCCGGTACGGGTCATGCCCGTCCACCACCAGTGCGAGGATGCCGGGCCGAAGATCGGTCGCGGGC
>JBJHDC010000049.1:0-16513 GCA_050486345.1 Dehalococcoidia bacterium | reverse complement strand
TGGCTCATCGCCCATGAAGACCCAGAGGAGATAGGAGTGCACGTTTGCGCGGGTTTCGCTCTCCGCATCGATCGTCGCGGACTGGGCGAAGTGCCGGTAGGCGACGTTCCCGTCCGGCAGAGGCCCGGCGCGGCCCTCGCGCTGTAGCTTGATGATGTACTCACGGATTTCGTCACGCCCGTGCAGACGGCCGAAGAGCACCCCATCCGGTGCGAAGTTGTTCACGTAACCATCCAGGTCACCCGCATCCAGCGTGCGAGCGTAGCGGGCCACCAGGTCCATGATGTCGAGGCGATCCTCGGCGCTGAGTATGCGGTCAGACATCGCGTCTCCTTCTCCTGCGTGATCTCGTGCATGCATGTATCGAGTCATGCGATTCAGGCACCGGGAACCATTCGGCGCCGAATCGAGTTGGATACTACGTGGTCCCCGCGCACCGGTGGCCCATCGGTTCAGCAATCTTACGTAGCAAAGGTTCGCAGTCATGCAGGCACGCGAAGCTGGCATCCTCGCCGTCATCGTCATCGTGGTGCTCGCCGCCCTCGCTGTGGTCGCTGGCGGCCTGTTCTCGGTTCGAGTCTCCATCGAAGAGGTGGATTCACCCGGCGTCTTCGTAGATCCGCCGGAAGACGGCAACAGCGGCACCATCTTCGACCTCCACCGCAGGGATGCGCAGCGTCTGCTCGGAATCACCTACCGCGGTGCAGAGCACCACGCGCACGTCGCGGTCGTCGTCCCTCGCGAATGCATCTCTACCTCCGGTTCCGGTGACGAGACCCTGCGCGATGACGGCCCGTGCGCAGACCTGCCGATCCGCGGTGAGCTCGTCGGTGGCGGGACCAGCGGCGAAGGCCACGAGTTCGTCTTCGTCCGTGTGCCCATCTCCGAAGACTGCTTCAACGCTCTCGAGCGAGGGACCGCGTGGCCCTCGACCGAGAGCGCTTGCAACGAGCCGTAGCGTCAGCCCTGTTCCGCTACCGCACGAGCTACGAGCGTTCGCCGGTGCTCCTGGACCCGCTCAATTCGTAGCGGCCACCAGATGCGGTCGCCCGCACTCATCGCGATCGCCGGGACGAGGACTGACCGCACGATGATTGCGTCCAGGAGCACGCCGAACGCCACGATGAATCCCAGCTGCATCATCATCACCAGCGGTAGCACCGTGAGTACGGAGAACGTGGCCGCCAGCACCAGTCCCGCCGAGGTAATCACACCCCCGGTGACAGCGAGTCCTGCGATCACCGCATCGCGATTCGCTCGCCGGCGCGCCTCTTCCTGCACCCGCGTCATGAGGAAGATGTTGTAGTCGACGCCCAGCGCGACCAGGAACACGAACGCCAGCAGTGGCACGGACGGCTCTAGCGCCGGGATGTCGAACAGATGCTGGAACACTAGCAGGCTGATACCCAGCGCCGCCGCGAATGACAGCAGCACCGTCCCTACGAGGACGACCGGTGCGACCACCGACCGCAGCAACAGGATGAGCAGTGTCAGCACCACCAGGAGCACCAACGGTACGATGATCACCAGATCACGATTGGCGCCATCCTGCGTATCCAGCGTCTGCGCGTCCGGTCCGCCGACGATTGCCGAGGCTCTATCCACTTCCGCTACGCTCGCCCGTAGCGCCCGCACAGCCTCGAATGCCGCGCTGCTGCCGGGGGCGGCATCCAGCGTCACATCGAAGGCGACATGCTCACCGATCACGCGCGACTGCGACCGGGCGACGCCAGGTGTTTCGGAGATCGCGCGCTCGACCGCTGCCTCGCTACCCGCCTCTGCAATCACGACAGCGGGGGCGGTGACGCCGCCGGGGAACGCGCGATCGATTGCCTGCTGGCCAGCGATCGACTCCGGCACGTCACGGAACTGGTTCTCCAATGGCAGCAGCGTGCTGATCGTCGTCACACCCAGCGCCATGACTGCCAGCACGGCTACGGTGACGCCACCCACCAGGCGAGGTGCGCGCGCCACGCGGCGGCCTACCGCTGCCCAGACCCCTCGCGGTGCATCAGCAGCATCGCCCACCCGAGGCACGAACGGCCAGAACACGCGCCGCCCGGTCACCAGCAACAGCGCAGGGAGGAGGGTCACCATCGCGACGAGAGCACAGGCGATCCCCAGCGCGCCGATGATGCCGAGCGCACGGATCTGATCCGTCCCGGCCACACTCAGGCAGAGGAGTCCCGCGATACAGGTACTGCTGGATGCTGCGATCGCCGGCATCGCAGAGCGCAAAGCACGCTGCATCGCCAGCACAGTGCTCGTCTCTCGTCGCAGTTCCTCGCGGTAGCGGGCGATGATGAGGAAGGCGTAGTCCGTGCCCACGCCAAAGACCAGGATCGGCAGGATGCCGCCGCTTAACCCACTCACGATCAGTCCGGCGTCGCGCGCGAGGAGGAACACAGCCGCCATCGCGGTTACGTGCGCGACACCCACCGTGAGCAACGGCAGCAACCAGAGGAACGGGCTGCGATACGTGAGCAGCAGCAGCACGGCCACGACCAGCACCGAGCCCAGCAGCAGAGTCACATCGATACCGTCGAAGACCGCTACCAGGTCTGCCGTGAAGCCGGCAGGGCCGGTGACGTACACGTCCATCCCGTCCGCCTGCTCCGTGACGTACGCGCGGATCGCGCTCAGGTCAGCCAGCGGGTCATCGCTGGCATCGAAGTCCAGCGGGATGGCGAAGAACACGGTCGTGCCATCCGAGGATTGCTCCAGGTCACTCACCGGCACAGCGGCGTACTGGCTTGCCAGCGTCTGCTGCTGAGCCGCCAGGCGCTCGACATCTGCCTCGGTCAGGCCACCCTCGCGATATGCAACGACCACCGCGGGATGCAGCTCGCTACCACCGTAGCGCTCCTGCACTTGCACGACCGCGAGCGAGTCCGACTCACGCGGCAACGTCACCGCAGCGTCATTGCGCTCGACGGATGCGACATCCCCCAGTGGCCCGGCGATCGCGATGATCGCCAGCCAGACGGCGAGCACGACCCAGCGACTGCGATGTCCCGTGGGAAGGCGACTGAGTTGCTGGATGAACCAGCCCCGGTGGTTCTGTGAACTTACGGTTTGAGACATAGAAACCTCCGCACCGGCCGGCGGCCGGTGTGACTGTGCGGAGGATCTGCCTGCCGTATCCTGTGGGTGGGCACCCGTGGTTCAGGCATCGCTCCGCGATCCTGGCTCGGTGCAAGAGGCCGCGGGGTGTGTCCGCACTCCGCGGTCTCGACGTATCACTCAGCGCATCAGTCCACCTCGCGCATCATGCGTTCCATCGAGGCAACCCGCGTCTTCACGTCTTCCATCGACGCGCTGATCGCCGTCAGTTGCTCCGCCATCTCCGCCTGCGAGGCAGCGACCTCCTCCGCCAGCTTGCGGTAGGATTCCTCAGCGCTCTGTGCGTTCTCTGTGGCAATCGCCGTATGTGCCACGCCGAAGATCTGGCGGATGACCACCACGATCACCACCGTGATCAGCGCCAGGATGACCAGCACGAAGGCCATACCGGCCAACGATGTCCAGAAGTCACCATCCATTGCTATTCCTCCGAATCTCGGGCCGCGTCGGGTGCGCTGAGCGTCCGGACGGCATCCTCGATGTATGCAGGGGTTAGTTCCAGGGCGAACGGCGCGACCGTGAAGTACTTCATCGCCTTGCCGTCATCGGAGAGCTCCAGCTCCCCCTCTACCAGCCCGGCAGCCTCCAGCCGTTGCAGGTGCATGTGCAGCAGCGGCCGCCCCATCTGCAGGTCGCGGGCCAGCTGGCTGACGTAGTTCCGGCCCGGGCTCAGCGCCGCGAGGATGCGCAGCCGGTGCGGGTTTGCCAGCGCCGACAGCATCTTCAGGAGCTCATCGCCGGTCGGTTGTTCAGGCATGCCTGCTCTTTTCGGAGATCACGGCCATTCGGCTGCGATCCACCTACTCCGTGACCACCACGCGCCCGGTCATCCCCGCGTGCAACGTACACACGTAGTCGTAGGTCCCGGCCGCATCAAAGGTGTGTGCGAAGGTCCCGCTGCGCATGAGCTCAGACTGGTAGCTGTCGCCCACGACGTTGTGGTCCCGCTGCGCCGACCATTCCCAGGTCACCTCGGTCCCAGCCGGCACCTGGATCACGCGCGGCGAGAAGTAGTCGTCGCGCACCTCAACCTCGCTCACGCCGACGGCCGGCTCCTCGTCATCGATCGAGGTCGCGCAGGCCGTCAGACCTGCGAGCCCCACCGCCGCGAGGACCAGCGCCAACCCGATCCCCGTCCGCCGCCACACGTTCCCTTGCCCCATCTCCACATCCTCCCCACCGCATGGTTATTCCTGTGCTGTCATGTGTCGGATTAATCTGACACATGACATCGCAATATGCAAGGACTTCGTAGCTTCGACTGGAGTCTGAGTCTGTCGCGGTAGCATTGGCGTACGGGATGCGCTCGCTACGAGGCTGCCTCCGCAACGGAACGCTCACGGCGCTCCGTGATCTCACCTACGGCAATGCTCACCTGGCTGTCGCACCAGTGGTCCGCCAGCAGGCGGTCGTGCGTCACGAGGAGTACACCGAGCTCCCGCTGGCGCTGTTCCTCCGCGATCACATCGAGGAGTGCGGCCTGTGTGGAGACGTCGAGCATCGAAGTCATCTCGTCGCAGATCAGGTAGCGCGGCTGGAGGATCAGCGCACGGGCGAGGCAGGCGCGCTGGAGCTGGCCGTCTGACACCTCGTGCGGGTAGCGATCGAGGAGCTCCGGGACGATCCCCGTGCGCTCAATCCACGTCGCCGCCATCGCCTCGCGCTCCGCGGTGGTTGCGCCGATCCCGTTGGCAATCAGCGGCTCGACGATCAACTGGCGGATGCGCAGGCGGTCATCGCACGCCTGCCTCGGAGACTGCCAGATCAGCTGCACCGTGTGGCGCTGGGCGCGCGGCGTACGCACGCCGAAGCGCGTGATGGTCTCACCCTCGAGCATTACGCTCCCGGCGTCGGGCCGCTCCAGCATCGCGAGGACGCGGGCGAGCGTGGATTTGCCCGAGCCACTGTGACCAACCACCGCCAGCCGCTGCGCCGGGCTCAAGTCCACGGAGACATCGATCAGTGCGCGGACGACGTTGCGCCCACGGCCGTAGGTGCGGGAGACCTCATGCGCGCTCAGCATGCAGGTAACACCTTCCCTCCCCGCCCTCGGGCAGCGGGAACATCGGCGGCACCGCCGCGTCACAGCGATCGTGCCGTGCCTCGCACCGTGGTGCGAACGCGCAGGCCTCGGGCAGCCGCGTGAGCTCGGGCGACACGCCCGGGATGGCCACCCCGCCACGCTCCGGCAGCGCGCCTAGTAGCACCCGTCCATACGGGTGCGCGGGATCCTCGAAGAATGCGGCCGTGTCACGTAGCTCCACAATGTAGCTGGCGTAAATGAGCGCCGTGCGCCCGGCGAGGCGTTGCGCGAGACGCAGGTCGTGCGTGATCACCAGCAGCGCTGCGCCCTCCGCCGGAATGCGGCGCAGCTGCTCCGCTGTCACATCGACCAGTTCCGCGTCCATGCCGTGGGTCGGCTCGTCCGCCAGCACCACCGCGGGCGAGCCCACCGTCGCAACGGCGTTCACAACGCGCTGTTGCATGCCACCCGAGAGCTGGTGCGGGTAGCGCGATGCGACCTGGTCGAAGCTCAGCCCGAGCTCACGCAGCGATCGATCGAGGGCATCGCGAGCCTCGTCACGCCGCAGCCCGTGTGCCTGCGCCAGCTCCAGCATCAACGGACCCAGACGCCTGACCGGGTTGAGGGCGGTGCTCGCGCCCTGCGGGATCAGCGCCATGCGCCGCCCGCGGACGCGGTGCATCTCCGCATCGGACAGGTCGGTGAGCGACTGCCCCTCCAGGTACACCTCGCCCTGCAGCGTGACGTTGCGAGGCAGCAGCCGCATGAGGGCATGCGCCAGCACGGTCTTGCCGCTGCCACTCTCGCCGATGATTACCAGCGTTTCACCAGCGTCCACGGAGAACGTCGCGTCCGAGAGCGCCTGCACCACGCCCCCGCGCGTACGGAAGCCGACACCCAGACCACGAGCCTCCAGCGCTGGCATCGCCTACAGCTCCAGTTCTGAGCGCCACCGCGGGTTGAAGCGGTCGCGCAGGTATTCGCCCAGCGTGCCGACGCAGAGCGAGGCGAGGAAGATGAGCATGCCCGGGAAGAACGCCGTCCACCAGCCGCCGAGCAGGATCGAGCGGCGGCTATCTGAGAGCAGGTTGCCGAGTGACGCCTGGTCCGGCGCCATGCCCAGCCCGAGGAAGGAGAGACCGGACTCGTGGAAGATCGCGTGCGGCACCAGCAGCACGAACCCCAGCCCGATCTGCGGCACCAGGTGCGGCAGGTAGTGCCGCTTCGCCAGCCTCCAGCGCCCGGCACCGCCGTTCACCGCCGCGGCGACAAACGGCCGCTCACGTAACGAGAGCAGTTCGCCGCGCACGATGCGGGCGATCTGCACCCAGTGTGTGAGCGCCACGGAGAGTGCGATGGCGCCCGCCGACCCCAGCATCGGCCGGAACAGCACCACGATGAGAATCGCGAGCAGGAAGTGGTTCTGCGCCTGGAAGACATCGATGGCGCGCATCACCACCCCGTCCACCCACCCGCCCATCACGCCCGCGGCCAGCCCGATGATTGCGCCGAGGCACATGGCCGCGACCGCAGCGAGGATGCTCACGCCGAAGGAGAGCCGCAGCCCGTGTAGAGCGAGCATGAACAGGTCCCGACCCACGTGATCCGTACCCATCGGGTGCGCGAGCGAGGGCGGCTCCAGTCCTCGCGTGATGTCGATCGCGCGCTGATCCATCGGGCGGATGACGTCAGCGAACACGGCCCCCAGGACCATGATGAGCAGCAGCCCCCCGGTGATGACCACCGCCACCGGCCGGTCGCGTCCCACAAAGCGCCGCACGAAGCGCGTGACGCGCGGCGCCTCCAGGGATGGTGCCGGCGTGACGCTCATCGCAGCGCCTCCCGGATGCGCGGGTCAATCACGCGGTAGAGCACGTCCGCCGTGAGGTTGCCGAGCACCACGAGGAACGCACCCACCATCACGATCGCCATGAGCAGCGGGATGTCGACGGCGATGGCGGCCTGCCTCGTCAGATTCCCCAGCCCGGGCCACCCGAACACGCTCTCTATGAGGATTGAGCCGCCGATGAGCTCCGGGATGTGCGTGCCAATCAACGTAACGAAGGGGATCAGCGAGTTCGGCAGCGCATGCCGGAACAGCACCCGCACCCGACCCACCCCCTGCGCCTCGGCGAAGCGCACGTAGTCCTCGCGCAACACCTCCAACAGCGTGTTGCGCACGTAGAGCGTGAACCAGCCATGCTGCGTCAGCGCCAGTGTGAGCGCGGGCAGGATGAGGTATTTCGGGTCGACTCGCGGGCCATCTGACCGCGGATCGGAAGCGCCCCCCGCCGGTAGCCAGCCGAGCTCCACGGAGAAGAGGTAGACGGCAAGCAGCGCAATCCAGAATGAAGGGACAAAGGTCGCCGCGTACGCGGAGGTGCGGATCACCCAGTCAAGCGGCGAATCGCGGAACGCCGCCGCCGTGACCCCGGCGAGCAGCGCCCCCACCAGCACCACCGCCAGCGCCGTGCCCAGCAGCACCAGGGATGGCCCGGCACGGTCCCGGAGCACATCGACAACCGCGGCGCCACCGAGATGACGCGACTCCCCGAGGTCCCCACGGAGCACGTTCCCGAACCAGTTCGCGAACTGTACTGGCATCGGCGAGTCGAGGCCCCAGGCGCGCTCGTACTGCTCACGCAGCACCGGCGAGAGCGGATCGCCAGCCGCCGCACCCTGCACGTACGCCTCGGCCGGGTCGTATGGGGAAGCCCACGCGAGCAGAAACACCAACAACGCTACCGCTGCGAGAATGAGCGGTAGCGCTGCGATACGGCGCAGGATGAGTGCGATCACGTTATGTTCTCATGGCCTCCGCGTGGCGCACCTGAGGCGCCCGCTGAGCTCCGGCAGCAATGGGTGAGTCGCAACTTATCGCAACAAGTTGCAACTCGTATCGCGGAATGGATATCACCCCGAGCCGGCTACCGCCATGACCACTCTTCGAGGTTCCACGACAGGCCGCGCGCGAACGCGTGAGGCGATGCCATCATCTGCGGCTTGAGACCCTCGATTTCGGCGGAGACGAGGGCCACGGTTGGGCGCTCCCCCACGATGATGTAGCTCGCATCCTCCACCAGTTCGCGCTGCAACTCGACATACGCGGCGCGGCGCTCGTCACGGTCCTGCGTCTGGCGACCTGCGTCCAGCGCGGCATCAATCACCGGGTTCGACATACTCGCCGGGTTCTCCGTCGAGTCTGCGAAGTCCGAGTGGTAGCGCGTGCGCAGCACGTACTCCGGGTCGTACGGCATGCCTACCCCATGGAAGAACGCATCCATGTCCAGCCGCTCCTGGTAGCCCGGCGACGCGCCGATCTCCAGGCTCACATCGATGCCGATGTCAGCGAGCGCACGCGCGACGGCCAGCGAGAACTCGCCATCCTCCGGGTTGCTCGCCAGGTAGATGAGCGTGAACGCCAGCCGCTCCCCGTCGCGCACGAGGTAACCGTCCGAGTCATGCTCGGTCCAGCCCGCCTCCGCGAGCAGGTCCACTGCCGCTTCGGGGTCGTACGGGATGTGCAGTTCCTCATCGTGTGCCCAGTGCCCCGGCAGGAACGGCCCGTAGGCCACATTGCCCATCGGACCGATGAGCGACGCCATCATCTCCTCGCGGTTGATCGCCAGCGAGATGGCGCGGCGCACACGCTGATCGGAGAGCGCTGGATGGTTGTTCGGCACGGTCATCTGGTACATCGAGGCACTCGGCACCTGCACCACGTTCACCGCTTCGTTGTCATCAAACGTCGCGGCAAGGCGGGGCGACATGCGGGTGAAGTCGATCTCGCCGTTCTGCATCATTGCTACGCGAGCGTTCTCATCGGAGACGAATGTGAAGACCACACGCTTGATATTCGGCGCCCCACCGAAGTAGTCCTCGTACGCCTCGAACACGAGGCGGTCACCGGCGGTCCACGAGGAGAAGCGGTACGGACCAGTACCCACCGGCTCACGGTTGAAGTCCGTGCTGTTCAGGTTTTCGCCTTCCAGCAGGTGCGCCGGGACGATACCCACGTAGAGGCGCTCCAGGAAGGCCGGGTCCATACGGGTGAGGGTGAACTCCACCGTGTGGTCGTCCAGTGCCTGCACGTCCTCGATCAGGCCGTCCAGCGCCAGGCGCTCTCGGATAGGGGTAGCCACGTCCGGATCGAGGGCCGCGTTCCAGGTGAACACCACATCGGCTGCCGTGAACGCCACCCCATCGTGGAACGTCACGTCATCGCGCAGACGCACCGTCACGGTGCGGCCGTCCTCGCTCACCTCGGGCATCTCACTCGCGAGATCCGGGACCAGGTTCAGGTTCTCGTCGAACTTCAGCAGGCCGTTGAAGATCTTCCAGTTCCCGGCATTCACGTCCAGGAAGATCGGACTGAGGTTACTCGGTTCGCCGGTGAGGGCGACGACCAGTGCGCGGTCCGGGTCACCGTTCCCCCCATTGGAGTCGTCGTCGCCGCACGCAGCGAGGATCAGCGCGCTCGTGACCATGAGCGCAGCAAGCATCCAGGCGGTTCTTCGCATGTGATCGCATCCTTTATCGTCGATGGACGGTGACCGCATGCTAATTGCGAAGAATCGCAAAAACAATACACAGTTCGGCCGGAAGGTGGCCCGTGGTCAGCTAACCGCGAAGCGGGTCAGTGCCTCCTCGTCCAGTTCGAGGCCGAGGCCGGGGCGGTCGGAGAGCACGAATTCGCCGTCCTCGATCTGCACGGGCTCCGCAAAGAGCGCCTGCGCCCAGGAGTTGAACCCCAGCACGTGGCCGGTGGGCGCCGCCGCCAGCGCGTGCGCCAGCACCTCCGCCGCCAGGTGATTCACCACCGGCACGCAATACGCCTCCGCGAGCGCCGCCACGCGCCGGAAGCCGGAGATGCCGAGATCCATGTCGATCATGAGGATGTCGACCGCGCGTTCTTCCAGCATCCGCCGGTGCTGCGGGATGCTCTGGAACACCTCACCTGCACAGATGCGGGTCGCCACCGCGCCGCGCAGCTCCTGCAACCCGGCGACGTCGTGATGAGGCACAGGGTCTTCGATCCAGTACGGTTCACAGTCCTCGACGGCGTCGAGCATCTCGATCGTCTGCTTCACCGACCAGCGCTGGTTGCCGTCCACGCAGAGCTGCACGTCGGGCCCCGCAATGTCACGCAGCGCGTGCATGTGATCAGCCAGCTGCTGGCGGGTGAGATGCCCGCCACGGAACTTGAAGGAGCGGAATCCCGTGTCCAGGTGACGCTGCATGTTGCGTTCGAGGTCTGCCGCGCTCTGCCCGTGATCGACACCCCAGTTCGCCGAGACCGGCAGCCGCTGCCGCGAGCCCCCAAGCAGGCGGTACACCGGCATGCCCGCCACCTTGCCTCGGATATCCCACAGCGCCGCATCAATCGCACTCGCTGCGCGGGCCTCAAGGCCTACCGGGGTGCCAGCGACCGCGTCGTCCAGCCGGTAGATGCGCCGGTAGAGCCCCTCGGCATCCAGCGGATCATCGCCCACCAACGGGGCGAGCATGTTCTGAAGCAGCAGCACGGTGGGGGCCAGGGTGACCTCGTTCAGACGGCTGACGAAGGTAACGCCATCGATCCCCTCCTCAGTCTGGATGCGCAGCACGATGTGCGTGCCGGTCATGCTGCCTTGCTGCACCACGCGGACCGGGTGCGTCTGATAACCGGTGATGCGCATGGGTCACCTCACAGTAGTCGTCGAGTCATGGTGCGAGCAGTCGGGACGCGGGCTAGAACGATCGTCCACCGGCGGCCCACTCGAGGCCGCGCCTGACGAGCTCCTGGTACACGGGCAGTCCCCACGGGCCGCGGCGGTCCTCCTGGAGCTGGCCGGGTCGCGGGCTGTCGAAGGGCCGGTTCGCGTGCCCGAGCGCAAGGTAGAGCACCCCGCCTTTGCCCACCCGGTGCCGGTACATCAGCGGCCGCGCGCCCTCCTCGATCACGTGGCCACCGAGCGCCTCGCCACCCCAGGTGGTGTGCAGGAGCACCTCGATATCGCCGTGTTCCTCGATCACGTAGATCTCGTCATCCACCTCGAACGGCTCAATACCTTCGAGTAGTGGGTCGTCCGGCTTCGTGACGGAAACATCGAAGTGCGTGTAGGGCGGGTGCGTAATGAACCGCGAGCCGAGGATGCCCGGCAGGCGGGGGTTATCCTTCACGGAATTGCTCGCGTGTAGTGCGAACCAGCGGCCACCCGCCTCCAGGAAGTCCCGAAGCCCGGCGCAGCCCTCGTCCGTCACCGGCACCTGCGAGGTGTAGCTGACCAGGAAGTCACTCGCCTGCAACGCCTCGACGTCATCGTAGCCCTGCGCGCAGTCAGCACGGATGTCGCCCGCGGCGTAGAGCCCCTCCAGCAGACGCATGCGCGCGAAATCGAAGTCGTGGTTCCGTGCGGGGCTCCCGCACACCACGTATGCCAGCTGCGGCTGGTCCGTCACCGTCGCCTCCGAGCTTGCCTCGAGCACGAGCGCCCGCGCAGGGACGCCCGTACTCGCGGCCTATCGCGTACTACTTGAGACGCGCGAATTTCTGCACCCGGGCGCCGCCGAGCACCTCGGAGATGTAGATGCTGTCCTCGGAGTCCGTCCAGATGCAGTGCGGGCCCCAGAACTTGCCCACCTCATTGCTGCGCTCGCTGCCGTAGCTGCCGATGAACGTGCCGTCGAGGTTCACCAGGCTGAAGCGGTCCTCCAGTTCGGAGACGTACATCACGTCGTTCTGGTCCACGTAGATCTTGGTGGGCCGCTCGAAGCCGGTCCAGATCTCCACGAACTCGCCATCGGTCGTGTACACCTGAATGCGGTAGTTCTCGCGGTCAGACACGTAGACTCGGTCCTTGTGCACCCAGATGCCGTGCGGCGTGTGGAAGCAGCCCGGCTGATCCTTCGTGCCCTTCAGCTCCTGGGCGTGCCCCGGGTCACCCCAGGACTTGAGGAGCGTGCCGTCCGCCGAGAACTTGTGCGTGCGCGAGTTGCGGTATCCATCCGAGACGAAGATGTCGCCGTTCTCCGCGATGGAGACGTCGGTCGGCCGGTGGAATGGCGGGCCGCCGTACCCGACACCGTTGATGATCGGCATGCCACCGCCGGAGGCCAGCGGGCCCGCCGGTACGCGCTTCTCCTCGGTCCAGCCCGTGTCAGACGGCTCGTGGTGCGTGCCCAGGCTGAGCTGGTGGCGGAAGTCCTTGTTCCACTTCGTGACCAGGTGCGTCACCGTGTCCACCAGGTACACATCGTTGTTCTCGGGTGTGATGCAGATGCCGTGCGGGCTGCCGAAGATCTGGTTGCCCCAGCTATCCAGCAGCTTCCCGTTCTTGTCGAACACCATGTACGGGTGATCGGTGCGCGTGAACACGTGCACGTTGTCATCCGAGTCGCACGCCACGCCAGCGCACAGCCCCCACTCCCAGCCCTCCGGAATCTCGCCCCAGCCCTCAACGAGTTCGTACTGACGCGGTCCAATGTCGATCTTCATACTTTCCCCTTAATCTCCGCCGACCATCGACAGGATACTGGATTCGATTACAACACTCCTCGCAGGCGCGGATCCAACACGTCCCGTAGTGCGTCCCCCAGGAAGTTGAGCGAGAGCACGATCAGAAAGATTGCGACTCCTGGTGCGAACACTTGCCATGGGTGCACCTGGACTGCTGCCAAGCCGGTGGAAAGCATGCCACCCCAGGTTGGCGTTGGCGGTTGAACACCCACACCTAGGAAGCTCAGTCCCGCTTCCGCAATAATCGCGAAACTCATTCCGAGTGTCGTTGCGACGATTATCGGCGCCAAGCAGTTCGGTGCAATATGTATCAAGAGCATGCGGGTCGTACCCGCACCCACGCTCGCAGCAGCTACGACATACTCACGCTCCTTCTGCGCAAGGGCCTGTCCGCGGGCAATGCGCGCTATAATCGTACTCAAACTGATACCGAGAGCGATGCCAACTGTTGTAACACTGCCCCCGAGAAGTGCCACAAGCAGTAGCGGAAGGATAATCCCCGGAAGCGCGAGCATTGCGTCGACGCAACGCATTGTTATCCAATCGACGGGACCACCAAACCAAGCAGCAAGTAACCCAAGCGGCAGTCCGACGACGACACCAACAGCTGCAGCGACCCCACTAACAATCAGCGAGGCGCGTGCTCCGTACACAATCCGGGTTAGTTGGTCGCGCCCCAACTGATCTGTACCGAACCAATGTGCTCGGGAAGGAGATTCAGATCCAAACGCGACCAATGACTGTGGTTCATATGGAGTCAGGTAGGGGGCAAAGACAGCAGCCACCACAACAAACGCAATCACTGCCAACGCAAACACGGCGAGTCGAATCCGTATCAGTCGACCCACAATCGTCCTTTGGAAGGCGGTCCGCCTGTGGCGATCATTCACTGCATCGATGATTCCACCGCGCGATTCGCTCATGTGAGACTCACCTTTACATCCGAATTCGGGGATCGAGTCGGACGTACAACAAATCTGCAACGAGATTCGCCATAACAGTTGAGACTGCGAGAATAAGCACAACAATCTGAACTAGTGCGTAATCCTGCCCGTATATACCTGCCACAGTTGCACGACCCAGACCAGGAATAGCAAACATTGACTCGATCACTACTGTCCCGGAGATGAGGTTCCCTACCTGGAGTCCTGCGACTGTCACAACTGGGAGAAGCGCATTCTTCAGCCCATGCCTGACTATCACGGTTCTCTGACTGAGTCCCTTCGCTCGAGCTGTTCGAATGTAATCCTCATTCATGACCTCAAGCATCGCTGATCGCGTCTGCCGGACCAACGCCGTCATCAGACTTGTCGACAGCGCGACCATCGGCAGCGCCATATGACGCAACGACTGAAGCGGATCATCAGCGAGTGAAACAAAACCACTCGTTGGGAAAATCCCCAGGTACACGGCGAATATGACGATCAGCAGTATCCCTAACAAGAAGTTCGGAACAGCGACCCCCGTCAACGCCGCGACGTTCACAAACACATCCGGCCACGTGTTGCGTCGAAGTGCAGAAACAACTCCGATCGGAATGGCCAGCGAAACAGCTAGCAACCACGACAAGCTCGCCAGCTGCAACGTAACAGTAGCGCGATCCCTCACGACGGTGGTCACAGGATCGTGTGACACCGAACTCCGACCCCAGTCCCCCGTGAATACGCCCTGAAGCCACGAGAAATACTGAATCACGATCGGATCGTTTAACCCGAGTTGCTCCTCGAGTACAGCTCGCTCAGCCTCCGGAATGAAGTCGATTTCTGTTCCAACCAGCGTGCGCAACGGATCGCCTGGAAGCACCCGCAATACAACGAAGACGAACACGCTGAGGATGATCAACAAAGGCACGAGCTGCATGAGGCGGTGCAAGATGTAGTTCGCCATACCAGCGCATGCCTCGCTAGTGTCCACCACACTCCCAGCCGAGCGAGACTATGTCGTCCGGCTAGGAGCCCAACTCATACCTATCGGCTCAAGTCCCCCAGCCCACGATCATCACTTATGACCTCAGCCAAAGGAATCGGGGTCGAGAGTTCCCTAGTGGATGCCCCATCTCGGGGTGCTCCAAGCCGCCAACATTGCTGCCGACGGTCAGTGCTCCACGGGTACGACATATCGGTACGGTGCCCATGACGTTTCCGTGATAGAGGTCAGAAACTTCATGCGCAATGCTTATCCGCCGGTCAG
Source organism: Dehalococcoidia bacterium (assembly GCA_050486345.1). Lineage (GTDB taxonomy): Bacteria > Chloroflexota > Dehalococcoidia > UBA2979 > UBA2979 > JBJHDC01. Next base: position 1,679 of record JBJHDC010000049.1, on the reverse strand, counting down.
GATCAAGCTCAGCACGGCCCTCGAAGATCAGGTCATGCATCTCATCCTGGATCGGTCGGTCTGTTTCGTTCATGGAACGGAACCCGAGATACGAATCGGCATAGCTGGCTCGCAGCGTCCATGATGAAAATACATCAGCACGTTGACCAATGCGGGCGGCATGTATGAACGGCACGTTCTCGCCCAGGTCGACCGCTCCGGATGTCGGAACATTCTCGATGCTGACGTCGAACCCAGCGACGTTGAGCATTTCCTGGTAGAGAGCAGCCTCCTGATTCTGGATCGCGGTCGGAGGAGACCCGGAAAGCGCATATACGATAGATGGATTAACGCCAGCCGCATCGAGAAGCCGACGGCTCTCTTCAACATCAAATTGATACTGATCAGAGTCCTTTGCACCAGGAATGTCAGGATGAATGAGCGAGAACCACGGATCCCCGAGCCCAGAGAATAATGTATTGATCACCCGCTCACGATCGATCGCGTGAGCGAGCGCCTGTCGTACCCGGATGTCGTCCAAGGGCGGCGCAACATGGTTGATTGTCAGGGCGTGCGGTAACGCATCATGAAGCAGAGTCTGTAGGGAATCATCATCCATCAAGCGAACTACATTTGAATCCGCCTCCGAGTAGATAACTGCGTCAACTTCCCCAGCCTGGATTGCTGCTGCACGGGTCTCGTTCGAAGTGATCACACGCCATTGGTACTCGTCCACCCAGGACTCGAGCCCAGGGAGGTAGCCCCAGTGCTGCTCGAACCTAGGTGTCCGCCAGCCAACATCCGCCTGTGAATCCATAATTGTATACGGCCCAGTGTACCGAGGTGCATGAAACTCATCGTCACCGAGGTTTTCAACCTGCTCGCGTGACAAGGGGACGCCAGGAGACGCGGTCATGTTCAGGACGAATCCCCCATCGGGCTGGTTGAAACGGATTACGGCTTCCGTCTCACTGATCGCATCCACAACATCAACCGTGGCAAGGAGGCCGCGGAAGGTCGCGTACCTTGGAGCGAGGTCGGGGTCCTTGAGTGTTTCGATACTCCACTTCATCGCTTCGGCGTTAAAGGGGGTCCCATCTTGAAACAAGACACCGGGTCTCAGACTCACAGCAAGGGTCTCCTCATCGACCCACTCGTATGACTCCCAGAGCCATGGCTCAACCTCACCATTTGCACGCCCGTAGACGTACTGATCGGCGCTCGTAGACCAAGCTGCCATCTGGCTACCATGACCGCCATTGCCAAGAAGGGACTGGCGAGGGTGCATATCGAAGAAGAACCCGATGCGCAGGGTCCCCCCCGAGCGCGGCTCCGAATCACCTGGAGCACCCGCCGGACTTGTCCCGATCGGCGTCGGGGTACCCTCAGAATCATCATCACCACACCCAATGAGTGCGGCACCAGCCAAACCTCCCGCGACCACCGCCGAGCCTCTCAACAGCCTCCGACGTGATAGTCGCGTCTTCTCCACGGAATTCCAGCGAATCGATTCGCGCATCGGTCCCCTCCTATCAAATGCAGCGACTCCTACCAGCGCACCTTCGGAGCACTTTGCCTCTGCATCACAATCGAGATTGCCGCCTTGGGGCACTGTATCCGCGGTCGGGACCAAAGTCAGCATGATTTGCACACCCTACGTATGATTTCCGATAACTGGAGGTATGCCGGAGGAGAATAGA
>JBJHDC010000048.1:14926-16759 GCA_050486345.1 Dehalococcoidia bacterium | reverse complement strand
TCGCCATCCAGTCGGAGGTGGCATGGCGCGCGTTGCGCCGCGCGCGAACGGAACCGGCCTCTTCCACGGCGCCGGCGTAGAGCAGGAACTTCTCGGTGAGGGTGGTCTTCCCGGCGTCCGGATGAGAGATGATGGCGAAGGTGCGCCGTCGCGCCACCTCGTCTGCGAATGAGCCCATAGCGATCCTCGGAACGTGCTACCTGTGTACGAACGCTGCCAGTGTGCTGGCGGCGGGCGCCCTGACACCCTGCTGTCTACCGGGGTGTCGGGACACCGGGAAACGGGACCGCGCTACATGGGCCTGCCTCTCGTCACTCAATCCAGCGTACCAGCCGTCCTCGATAGGCTCTCACCTGTCGAGTTGATGCGATGACGACAATGCACTTGCATCGGAATCAATACGATTGTATCGTACCGGGTCATGACGAATGATGTTGCTATCCGCAGCGATCTTGAGGACCTCACCCCTCGTGCTCGCATCCGCCTCGCGGCGCTGGAGCTGTTCGCCGAACACGGCTACGCCGGCGCGTCCATCCGCGATGTAGCGGCTGCGGCTGGCGTCTCACCCGGACTCGTCCAGCATCACTTCCGCACGAAGGCCGCCCTGCGCGAGGCCTGCGACGACTACGCCGTAACACGGCTGCGGGACACGAAGGCCGGCACGCTGCGCGCCACCAACCTCGCGAGCCCTTCCTTCCTCGCTGAGGCGTACGAGCACACCCTCCCCGCCGTCCGCTACCTGGGTCGCTCGCTGATCGAGGGCACGCCCGTGGCGTCCCGTCTCTACGACGAAATGGTGGAGCTCATCGAAGCAGAACTCGAAAGCGGCGAGACGCTCGACTCAATGGGCGATGTGACCGACCGGCGGGCGCTGGCGGCGGTCGTCGTCGCGCAGAACCTCGGCACGCTCGCGCTCAACGCGCACGTATCGCGGGCGCTGGGTGCAGACATCCTGACCCGCCAGGGCCACGCGCGTGTCGCCCGCACCCTGCTCCACCTCTACTCGCACCCACTCGTCGCACCCGAATTCGCGGCAGCCGGGCTGGAGGCGTTTGACCGCCTGGATGCGATGGAGCAGGCCACCAGCGCCTCTCAACCCGACCGAATGCAGGACGAACCCACTGGAGATCCCCATGACTGAGGCCATCAATATCCACCAGCTCGTGAAGACGTTCGGTGTGACACGCGCGCTCGACGGGTTTGATCTGACCGTCGAGACAGGCGAGGTCCACGGGTTCCTCGGTCCCAACGGAGCCGGCAAATCGACTGCGATCCGCGTCCTGCTGGGGCTGCTCCGGCGCGATGCGGGTGACGTGTCACTGCTGGGTGGCGATCCGTGGCGGGACGCCGTGGCGCTGCACCGCCGCCTCGCCTACGTCCCGGACGATGTGCGGCTGTGGGAGAACCTCACCGGCGGCGAAGTCATCGATCTCCTCGGCCGCCTGCGCGGGGGGCTCGACGAGACACGACGCGCAGACCTCATCGAGCGCTACCAGCTGGACCCGACGAAGAAATGCGGCACCTACTCGAAGGGCAATCGCCAGAAGGTCGCGTTGATCTCCGCCTTCGCCTCTGACGTGGAGCTCTACATCATGGACGAGCCCACGGGCGGCCTCGATCCGCTGATGGTGACGGTGTTCCGCGACTGCGTGCGCGAGGCGCGAGATGCCGGGCGCACGGTGCTGCTCTCCAGCCACATCTTCGCGGACGTGGAGGCCCTCTGCGACCGCATCAGCATCATCCGCGAGGGCCGCACCGTGGAGTCGGGGGGGGGCGCCGCCCCCCCAAACCACCCCCCCCCCCCCCACCCCCACCAGAACGAGCCACCCCCCA
>JBJHDC010000048.1:0-14916 GCA_050486345.1 Dehalococcoidia bacterium | reverse complement strand
CGTCGAGACGGAGCAGCCGCTGACGGACATCGAGTCGTTGATCGGCGTGCACGTGGTATCGGTGGACGGGCAGCGCACGGAACTGCAGGTGGAGCCGGCCCAGCTCAACTCCGTCCTCGAACATCTAACCAGCCACGGCGTCCGCGCACTCACCAGCGCCCCGCCGTCCCTGGAAGAACTCTTCATGCGCTACTACGGCGAGGAACAGCCCGACGAGGCCCCTGCGAGCCCCGAGGCCGGACGATGACCGGCCTGACCGGTACCTGGCCGCTCTTCCTCGTCGCCGCGCGGCGCGACCGCATCACCCTCACGCTCTGGGTGGTCGGCATCGCGGCATTGGTCACCGGCATCGCCAACGTGCTTCTCGGTGTCTTCGACACGCAGCGCGAGGTGAACCAGGCCATCACCGCCTTCGCCGCGAACCCTGTCATCCGGGCATTCGGCATCCCCTCCGGCGCGAGCCTCGGTAGCCTGCTCATGCTGCGCTCGTTCGTACTGCTGGCGGTGCTGGCCGGACTGATGACTGCGATGGCGGTGGTCCGTCACACACGCCAGAACGAGGACACCGGACGCGCGGAACTCATAGGATCGACCTGTGTCGGCCGGCACGCCTCGCTGGCGGCGGCGCTGATCCTCGTCACACTGGCGAACATCGCGCTGGCGCTGCTGGTCGCGGGCGGGCTGGTACTGAACGACCTCGAGGTCCGCGGCGCGCTCGTCGCCGGCGCGGCACTCGGTACAGTCGGGATGGCGTTCGCCGGTGTGGCCGCGATCACGGTTCAGATCGCACCCAACGCGCGGCCCGCCATGGGCTTCGCGGCGATCGGTATCGGGATCGCCTACACCTTCAGCGCCACGGGTGGCGTGCTCGGCAGCGTCGATGCCGCCGGCACTGTAGTGCACCCGGCGTGGCTCAGCTGGCTCTCACCCATCGGCTGGGGTCAGCTGATGCGCCCGTTCGGGGACAACGACTGGTGGCCGCTGCTCCTGTTCGCCGCCTGGTTCGTCATCTCCATCAGCATCGCGTTCATCCTCGAGGCGCGCCGTGATGTTGGGCGCGGCATGCTGCCCGAACGACGCGGACCGGCACGCGCCGCACCCGGACTCCTCAGCCCGCTGGGGCTGGCGTGGCGGCTGAATCGAGGGCTATTGCTGGGCTGGGCAATTGGCATCGCCATCCTCGGCGGCGTCTTTGGCGCGGTCAGCAACGCCTTCGACGACCTCATCCGCGACGTCGAGGAGGCTGCCGATCTCTTCCAGCGCATCGGCGGGACCGACGAACTCACAGATGCCTTCTTCGCGGTGACCATTGGGATGATGGGCCTGATCATTGCCGTCTACACGATCCAGACACTGCTCCGCATGCGCTCCGAGGAAGCCGGTGGCCTCCTTGAACCGATCGCGGCCACATCGGTGAGTCGCCTGCGCTGGATGGCGGCACACGTGAGCGTGGCCGCGGGTGGTTCGCTCCTCCTGCTGCTGCTGCTCGGCCTCACCTCCGGCATCCTCGCAGGGCTCTCCGCGAGCGATCTTGGAGGGATGCTGCCGGACCTCACCCTCGCGGCGCTGGTGCAGGCCCCGGCGGTGCTCCTGCTGGGTGGCATCGCCACGCTGCTGGTGGGCGTGCTCCCTCGAGCGGCGGGTCCGCTGAGCTGGGCTGCGTTCACGGTGGCGCTGGTCGCCGGGCCAATGCTCGGACAGATGCTGGACCTACCTCCGCTGCTGCTTGACCTCTCCCCGTTCACGCATGTTCCGGCACTACCGGCAGCGAACTTCGCCGCAGCACCGCTGCTGGTGCTCAGCGTGTTGGCGCTGGCTGCTGGCGCCATCGGGTTCGCCACCTTCCGCATCCGCGACCTGTCGCCGCAACCGCTCGAAGGCCTGCCGCTCCTCGGGCGCTGGCGGCGCCAGTCAGCGGTGACCGAGGAGGATGACGAGGCGGTCGCGATGTCCAGCGCGTGATCGAGGCACGTGTCAGCGCTCGGCGGCGAGCTCCTCGCTCGCCTCCTCGATGCGGGTCGCGGCGAGCTCCGCTGCGTCGACGAAGGGCCGCAACACCACGTCCGCGCCGGCCTCCTCGAGGGGCGCGACATCGCCATCATGGTGAGCGGTGAGCCAGATCTCACGCCGGTAACCACGGTCGCGCAGGAATCGATACAGCGCGAGGTTGGTATGCAGGCTGGGGAGGCTGGACACCATCCAGCGTGCGGTTGAGAGCGGGAGGGAAGCCGGGAACTCGGGGTCCTCGGCGTCCCCATACTGCGCTGGGATTCCGCGCATGTTGGCATGCTCTACGGCCTGCGGGTCGAAATCCACCCCCAGCACGTTCACGCCTCGATCGTGAAGCCCGGCCGCAATTCGTCCGCCGTACCGACCAAGGCCGAACACAACGACATCGACAGCCACGGGCTGCATGCGCTCGTCCAGCTCTTCGCGATACGGCACCTCGCGCTCGAAGATCCGCAGGTGCTTCTCGATGCGGTCGTAGATCGGGTGGGAGTAGAGAATCAGGTACGTCGACAGCGTGATGGTGATCAGCCCCACCAGCGTGATCAGGCCCAGGGTCTCCTCATCGATGTGCCCGAGACCGAGCCCGAGCGCCGCGAGGATCAGCGAGAACTCGCTGATCTGTGCCACGGTGAGCCCGGCAAGGAATCCAGTACGCCGCCGGTACCCCATGTAGCCCATGATCAGCACCACGATCAGTGGATTCCCGACCAACACAAACACCGAGAAGATCAGCGCCGGCACCAGCTGCGCGCCCAGCAGGTCCAGCTGCAGGCTGGCCCCCAGCGTGATGAAGAAGAAGAGCAACAAGAAGTCGCGTAGCGGTGCCAGCCGCCCGCCGATGGTGTCCCGGTACGGCGTCGACGCCAGCGCCACGCCCGCCATGAACGCGCCGACCTCGCGACTGAACCCGAGCTCCTCGCCGACCACGGCCATCATGATCGCCCACGCCACCGCGCCCAGCACCAGGAGCTCCTGCGAGCGCGCCAGCATCCCGAACAACGGCGGCAGGATGTACCGCGCCAGTACCACCACCGCACCGAGGAGCAGCAGTCCGCGCCCCACCACCAGGCCACCCTCGACCAATGGGCCATTGTCATTGCCGCCCTCGCCCGCGCCGAAGGCGGAAAGGCCGATCATTACGAGTACCACCACGATGTCCTGCACGATCAGGAAGCCGATGGCGATGCGGCCGTGGAGCGAGTCGATCTCCTGCTTATCCGACAGCAGTTTGACGATGATGATCGTGCTGGAGAACGTCAGCGCCACGGCGACGTAGACCGCGTGCACTGTGCTCATCCCAAGCGCGATCGCGATGCCGAACCCGACAACCGAGGTGAACAGCACCTGCCCGAGCCCGGTCGAGAGCGCCACCGGTCCGGTGCGGCGAATCTCATCGATGTCGAGGCGAAGCCCAACCACGAAGAGCAGCAGCGCGATCCCCGTGGTGGCCAGCACCTCCCACAGTTCGCCATCCTGGATGACATCGAGCGCGGCTGGGCCGACCAGAATGCCCACCACGAGGAAGGCGACGATCAGCGGCTGACGCAGCAGGGTGGCCAGCACGCCCAGGGCGGCGGCGACCATCACCAGCGCCGCGAACTCCGTGAAGGGGTCGTGAATCGTCGGCATCAGTTGCGTCTCTGTGGGCGTCGGGACCCGGTTTCCGGAAATATCAGAAGATCCATGGTATCCGGATGCAGTCGCGACACAGAAGTGCCCGGCTCGAGATCAGTCGGAGCGATGCTTCCCCGGCTCCCAGCCAGCCTCGTGCAGGTGAGTCGAGGCGAACTCCAAGGGCACGTCCTCCAGCTCGGTCGCCATCGTGTCGTTCCAGCGGTTGAGGAACCCGAACACCGAGATCGCCGCCACGAGCTCCACGATCTGCGCCTCGCTGAAATGCGCGCGCAGCGCCTCGAAGTGCTCCTCCGTTGTGGCGTTGGGAACGATTGCCGCATCACGAGCTAGACGCAGCACCGCCCGCTCCGCCTCGCTGAAGAGCGGGCTGGTCTCAAACTCGAACAGCGCCGCTACCTTCTGCTCCTCGACGCCCGCATGCGCCGCGCCGGTGGCCGTGTGAGCCTGGCAGTAGCGGCAGCCACTCGCGGTACTCGCCACCTGCGCCGCCATCTGCTTCAACCCGGGATCGAGGTCACCCTCGCGCATCACGGCGCCGAACAGCGACTGGAACGCACGCGCGATCTCGGGCCGCCACGCCATGGAGGTGAGACTGTTGGGCGCATACCCACTGCGCGCGCGGGCCTGCTCGAAGAATGCCTGGAACTCCTCCAACAACGCCGCCGGGGCCGGATCCACGCGTGCCATGGTCACTCCTCGTGAGAATCGCTCGCCACCTGCGACATCGATCGTCGGGGGCTGGAATCCTTACCGTACACGATCCTGCGAGTGGCACCTCCACGGCGCCCGTATGCACGCTAGGATGACCCCGCACCGATCGAGGAGGTCATCACATGCCCGTACGACCAGCGCCGGAGTGGCGCACCGGCCTGCAGGAGGTCGCACCCAACACCTATGCCTACCTGCAGCACGATGGCGGCTGGGGCATTAGCAATGCCGGCTTCATGGTGGGCGACGACGGTCTGATGATCATCGACGCCACCATGGTCGCGGCCATGGCCCAGAACTTCATCACCGAGATCCGTCGGGTCTCCGATCTCCCCTACCGCCACCTGATTAACACACACAGTCACCTGGACCACACGGGCGGCAACCGCCTGTTCACCGGCGCGGAGATCATCAGCCACAGCAACTGCCTCGAGGAGATGCAGGCGCAGGCCGCCCGGCCACCCGGCGGGCCGCGCATGGGCGGAGTCGCCGCGCTCATGCCAGAGTCCGAGGGCCGCACCCGCATGTTCGAGATGGTGGACGAAGACCCTGACCGCTACATCAAGATGCCCACGGTGACCTACGAGGACCGCATGACCCTGCACTATGGCGACACGGAGGTGCAGCTCCTCTACTACGGGCCCGCGCACACCTACGGCGACACGCTGGTCTACTTCCCGGAATCGAAGACGCTCTTCGCCGGCGACATCGCTTTCTTCTACGCGATGCCCTTCGCTGCGGCCGGCAAGGTAGGCGGCTGGCTGCAGGTCATCGACCGGGTGAAGGAGCTCGACGTCGACCTCATCGTCCCCGGCCACGGGCCGGTCGGTGGCAAGCAGGAGCTCGAGGATGAGCGCGAGTACTTCGCATTCGTGATGGAGCAGGCGGAGCGCTGCTTCGGCGAGGGCATGCCCGTGGAGCGCGCGGCGCAGGAGATCGATCTCGGCGCGTACGCGGACTGGCCGGAGTCGGAGCGCTTCATCACCAACCTCGCCGTCGCGTATGAGGAGCTCCGCGGTGATCGGTAGCGGTCCGACCGACGATCGAAGAGGCGAGGTCGGTACGTGAGCTGGGCTGACGGCACCCTCGCTACGTTCGACCTGGAAACCACCGGCTTCGACCCTCGCACGGATGGGATCGTGCAGGCCGCCGTGCTGTTGGTCGATGCAGATGGCCAGCAGCAACTGGGGAGCTGGTCATCCGTGATCAACCCCGGCCGGCCCATCCCGCCCGGCGCCACCGAGGTCCACGGCATCACCGATGAACGCGCGCAGCGCGAAGGCATCCCGGCCGCGCAGGCGAACGAGGAGATTCTCGACCGCCTCGATCAAATCGCAGCGGAGAATGTACCGCTGGTGGTGTTCAACGCGCCGTTCGACCTCAGCTTCATGCACGTGATCGCGCAGCGACTGGGCCGCCCGATGCCAGACCTCGCCGTGATCGATCCGCTCGTCTGCGACCGCGAGCTGGACCGCTACCGCAAAGGCCCGCGCCAGCTCGGAGTCATGGCGGAGCACTACGACTGCGACGCCGGCGAGCTCCACGATGCGACGGCAGACGCGACGCTGGCCGCCGAGGTCGCGCGGCGCCTCGCGCGTGCGTTCCCGGAGATCGCGTCGCTGACCCCACGAGAGCTTCACGAACGGCAGGTCGGCTGGTACCGATCACGCACCGCGAGCTACGCAGACTGGCTTCGCGGCCAGGGGCGTGATGCCTCCACGGTCGACCTCGGCTGGCCGATCCCGGAGCACCTGCTGTCGTAAGTAGGTTCTGCCCGCGAGCTCAGTCTTCGCCACTCCACCGCTCGAGGTACGCGCGCATGCGCAGCTTCCGCAGGGTGTTGGCGCTGCTCATGTAGCGCACGGTGCCGAACACCGGCCGCTCCGGTCCCCAGCCGCGATCGAACTTGCCGAAACACCAGAGGATGCCGCTGTACGAGTTCGGATCGCGACCGTCTAACGCGTAGCGGTTGTTCAACTCCTCCAGGATCGCGAATGCCTCCGCCGTGGTGGCGGTCCACTCGATGACCCGCTTCCCCCAGAGCATGCGCAGGTAGTTGTGGATGCGGCCCTCGCTGACGAGCTGGCGCTGGGCGGCATTCCACACCGGATCATCGGTCGCCGCGGCCGCAAGCGTGTCGAGGTCGTAGAGCTGCTCGCGTGGGTCGGCCTCGTGCAGCGAGAGGGTCTTCTGCGCCCACGCCGGGATCGAGGTCAGTTCGGCGTACCCCTCCGGATCAGCTGCGGCCGCGTTGTAGCCCAGCTCCCGCCACGTGATCAGCTGATCGAGGAACGCCTCCGCGCCCGCGCTGACGCCCCACCACCCACTGCGCGCGCTGCGCGCCTCCGGCCCCAGCCGGTCCGGCGTCCATTCCTCCTGCTGGAGGATCGCCGCCACGATCTCGTGAGCGCTGATCTGCCCGAAATGCAGGTACGGCGAGAGCCCGCTCTGACCATCCACGTCCGGGTGATTGCGCCCACCGCCATACTCGCCCAGCCCACGCTCAAGGAACTCCGCGAGACGCTCACCACCAGCCACGGAGCCACCGGCGATCGGCGCCGGCGGGACACGGTGATCGATGGCGAGTCCCGCGAGGTCGATTGAGGCGAGGTCAGCCGCTGGCCACTGCGCCTCAATAGCCTGGAGGGCGCCGTCGGGTAGGCGCGGGAGGTCAATGCCGGCAAGCGGCTCCGCCACCGGGAACGCCTCAAGGTGCTCCGGTAGCTCCCGCTGGAGGACCCGTCGGAAGTGCTGCGCTGCGGTGAAGGTGCGGAGTGGCCCGCTGTCAGAGTTGATGCCACGCACCGGACGGAGGCCGTTGCTATCCACCGCCTCGAGCCGTACCGGCAGTCGTTGCCCGGCGGCGGCCAACATCGATGGCAGGAAGAACGCCGGCGAATCATCCGTGACCACCGCGCACGCGAGGTCTGCCAGTGATTCCAGCAGCCCACGCGCTGCGTCCGCCTGCGGCTCAACATACGGCAAATAGTGGACCGACGTGGATGCGAACGCAGCAGCGTTGTCGCGCATGCCCTCGATTACGAACTGGTGCAACCGGTCGCTGGCCCACGGATAGTCGAGGCGGAGCGCCTCCAACACCACGAGCGGGCGCTGAAGCTCCTCTGCCAGCTCCACGGCGCGCTGCAGCGCAAAGTTGAACCGTGTCCGGCGCGACGCTGTCATCCAGTAGAGGACGAACACACCATCGGGTCGAATCGGAGCCTCGTTCGCCACGCGAATGCGCGAGGCGGGCGTCGCAGATGTAGTTCCCGGGCCGTAATGCCGCTCCATCATCCCAGCGTACGGCAGCGGCCCGTGGCTGGCCGCACCTCGCTGCGCCCCTCTGATTCGTACCGTAAGGTTGAGTGAGAGTGGAAGGGCGCATCCGTGGACCGAATCAGGCACATGAGGCTCAACGACCGGATCGCCATTCGGCTCTCCGTGATCGGCGCCCTGCTGATCCTCGGCGCGGCCGTCCTCATGCTGACCACGGGTGCGAGCGACGGCGACGGCTCCTCTCCCACGGCCGCAACACCGCCACCCGGCGCTCTCGATGGTGACAGCTCACTCATCGGCCAACCTGCTCCCGACTTCGCCCTCGAAACGATCGATGGCGAGGTCGCGCGGCTCTCGGATTATCGCGGGAAGACGGTAATCATCAGCTTCTGGGCGACGTGGTGCCTTCCCTGCTACCTCGAGATGCCGGAGCTGCAACAGGTCTACGAGGAACGTGAATCAGCAGATGACCTCGTCGTGCTGGCGGTGAACATCACACCGCAGGACTCGATTCCCGGCGTGGAGCGATTCATGGAAGACCTGGGCCTCACATTCCCGGTGTTGCTGGAGACGGATGACCTCACGGTCGCGGAGCAGTACCAGCTTCGCCGGCTACCGGGCACCTTCTTCATCGATCGCCACGGCATCCTGCGCGAGGTGAGCTACGGGCTGATGGTGGGCGAGATGCTCCATGAGCGAATCGCCTACACCGATGCTGAAGCTGCCACCCTCGACTGACCGCACCTGTCCAGCCACACATCGATGCGAATCTGTTAGGCACACCACGATGTGCATCGTTCCGCTGAAATGTACCTCTCCTACAGTGGACAGGGACGTAGACACGTGCAGTGAGACGGCGCTTTCGGCGACCGTCGCCCGGCCGTCAGCGTCGAAAACACGGAGGGCTCGCTCCCACCCAGGAGAAGCACATGCCTCGCATCAACCGACGATTCCCATACCTGGTCATGCTATTGGCAGGTAGCGTTCTGCTTGTCGCTGCGTGCGCAGACGACAACGGCAACGGGTTCGACTTCGATGACACTGGAGACACCGGGGAACTCCCCGGACTCAACGATGTCCCGGACGGCACCCCCACGGCATTCCCGGAAGTGCCCGATCTGACCCCGGACGCAAACGGGACCGATGACGGACAGGTGGCGGTCTCGATCGCTGATGGCAGCGTCATGGTGCAGCCGTCCGTCGTCGCGGACACCAACGTTCAGCTGCAGATCGCGAACACCTCGATGATGGATCACGACCTCTACATCGTCGCCATGGAGCCCGGTCAGGACCCCGCAGCACTTGCTGACGAGGTCGCAATGAATGGCACCGACGGCATCGATGTCATCGAGGAGGCGACCATCACCGCGAACGGTGAGCAGGAGATCACGGCCGAAATGGAGCCGGGTGCTTACCTGGTGCTGGCCGCCGATGCTGACGGCATGACCGCGGCCTGGGCAGAGTTCACCGTGCAGGAGCCGATGGCGGCGACGAACTAGTCACTGCCGAGGTTCAGGACCTCAAGAAGCCCCAGCAACGGACATGGAGCGAGGTAGTACCTCGCTCCATGTCCGCTGGTCCGAATACCTACTGAACCGGACTCGAACTGCTCACGCACTCCCGTACCGACCCGGCACCGCAAAGGGCTGGACCTCGGTGGGCGGCTGCAGGATGCGCTGGACCATCTCGATGGCGTCATCCTTCTCCACAAACTGGTAGAGGAGCGCGCGGAAGCGCTCGTTGTCGCCAAAGAAGTTGCGCTCGTAGAGCTCCTCACGACCACCCCAGGAGTCACCGCAGAAGTCCCACGCCAGCCGGAACAGCTGCACCCGCCCCTTCGCGTCCGTGGAGGAGCCCTGGAAGTAGCGCTCGATGGACTCGCCAATCGCTTCGAACGTCGCCTCCGGGGGCGTGGCAATGTACCCGCTGGCGCCGATCTTCTGGATGATGTCCACGATGCGCGGATAGTACTCTGGGTAGAGCCGCAGGCCGGCGTTGATCGCCTTCGGATCGCAGTACCAGTAGCCGTTTTCCGCCTGGTACGCGTTCTCCACGGCAGCCGTGGCCAACGACTCGCAGTTCCACAGATAGACGAGGATTTCGCCTAGCTTCTCCTGTACGTTGATGAACTGATTAACCTGCGTGGTCTCCGCGATCATGTGTGCGAGGCCGAACAGGAACCGCGTCTTCGCGACGTTCTTCACCAGTACCTGGTGACCCAGCGCCTCCGTGAACTTGATGCCGGGCAGTAGCTGGCTGTTCAGCTCCAGGTCCTTGTAGATGAAGACGTTCTCCCACGGGATCTCAACGTCGTCGAAGACCGCGACGGCGTCCATCTCGTCCAGGCGTGACGCAATCGGGCGGTCGAAGTGGCTGCGCTCTGTCTCGGTGCTGTCGCGACAGATCCACTTGAGGCCGGGCATGGCCACAGGATGCGCGAAGGCCAGCGCATACTGGGCCTCGTCCTCCTGGAGCATCGTGAGCCCGGCGGAGAGCAACAGGCTCTCATCACAGAACGGTGCCAGCGTCCCCACAATCTTCGCTCCGCGCACGATGATGCCGTCGGAGGTCTCCCGCACCGCCCCCACATTCAGGTACGGCTCCTGCTCACCCAGCCGCTTGAAGCGGTCAATCATCGGTGTCACGAAGGTATGGGTGAGACACACATCATCCGTGCGGCAGTGCTGGTAGTAGTTGTGTGCGTTCTCGCCGAACTTCGGGTCCTTCTGACCCAGGAACGGCTTCGCGACGCCCATCGCCATCATGCAGGCGTTCATGTAGTCGGGCGCGCGTCCCATGAGGCCGCAGCTGACATCCGCCCATGCTGCGAAGGCAGCCGCACGCTTGCGCAGGTCCTCCTTGGAGCGTGGCTCGATGAAGGACATCCCCACCCGGTCGCCGTCCTCGGTCTCATAGGTCATGAGATCCTGGACGTCCGGGATGCTCTGGAAGTCGTAGAACTGAGCGACCGCCTGGGCCGTGCGGCGGAATCCCGGCTCTGTGGTGACATCCTCCACCTTGCGGCCGTTGAGCCAGATCTCGCGGTCATCGTTCCGCAGCCCCTCCAGGAACTGCGCGCCGGTCTTGATGCCCATCGTCCCGCTCCTCCCCGATGTCGCAAGCGGCCGCGAACAGTCGCGGACGCGCGCATCGTAGGGAGGGCTCCCAAAGCCGTCAATCACATACCGAATATCGCTCGATTAGCGAACGACCGATAGCGCCCGCTACCAGTAGCCGCCCAGCGCCAGCCCTGCGAGCAATCCACCGAGGCCGACCAACAGCAAGCCAATCAGATTGAGGTACAGCGCGCGCAGCGCCTCACGTCCATCCCGAGCGAGGCCGACCGACTCCACCATCCACGTGGAGAACGTCGTGTAGCCACCGAAGAAGCCGAACCCGGTCGCGATCACCCAGCCCGGCGACCCCTGGCTCGTGGTCACCCCCACGAACAGCCCGAGCACCAGCGCGCCGGTCAGGTTCACCGCAGCAGTGCCCCATGGCCGGACGCTGCCGGAGCGCCGCTGCGCCCAGCCGCCCACCTCGTACCGGGCAAGCGCACCGAGGCTCCCCGCGATCACCGCCAGCGCGAAGGTCACGACTCCACCTCCTCGTGGGTCAGCCCTCGAGTAGAGAGTGCGTTTCCGAGCAGCGCGAGGGCGAAGCCCACACCGACTGTTACGGCTGCATAGACGGCAGCGAGCACCAGTCGGTCGTGATCGGCCAGTAGCCAGACCTCATACACGAAGAGCGAGAACGTGGTGAGCGAACCCAGCACGCCCGCGGCTACCAGCGGTGCGCGCAGGCTGGATGCGGAGGCGTACGTCGCTGCCAGCAGCCGAGGCAGCAGCAACCCCAGCACGAACGCACCCACCATGTTCACGAGGAACGTCGCCCACGGCCACGCATCCGGCGGCGTCTCCCAGGCGCGCTCCAGCCCCACCCGCAGCGACGACCCAACGATGCCGCCCGCCAGCACCGCCACACGCCGCCGCCACGGGTCGGAGAGGCGGTGCCCGTAGAGCCTTGGCTGCATCGTGTGCCTTCCCCCCGTCGGACCTCCGCTGGAACCATCTTGAACGTCGCACCCCCATGGCGCGAGATCCGTGTCGGCGTGCCAGATCGCCGCTGACATTCGTTACGCGGATGCAGCAATCTGCCGCTAGGATCGCAGCGACAGGAGCATGGGCGGCGCTCCGCTCGATTCAGCGTGATACCCAACTCCGGGAGACACCGCGCTCCGGGAAGACACAGGGAGAGCACCGTGAGCCACCGACCCGCCAACACACCCTGCGCCTGCGGCCTGCCCGGGTGGATGCCCGGCATCGAGCACATCCCGATCCAATGGGCTCAGCCCCCGTGGATCACGCAACGAGCCGGACGCATGGAACCGCTGGCCATCGTCGACCACATCATGCAGGGATACCTGTCCACCATGGTCGCGTGGGCGAGCAACGGTCAGAGCAAGGTCATCGTCCACTTCGGTATCGATCGCTCCGGCCGCACAGTACAGTTTCAGCCCGTGAACGCGCCGGGCCGCCATGTCAGCGCGATCAACCAGGCAGCGTCCAGCATCGTGCAGCGTCGAGGGCAGGACGCCGGCACCACGGGCGCGAACGCGTACACCATCGGCATTGAACACGAAGGGTGCTCCATCGATCCGCGACCTGCGTACACGGTGCCGGCCGGGATGATCTACTCCGACAGCAACCCCTGGCCGGAGGCCATGGTGGAGGCATCTATCCGCGTGAAGCAGTGGTGCTTCCGCAACGTTCCCTCGCTGGGGCAGCCATCACGCAACGCCATCATCGGCCACTACGAGGTCGATGCGCGCAACCGACCCGATGACCCCTCCCCGGCGAACAACAGGGGCGTCTGGCCGGTCGAGCGCATGTTGCGCGCTCTCACTTCCACCGCTCCAGATCCACAGACCGACCAGCAAGGTACACAGGAACAACGCGAGGTACCCGTGAACTCCACAACCACCACTGCCACAAGCAACGCCTACATCGTCGAGCCCGGCGACGGCCTGACCGGCATCGCGCGGCGGTTCTCCACCACCGTCGCACAGCTCTCCGCCCTCAACGGAATCTCCAACGCCGATCGCATCGAGGTCGGGCAGGTGCTCCGGCTCACCGAATCCGCCCCCATGCCCCGCCTCCCAGCCAGCAGCGCCGCCGCCACAAGCAGCAGCGACGCGAGTAGCAGCAGCACAAGCAGCACAGAAACGAGCGGAGCCGCAGACCGCGGAGGGCCCACCTATCGGGACGGATACATCCGCGGCATCCGCGATGCCGTGAACTGTGTGAACGACATCGGCGGCAGCTCTGCCCCATCGACGGCCCAGAAGATCGTCGCCGCCCTGACCATGCTCACGCAAAACCCACCGTCCCAGTGACGGCTGGAGCACCGCTGAGAAGAATCGTTAGTTGTGGTCGGGGATAGACATTGCCGCGCGCGTTTCGGCGCGGACCTCGTTACGTGCCGTGAGCAGGCGGTTCACGGTTCCGATTAGCTCACGCAGCTCGGAGGGCTTGGGCAGGAACGCATCACAGCCTGCGACCAGCATGCGCGTCACGTTCCCTGGATCACCGGTCGCAGAGTACGCGAGGATGGGAGCGTCCTCGCCGAAGTACGCGCGCAGCCACCGGGCGACATCATCCCCCAGGACATCAGGCAGGCCGTGATCCACGATGGAGATGTCTGGTGGTCGTTCGACAGAGGCCGCGCGCCGGATCGCCTCACGGCCGGTGGGGAGGTGTGTCACGTGGAACCCACGTGTTTCGAGGACCATGCGCATGAGTTCCGCGAGCTCATCGTTGTCTTCCACCAGGAAGACACTTCGCTCAGCGGCCTCACCATTTCGATCGAATACCAAAGTCACCAGCCGCCCCAGTCGCCGTCTCAACGATCGACGCACCACACTGGGAATATCGTACACCGGAATTCAATTACTCATTACAAAATGACATGTCACGAATCCACGTTCACGCAGTACGTGCTGGCTGATCTTGCCTCATGAGCACAGAGAGTGTGCACACGTGGAAACCTGTGGAGCGCACAGCAGTCACCGTGTTGTGTGATTCCTGACCTCTACCGCCGCCGATAGTAGTGCGGGCTGGTATTGAAGAAGAGGTCTGCTGCCTCCATCACCGTCTCGGAAAGAGTCGGGTGTGCATGGATGGCGGAGCGCAGGTCATCGATGCGCGCGCCCATCTCCACTGCCAGCACGGCCTCGCCAATGAGTTCGCCCGCACCGTGACCGGCGATCGCCACACCGAGGACCCGCTCCGTGCCGGGTTCGATGATCAGCTTGGTCAGCCCGTCATTGCGGCCGAACGTGGTCGCGCGCCCGGAGGCAGACCAGGGGAACGCCACCGTCTCAACATCGATCCGCTTCTCCCGGGCGTCGGTCTCCGTCAGACCACACCAGGCGATCTCCGGGTCCGTGAACACCACCGCCGGGATCGCGGCCGGCTCCCACACGGCAGGCAGGCCCGCGATCGCCTCCACGGCCACGCGCGCCTCGTGGCTCGCCTTGTGCGCAAGCATCGGTTCACCGGCTACGTCGCCGATAGCGAAGATGTGAGGCTCCGCCGTACGCCGCTGGTGGTCCGCCTCGACAAACCCGCGGTCATTCACCCGGACCCGCGTGCCCTCCAGCCCCAGGTCCGCCGAGTTTGGCCGGCGCCCGGTCGCCACCAGCACGCGATCGTAGTGGCGGGTCTCCTCGATCTCCGCACCGCTCAACTCGACGGCAACGCCGCCGCTCTCATCCTCGGCGATCGAGGTCACCGTGGTGTTGAGCAGGATTTCCTCGACACGGTCGGTCAGGCGCTTCTCCAGCACCGCCACCAGGTCCCGGTCGGCGCCCAGCAGCAGGCTCCCGGTCATCTCCACCACCGTAACCGTCGAGCCGAGCGCCGCATACACGGTCGCCATCTCCAGGCCGATGTAACCGCCGCCCACCACGAGCAACGATTCCGGCACCTCGCGCAGCTCCAGCGCAGCGGTCGAATCCCACACGCGGTCCGAGTCCAGCCGGAGCGGTGGTGGGATCACCGGCTGCGATCCGGTCGCGACAATCGCGTAGTCGAATTCCACCTCGGTCAGTTCACCTTCGCGCGCCACGCGGATCGTGTGCGCATCAACGAAGCGGCCGCGACCCTGCACGTAGCGCACACGCCGCGCCCGTGCGAGCTGACCCAGGCCCGACGTCATCTTTCCGACGACGTCATCGTCCTTCCACGCGCGCAAGCGATCGAGGTCGATGGTGGGTGCCTCGTAGGT
>JBJHDC010000047.1:14155-16772 GCA_050486345.1 Dehalococcoidia bacterium | reverse complement strand
GACAGGCCGAGCACCTGGACGAGATGGAGACGGCACTCGCAGCCACCCGCACGCTCGTACAGGAACACCCGGAAGCCTCGTCGACCGAGGGCGCCGAACTCATCGCCATCCTCGACGCGATCGAGGTGGCGCTCGCTGACCTGCGCGGGGCCCTGGCAAACGCCAGCTAGCCCCGGCTCACACGTCCTGACGGGCGCACCCCTCGCGCCCCGGTCCACCACCGCGCAGTCCCTCGCGCGGTGGTGGACCATCCCACCGGCCTCACGTCGCCACCATCGAGCCGACTTCGATCCCGCAGACTCGTGTTTCCGATTCTGCACAGAAATTGCTACATTCAATCGGTATTGTGGTTGTAGACGTCCAGCAATCCGGCGATCGATCCACGGTCTGGGGAGGCGTGCATGACCCTCAGGATGGCTGCCCTGCCGCTGGCGCTGCTCGTCGTGCTCGCCGTCGGCATATCGGTCTACTTCCTGTGGAATGATGACCCCGCGCCCGCCACCCCCGAGGAGTGGGCTGCCGAGGCCGACGCGCAGAAGCGGGCGCTCCTCGACGCCCTCAGCGACGGCGGCACGCTGCGCGTGACGGTCGAGGACTATCAGCGCGACCGCCTGAACCCGGAGGGCATCGTCCCACCCAGTCTGCGCCTCCCGGATCGCGTGGTCAGGCACGTGAACCTCGAGGTCGACAGCACGGGCGCCTTCGGGCGCATGACGGGCGAGACCCATGGCGAGGATGGCGCCCTGCTCTCACTGGAGCGGCGGGAGAATGGCCGGCACGTCATCGAGCATCCCGAGACCGGCGAGTCGTACGAATTCCCGGCCCCGGTCGCCGGCAATGGCGTCAGTGCTGAGGACTGGCTGGACGGCGTGCTGGGCGACCCTGTAGACCGTCTCATCGAACAGGGGAGGGAGCAGGTGGGTACCGGCACGCTGAATGACTCCGAGAGCCTGATCTTCCAGCGCACGTTTTCCCTCGGTGGGAGTGAAGATCGCCGCGTGGTGTTCGAGTTCAGCCGGGAGAACCCGGTCATCTCCCGTGCATCCACCTACCGCGTGCTTCCAGACGGCAGCTCTGAGCTGATCTCTGAGATGACGATCATCTCGATCGAGGCGATTCCGAACTAGCGCCGCTCGACGATCGGCCGCTCCTCCCTCAGCTCACCACGATCGGGTCCACATCGATCGCCCACCCCGGCGGCAGGTCGTCCAGGTCGCGCAGCAGGCTGGCGGGGTCGTCGCCACGCACGAGGATCGCCCAGCGGTGGCGGCCGCGCACGCGGCTGACCTGGGGTGGGGTAGGTCCGGAAATCACGAGGCCCGGCCGCCCCGACGCATGCGTGCGTAACTCCTCCGCCATGCGCTGCGCCTCCTCGCGCGCGTAGGTGGCGCTGGCATGACTGAAGAGCAGCCGCACCAGCCGCCGGAAGGGCGGATAGCCGCGCTCCGCCCGCTCCGAGAGCTCCGTCTCATAGAAGCGATCGAGGTCATGCGCGGCGGCGGCCTCGATCGCGGGTTCCTCCGGCTGGAGCGTCTGCACGATCACGCGGCCGTCACGCTCCGCCCGCCCGGCGCGTCCGCCCACCTGCACCAGTAGCTGGAACGCCCGCTCGCGAGCGCGGAAATCGGCCTCCCGCAGCGTGTAGTCAGCCAGCACCACCCCCACCAGCGTCACCAGCGGCAGGTCGAGGCCCTTCGCCACCATCTGCGTGCCCACCAGGATGTCGGCCTCCCCGCGCACGAACTGCTGGAGGATTGCCTCGTGCTGCTCGGACGTGCGGGCGGTGTCGCGGTCCCAGCGCAGGATGCGCGCCGTGGGGAAGTGACGGCGCACCTCCTGCTCCACGCGCTGCGTGCCGGCGGTCGCCTGCCGCAACGCTCGACCGCACCCGCGCTCCGGGCACACCTTCGGCACCGGCCGGCTGCGCCCGCAGATGTGGCAGATCAACCGCTCGGCTCCGCCAGCGGTCGCTGCGTGCAGCGACATCGAGATGTCGCACGAGGAGCACGTGGGCGAGTGCCCTCGCGGACAGAGCATGTACGAGGCCAGCCCGCGGCGGTTGAGGAAGAGGATCGCCTGCTCGTCCCGGTCCAGTGTCTCGCCCAGCGCCTCCACCAGCTGCCCGGAGAACAGCGCCGTGGAGTCGCGCATGTCGACGATCTCGACGGTCGGCTGCACGACGGAGGGCCACGGAGTGACGGTGCCGTCCGGGTCCGCCACCGGTCGCATCCGCCGCGGCAGGTCCACTCGCTGCATGCGTCCCTCGGCGGCCTCGAACCACTGCTCAACCGAGGGCGTGGCGGAGCCGTAGACCACCGCCGCACCGGAGCGTCGCGCCAGTTCCGCCGCCACGGTGCGAGCGTCGTAGCGGGGGGCCGGGTCGTTCTGCTTGTACGTCCACTCGTGCGCCTCGTCGATGACGATCAGCCCGAGGTCCGGCTGGGGCGCGAAGATCGCCGACCGCGATCCGATCACCACGTCGTACTCGCCGCGACCGTCGGCCGCGTTGCCGATCACCGCCTCGCGGTAGTCCACGTACCCGCCCGCGATCATCCGCTCGCCCGTCACCGGGTCCAGGATCCCCAGCTCCACCCGGTTCCCGGTGATGTGCTCCCAC
>JBJHDC010000047.1:0-14145 GCA_050486345.1 Dehalococcoidia bacterium | reverse complement strand
ATCTCGCCCAGCGTGAGTCCGGAGTGCAGCACGCCTACACGATCGGGGAAGCGCTCCGCGAAACGGCGCACGGTCTGCGGCGTCAGCGCGATCTCCGGCACCAGCACGATCCCCCGTTTCCCGTTCGCCACCGCGTGCCGCAGCGCGTCGAGGTATACCTCGGTCTTGCCGCTCCCGGTGACGCCGTAGAGGAGCACCTGATCACCGTCGCCGCCATCGATCGCGGCGTGGATCACCCGCGCCGCCTCGCGCTGCTCGCCGTACAGCTCCACGTGCGGCCGCACCACCGCATCCAGCCGCCGCAGCGGATCGCGACGCTCCAGCACCTCCTCCACCTGCACCAGGCTCGCCTCCCGGAGGCGGTCGACGGCTGCCCGCGCCTCCGCGCCCACCGTCCCGGCGAGCCCGCGTACCGGCAGCACCGCATCCTCGCCGCGCTCCGCGAGGTCCGACAGCCGCTCCAGGATTCCCGCCGCCGCCGTCTCCATCTGGTTCCGCGACAGCAGGCGCAGTAGCCGGGTGACCTCGGCATCATCGATGAGCAGCCGCACGTCGTCGCCCTCGCGCGCCAGCACGCCGTCTGCGATCAGCGTCTCCACCGCCGGGGCCCCGCGCGCCTCCTTCGCCGTCTCCGTGAACGGCGTCCGCCCACCCGCGCCCAGCACGTACCGCAGCGCCCGCGCCCGCCTGGACGTGCGCCGGCCCTCGATGCCCTCCGCGAACGCGCGCGCCTCCGTCGGGGGCACGACCAGCCGCACCACCTGCGCCACCCGCGCCCGCCCGCGCGGCGGATCGAGGTGATAACGACGCTCCGCCAGCCCGCGCCGGATCAGCACCCCCAGTGCCGCCTCGAACGACCGCGCCGGGACGCGACCCTGCAACCGGGCCTTCAGGTCCTCCACTTCGGTGGGGAACTCGGACAGCGTCGCCAGCACCGTCTCCTGGTGCTCAGACAGCGCACCGGCGCCCTCGGCCGCCTCGGTGCGCACGATGGACATGCGCGGCCGCTCGCCCGCGCCGGGAGGCAGGAAGAGCGCGTGCGCCTCCCACGGCGGCGCCAGCGTGTACTCCTGCAGCCACGCCGCCAGCGCCATCCGCTCCGCGGAGATCGAGGGCGCGCCCTCCACGGGTGGCTCCACCGGCCGCACCTCGTCCGGGTTGTATCCCGGCGTATCGAACGGCCCCTCCACCACGATCCCCTGCAGCGTCCGGCGGCCGAACGGCACGTGCACCACCTCGCCCGGCGCAATCTCCCGATCCGCCGGCACCGAGTACGAGAACGTCAGGTACGTAGGCCGCCCCGCATTCACGGCGACCTTCACATACTTCAGACGCGCGCCGCTGCGGGAGAAGGGGAGAGGTGGCATAGGTGGATCATAGGGGGCGCGGTGACGGCGGCGTGCCGGATCGGCGCCGGGCTGCGGTGGGAGGAATCATCGGCATCAGCCGACTATCCTGTCCCGCGCAGTCTTGAACGGGAGCACCATGCGTCGCCTCACATCGATTGTCCTCGCCGGTCTCGCCACCCTCGCGCTGCTCGGCGCCTGCGGAGGGGATGAGGCCGCCGACGGGCCGTACGTGGACCTCCTGCGCTTCATCCCGGACACGCCTGAGGCGCGCGGGGGCATCGTACTCGGCGACCTGACGCGAGTGCGGGATCTCGCTGGGATGGACGAGCCCACCGCTCACCCGTCACGGGACGAGGAACTCATCTACATCGAAGCGCTCTTCGTGCCCGCCCCGACCGGGGTCCTTGGTCCGTGGGCGTGGACCGAGATGCGCTACTTCGGTATGTCGCTCGACTACACGCTGGACGCGAGCGAGGCGACGCGCACGGCGCTGGGCTTCAGCCTCCCGGACATGGACCGCTACGCCTACCTGCAGCCGCCCGGTGGTGGCGCACAGCCCGGGAGCGTGCCCCTCTCCGTCATGCAGGGACGGTTCACCACGGAGGTCGCCGCGGAAACCATCGAAGCCTGCGCCCCGTGCGCCCCCGTCGAGGCGGGCGAGCGATCCGGCTGGACGACCTACACGTGGATGCACACGGACGCCCTCGCGCCAGCCGGGGCAGCGCTCCACGTCGCGCTCCGCGATGGCTACCTCGCCCGCGGCCTCTCCCCCGCCGACCTCGATGCCATGCTCGACGCCCGCGAGGAGGGCGGATCGCTGGCGGACGACGCGGCACTACGCAGGCTCGCCGAGCACCTCGATGACCTCGGTGTGGCCAGTGCCGTCCTCTCTGCTCACACCCCCGACCTCGCATGGGGCGCCGAGGTCTGGGCGGCGATCGAGGGGATGGCACAACCCGGAAACCAGGACGGCCTGCTGCCGGACCAGGGGATCGCCGTGCTGCGTCCCTACGTAGCGGCAGCCGCCGGCGCCGGCGTGGAAGATGGCGAAGTGGTCTACTACCACCTCCTCTCGCACGACGACGAGGAACTGGCCACCGAGAACGTGGGCCGGATCACGGAGCGATTCGAAGCCCTCATCGATCGGGGGCTCACCACCCTCCCTGACGGCACAACCCTGTTCGACCGCTACGAAATCCAACAGGCAGGACCGATTGTCATCGTGCGCTTCCCAGACAGCCGCATGGGTCTCTACATCCAATCTCATCTGTTCCTGCACGAGTGAGCTGACCATCACACTGCGGACGGATGAGGAAACTCCCGCCCCCGGGCGCTAGCCTCGATGCTATGCACTGGATTCGACGCCATCCCACCGGCCGCCCACCGCACCCGGACATCCTCACGCCCGCCGAGTGGCGGGTGCTGGAACATGTGCGCGAGGGCCTGCCCAACGCCGAGATCGCGGTGCGGCTGGGCGTCACCATCAACACCGTGCGCACGCACGTCTCCAGCATGCTCGCCAAGCTCGAGCTCCCGGACCGCCACGCCCTCGCTCAGTGGCAGGGCCAACCGTCCGAGGCCTCCCGCCACCACCTCGAACGCACCCGCTTCGCGCTGCCGCTGGGCGACTGGCCGTCACTGCTGCGCTTCGTTGCGGGCGGCGGGGCGGCGGTAGTGGGTGTGTTCGTCATCTGGTTCGCCATCGGTATGGCGCAGGACGGCGGGCCGAGGCAGGACGGGGGCACGGCTCCGGACGTGCCCGACCTGAGTGGTGGTAACCCGCCGGCAGAGCGCGAGCTGCTTGCTGCGCAGGCCGTTCACATCGGTGGCGCGGAGGTCGCAGTCCGAGGAGAACGCAACGCCGAGCTCACGCGCGTGGAGATTGAGCTGCCGGAGGACATCGAACTCGTCGCCGGGCCGTTGCTGCTGCATGAGGGGTTGGCGATCCCCGCGCTCCACCTGGAGCGGACCTCGATGACGCTGGTGGCGACCTTCCCCATCACCGCGGCCGGCGCCGATCTCCATCTCGATCTCGGGCCTGTGGTGCGGGTCGAGGACGGTGAGCCGGTGGTACTGACCATTGCGGTCGGTGATGCCTGGCGGCGCACGGGCATCGAGGGCAACTGCCCGATGTTCGATCACGCGCAGTTCCCGGTCGAGGGCGCAGATGTTGCCGTGGGGGATCCCGCGATGGCCGTCGGAGGTAGCTGCGGGTGGCACTACCGGGGCTCCCGTCCCAGCGACGAGGTTCTGGGTGTGACCGTTGCGGGCACCTGGCACTCGCAGCATGGCCTGATGCGGGAGGGCAACTGGCCGGACGAGTTCTCTGTGGAGCACGGGAACCACACAGAGGTCCAACGCGCGACCAGCGACCCCGGATTCCCGCAGGGCGAGGTGGTGGCGTTCGACCAGACCGGTGAATCCCTCGAGCTCTCTGGATCCATCATCGGCTACTCACGAGGTGCGGACGACCGCCTGAGCTGGGGCGAGAGTCGGTTTCAGTTCAAGGTTGATGACCTCACTGAGGTCGAGCGCGTGACGCTCCTGATCGGTCGCGAGCAGGTCGACGTGATCGAGGGTGACCACATTGTGCTCCTGCAAGCGGCGCAATGACCGACATGGGGTCCTTTCTGAGAAGAGGCCGCGCGAAGCGCGTGTATGAGCTCCTGCATCGGCGGAGTGGAGGAACTATGACCAGAGTGACACGCCCCGTAGCGCGTGGGGCAGTCCTGCTGCTCGTCGCGCTGGTCCTCGGCGCGTGCGGCGGCGGAGAAGATGGTGACAGCGGCTACCTCGACATGCTCCGCTTCATCCCGGACACGGAGGAGACGCGGGAGCTCGTCGTCATGGGCGACATTGCCCGGGCGTACACGCTCGTGGGCGTCGATGCTCCTCCACGCGGCCTCTCATGGGAGGAAGAGGCGGAGTTCTTCCAGTCCTTCATCATCGAGGCGGTGGACCAGGACCTCCCGATCCCGCAGTACTTCTACTTCGGCATGGTCCGCACTGATTAGGTCGGCGACGCTTCGCAGGCGACACAGGAGGGGTTCGGATTCGGCTTCCTGGACATGGACCGCTACATCTTCGTGCGCTCCACGGAGGTTAGTTCGGGGCCCCCTGGTGCGCACCCGTACTACGCCATGCAGGGCCGGTTCGATGCGGATGAGGCCGGCGAGGGATTGCAGGACTGTGACCAGTGTCCGCCTGCGGAGCACGAAGACTACGCGGACTGGCGCACCTACGGATGGGAGTTCGGCGAGCGCCTCGGCCCACCCGGCTTCGCGCCCGACGGTGGCCCCATGCACGTGGCCATCCGCGAAGGCTACGTGCTCCGCACCACGGAGGCAGGCCGCCTGCACACGATGATCGACGCCCGCGAGTCCGGCCCCTCGCTCGCCGATGACGAGGTGTGGCAATTGCTTGCCCGGGAGTTCGACCGTCTAGACATCGTCGAGGGAGAGATGACCTCCCACACATTCGATCTCGCGGAGGCCGCCGCTCGATGGGAAGAGATGGAATCGATGTCGGAACCAGGTAGCGACGACTGGCTCTTTCCGGACCGGGGCATCCCGGTCCTCCGCCCCTACCTCGCGATCGGAGCAGGGCTCGGCGTGGAGGACGGCGAATCGACGGCCTTCCAGATCCTGGTCCACGAGACGCCCGAGCTTGCCGCGGAGAACCTCGAACTCGCGCAGGCACGGCTGGACCTCTGGCTGGAAGCAGATCTGTATCCGGGGCTCCTCGATGGTTGGTTCGACCGCGCCGAGGTGGAACAGGACGGCCGCGTCGTGACCGTCAAGTTCATCGGTGCGTTCTCGTACATGCCGGTCTTCATCGGTATCTTCCTGCACGAGTGAGCGGGCGAGACACCGCGGACGGACGAGGTAATTCCCCCCGTCGCGCAGTAGCCTCAATCGCATGCACTGGCTGAGACGACACCAGGGCGCAGGCCGCCCACCGCACCCGGACATCCTCACGCCCGCCGAGTGGCGCGTGCTGGAGCATGTGCGCGAGGGCCTGCCCAACGCCGAGATTGCCGTGCGCCTGGGCGTCAGCATCAACACCGTGCGCACGCACGTCTCCAGCATGCTCGCCAAGCTCGAGCTTCCGGACCGCCACGCCCTAGCCGCGTGGGACGGCACCCCCTCCGAGGCCTCCCGCCACCACCTCGAACGCACCCGCTTCGCGCTGCCGCTGGGCGACTGGCCGTCGGTCCTGCGCTTCGTCGCAGGCGGTGGCGCGGCAGCGGTCGGCGTGTTCGTGCTGTGGTTCGCCATCGGCATGGCGCAGGACGGCGGGCCGGGGCATCCGGGATCACTCGACTTGAGTGAGGGGCACCCTCCCGAAGGCATCGAGCAACTGGCCGCCGCGACGGTTGATGTCGGTCAGGAGGCGGTGGAGGTCACGGGTACGCGGTCACCTGATGAGACTCGCATCGAAGTAGCCCTCCCGGTGGATATGGAACTGCTTGGCGGTCCTCAGCTGATCCATCGGAACAGAACGATCACGGCCTCAACACTGGAGCGGACACCCGAAGGCATCCTCGCCACCTTTCCCGTGACGGCCTCCGGATCGGATCTGCGTATCGAGCTTGGTCCCGCCGTTCGTGTCGTTGATGGGGAGCCTTTCGTGCTCACCCTCGCTGCGAGACGCGCAATCGAGCGGGCGCGTGGAGCGGAGCCCTGTCCGGACCACCTGCCGTATGCGCTCGGTCTCGTGGAAGGGGATATCCCCACTGTCCCGATCGAACCGGCGGACGTGATTGTCGGACCGATCGACGTGGTGTACGAAGTGGACTGCGGTGCGCACGCGGCCGGGATCACTGATCCGAACGCCACATCGTTCTCCGTATCCCTCCAGGGCACGTGGCACCCGGAGTACGGACTGCTCACCACCGACGATTGGCTGGAAGACCTCGCGCATCTAGGCCCGAACGCCCTCGAACCGATGCGTGAGAACTCAGACGTGCTTCGCGTCGGTGCGAACGCGTTCGATGCCGCGGGGAATACCTTCGTGCTGATCGGCAGCGGCCATACCATGCGTACTGACGCGGAGATGAGGCCGGAGGACAGCTTCATTAACTTTCAGTTCCTGGCAGGCGGCGCGCTCAATCGCCTCGATCGTGTCACGCTTCTGCTCACGCGCGACCCGGACGTGGTCATTGATGGGGACCACGCCGTCATCCTTGAGACTGTGCCGTGATGGTCGGGCGCACGACGGCACCTTACCCCTAACCCCTCTCCTCCTTCGAGGAGAGGGAACCAGACTTTCGAGCACGTGTTCCAGGGCGCGCGCAGCATCGCGCTCCGCGTCGCCGGTTGCGATCCGTACGACGCGGATCCCCTGCTCCGTCAGCCATGCCTCACGCGCAACATCGATGCGGCGCTGTCCCGGATCGTCGTGCACTCCCCCGTCCACCTCGACGGCGAGTCGCAACTCGGGGCAGTAGAAGTCCAGCACGAATCGTCCATATGGGCGTTGCCGGTAGAACTTGAGCCCACGGAACCGCCGAGCACGGACCGCCTCCCACATCGCGACTTCGCTCGGCGTCATCTCCCGACGCAACTCGCGAGCAGCCCCATAGTTGTTCTTGGAGGAGTACGCCACGGCCGTCTCCCTCTGACTCCCCCTCTCCTCGAAGGAGGAGAGGGGGCCGGGGGGTGAGGTTCCCCCTACCGCCCCGTGAACTTCGGCTCCCGCTTCTCGAAGAAGCTGGCGCGCGATTCCACGCGGTCGTGGGGGGCGCGGCCCGCGAAGTCGAGGCCCACGCGCTCGTTGCGGAGCGCCTGCTCGAGGTCTTCTTGCAGGTTGCGCTGGATCGTGCGCTTGGCGCTGCGGATCGCCATCGGTGGCCACTTGGCGATCTGGTTTGCAAGCTCCAGCGACTCGTCCAGCAGCTTGCTCGAATCCACCACGCGGTCCAGCAGGCCCAGCCGGTAGGCCTCCTCCGAGTCCACGTTGCGGCTGGTGAACACAAGGTCCACGGCGCGCGTGTAGCCGATGATGCGTGGGAGGAAGAACGTGAGGCCGGAGTCCGGCGAGATGCTGCGCTCCACGAATACCGTCTTGAAGCGGGTGAGCTCAGAGCCCACGCGCAGGTCGCAGGCGCACGCCATGCTCATCCCCGCGCCCACGCAGACGCCGTTCACCGCGGCGATCGTCGGCTTCGTCATGCGGTAGAACGCCATTGCCTGGCGGCCCACCCAGCCGTACTCATCGAGCCGCTCGTTCTGCGAGCCGATGTCGTCGTCATCGCTGCGTTCGTTGCTGGTGAGGTCCACGCCGGCGCTGAAGGCCCGGCCGGCGCCGGTCACGATCATCGCGCGCAGGTCGTCGTCCTCCTCGACCTCCGCGCAGGCGGCGCGCGTCTCGTCCTGGAGCTGCGTGTTCAGCGCGTTCAGGCGATCCGGGCGGTTCAGCGTCATGATCGCGATCGGACCCTCGCGGTCCAGGGTGAGCAGTTCGTATGACATGCGGTTCCTCGTTTCCTGCGATTCGTCGTCCGAGGTGGATCGACGTTCGTTTGCGTTGTTCCGTTCAGCGAGTGCGCTCCCCGTCAGGCACTCAGTCTCGCACCCGCTCGCGTACCTCCCCGAGCCGTTCGATGCTCGCCAGCGCGTGCTCCTGATCCTGCACGAGATTGCGGGTGATGATGTCCGTGTACCCCATCCGGGCGTAGTTCTCAAACACCCCCGCCACCGTCTCGGGTGATCCGTACGTGAGCCACTCCGGATCGAAGCCCCCGCGATAGCCCCCATCGATGATCGGCATCGCCACGCGCTCAGCCTCCTCGTCGCTCTCGCCTACGTACACGTCGCGCCGGATCGCCACCGGCCCCGGGGCGCGCCTGTACTGCGCACACAATTCGAGGTAGCGCGCCGCCTCCCGTCCCGCCTCGTCCGGCGTAGAGCGAGCATCGCCGATCCAGCCGTCACCCAGGCGCGCGGCGCGATCCATCGCGGCCTCCGCGGTCGCGCCAATCCAGACCTCGATGGGCTCTGGGGGTAGGGGGGCGATCCGCGCGTCGGTGAACTCGTAACGTCGCGTGCCGCTCACGGTCTCGCCAGCCCACAGCCGCCGCATCGCGTCCAGGCATTCTTCGAAGCGTGAGGGCCGGTGGCGCGCATCGACGCCCATTGCGGGGAACGCATGATCATCGCGGCCCACGGCAGTGATCAGCACGAACGGCCCCGTATGAATCGTGGCGAGCGTCGCCACCTGCTCGGCCAGCAGCACCGGGTGCCACAACGGCAGCAGCGCCAGCACCCCGGCAGGGCGGTCGCCCCATTCGGCCAGCAGCCGCCCCATGATCGGCACGCTTTGGTAGTACGCCTGCGGGCCCGTCGCGTGGTGGTCGCCGACGAACAGGGCATCGAGGCCGGCATCCCGCGCCGCCGCTGCACGCTCGATCATCCAGCGCGCACCGTCGCGAGGGTCATCGACCCGGTAACTGCTGGTCAGGGAGATACCGACGCGCATAAGTGCTGGTGCCTCCTCTGTGGGCTGGAATTGGGTCTGTTGGCAGGAGATGGGTCCGTTGGCCGGAGATGGACCGGAGTCTACACGTATCACGCACGGGGTGAACTCGCCTGTGACTCGTCCGGTTAGAGGCGCTTCTAACCGCCGGTCCTGCTATGATCGAAGCTCCTCGCTACCGGCGGAGACGACATGGACTGCCTGCCGAGGCGCGCGCTCGTATGTGCAGCCTCGGGTGATGGCTCCAGTACCGCTGGACCTGAGGTCCCTCCAGCAAAGAATCCGAGACTGCTCCCGAGATTGAGAGTGCGTGATGGCCACCTCGACGAAGCCCCGTGATGAGTTCATCGAGGCGAACGGCCTCCGCTTCCACTACCGCGAATGGGGCGACACCCGCTCCCGCCACGCCCTGATCCTCCTCCACGGCTATGCCGAGACGGCGGAGATCTGGAACGAGGTGGCCGCGGACCTCGCACGTGAGTTCCGCGTGCTGGCGATCGACCAGCGCGGCCACGGCCAGACGGACCACGCCGCCGACCGCGACTACACCCGCGCCACGCAGGTCGAGGACCTCGAAGCGCTCGTGGACGAGCTCGGCCTGCGCTCCGTGACCCTGGTGGGCCACGCGATGGGCGGCGCGGCTGCGGTTGCGTACGCCGCCGAGCACCCCGAGGTCGCAACCGCACTGATCATCGTCGAAACCGCGCCCGAGGTGCTGCGCTCCGGCGTCGAGAACCTGCGCCGCTTGGTGGCCACCGCGGACCAGTTCAACTCCGTGGACGAGGCCGTGAGCGCGTTCCGCGAGTGCTTCCCCTACGCCACGGACGAGCAGCTTGAGCGCCGCGCGCTCGGCTCGCTGACCCAGAACGACGACGGCGTGTACGTCTGGCACTTCGACCCCGTCTTCCGCGACCCCACCGCGCGGCCACCTGAGCCCGACCCCGGCCAGCGCCGCCTCTCGGACCTGTGGGACTCGGCCGATCGCGTGCAGTGCCCCACGATGCTGGTGCGCGGCGCGGAGACGAACATGCTCACGCCGGAGGCCGTACAGCGCCTCCACCGCCGCATCCACGGCTCCCGCGTCTCCCTCATCGAGGATGCAGGACATAACGTGCCAACGGACCAGCCGGCAGCACTCGCGCTGAACATCCGCGAGTTCCTCCAGAGCATCACCAGCCTCTAGCGGGTCGCTGCCGCCAACAGGTCAGCGGGAGGGAAGCACCAATGTCCGTCTTCACTCCCGCGCAGGAGGCATACGTCCGCGAGCGGAGCCTCGGCGTCCTCGGCACCGGCCGCACGGACGGCTCGCCGCAGCTCTCGATGGTGACCTACCTCTATGACGGGGAGCACATCCTCGTCTCGGTCACCCGCGACCGCGCGAAGTACTGGAACGCCGTCCGCCAGCCGCGCGTCGCGCTCCTCGTGCCCGACGGACGCCAGCAGGTCATCGTCTACGGCACGACCGAGGTCATCGACGGCTCCGAGCGTGACGAGGCGATCATCGCCATCCGCGCACACCAGGGCGATCCGCTCCCGGACGACTACGATCGCGCGCAGTTCTCGGAACGCCTCGATGAGCTCAAGCGAGTGGTGCTCCGCATCACCCCGCAGTCGGCGCTCGGGGGCGTATAGCCCATCACGCCGCGAACGGATTCTCAATCCGCAGCCCCTCGATCACCTGTCCGTCCTGCAGGTCCTCACTCAGCAGCCGGTCACAGCCAGCCTCAAGGGCGGCCGCGACGATCAGCGAGTCATAGAAGCTGAAGCCGTAGCGTTCTCGGACATTCAGCGCACGCTCGTAGAGCGCAGGCGATGGCATCACCGTCCAGAGGGGTACGAGGATACTCACGAACGCTTCGCGGATGTCCCGGTCGGTCACCGGTCTCGACATCCCGCGACTCAAGACGTTCAACGTCTCCTGGACCACCTGAAAACTGATCGTCGCGGTGCCCTCGTCGAGGGCGCCCGAAACGATGCCATGACTGATGCTGTAGTTCCTCGGATCCTCATCGTCGAAGAGGTAGATGATCACGTTGCTGTCGAGGAAGTCACCGCTCATTCATTTCCTCACGGGTGAACCTGCGACCACCGGTGCCGGTATATGACCGGATGCGATCAATCGTCTCCATCGCCCGCCGCACGCGTTCCTCGCGCTCGGCGCGCGTGTACTCCTCCAGCCAGCGCCGGAACTCCTCGTTCAGTGTGGTGTTGCGAGCCCGCGCCTGCGCCCGCGCCTGCTCAATCAACCGTTCGTCGGCGCTCAGCGTGATGTTCTTCATCGGGTGCTCCTCCCGGACAGTGTACACGTTTCGTGCGCACTGCCCGTGTACGCGAAGTGCCCGTGTCCGATCACTCCAAGTTCGTCGCGAGCGCTGCGATGAGCAGGATCAGGAACGTGAGGTTCACGCTCACGTGGATGATGATGGACAGCATGTAACTGCGCGTCCGCCAGATCGTGTGCATCCATGGCAGCAGGCCAAGGATCCGCCCCGGGTTCGCCCAGGGGGTCCAGAAGTGGTAGGCGGAGAAGAGGACCGCACTCATCACCGGCGCCCAGCGACCATAACGATCGATCGCCGGCAACAGGTGTCCGCGGAAGTAGAGCTCCTCCACGATCGGTCCCGCGAACCCGTTGAGCGCAATCGCCATCACCGCGAACGCGATCAGTGCTCCGCTGGAGATCGTCTCGTCGTCTTCACCGCCCAGCGTCGAGAACTGCAGAATGGAATCTGGGAGCCAGGCGAATAGGTTCTCAGCGACCCAGTCATCGAGGAATGCCACTGAGATGATGAACAGCACGATGAACCACACGTAGAGCGGGAATCCCCGCTTCAGATAGTTGCGCCACGGCATCCGCTCGTTGTACGGCAGGATCGGACCCAGCGACCAACTGCCGGTTCGCCGCTTCGCCACCGCCAGGAGGATCCCCAGCTCCAGCGGCACAATCACCACGCCGATACCGAGGAACAGCGCAATGATCGGTTCCATCCCGAAGTGAACGGCAATCAGCACGAACGCGGTCATCGCCGCGCCCGGTGCGAGGTGCAGGAAGATCGCCGAGGCGAGCGAGTACTGATGCGGTGAGGGCGCGCGCGTGCCGGTCTCAACGGTCATCGGGTAGTCCTGTCGATTGATCGGAGTCGTCTCGGTCGGATCGGATTCCCGCCGAGGTGATGGGAAGATACATGGCAGAAACATCCATCGCTAGACGCGGCGTGCGGCCCCCATCCCGCTAGAACCCCCCACAGCCGCATGCGACACTCACGCCGCGAGGATCATCGAGGCGCGTGAGGACACGGGGTACGCAGTGCTGAAGAGCCATGGATGCGGTGAGTTGCGAGCAGAGCACGTCGGGCAGGCGGTCACGCTGGCTGGCTGGGTGCACCGGCGCCGCGACCACGGCGGCCTCATCTTCCTCGACCTGCGTGACTCCACGGGCCTGGTTCAGGTCGTCTGTCACCCGGAGCAGGCCGAGGCGTTTGCTACCGCCGAGGGTGTCCGCAGCGAGTACGTGCTCCAGATCGCCGGCTCAGTGATCGCGCGCCGCGATGGCACCGAGAACCCCGAGATGCCGACCGGCGCGATCGAGGTCACCACTTCAACGCTGGCGATCCTCAACGCCTCCGAGACCCCGCCGTTTCCCGTCAACCAGGACGCCAATGTCTCCGAGGAGATGCGGCTCCGCTTCCGCTACCTGGACCTCCGCCGCGAGCACATGGCGCGCAACCTGCGCCTCCGCCACCAGGTGGTGAAGTCCATCCGTGACTTCATGGACCGCCACGACTTCATCGAGGTCGAGACACCGGTTCTCGGCGCCGCCACGCCGGAGGGCGCGCGCGACTACCTGGTACCCAGCCGCGTGCATCCCGGCTCGTTCTACGCGCTGCCGCAGTCGCCGCAGCAGTACAAGCAGTTGCTGATGGTGGCGGGTGTGGACCGCTACTTCCAGATC
This sequence comes from Dehalococcoidia bacterium, assembly GCA_050486345.1. GTDB lineage: Bacteria > Chloroflexota > Dehalococcoidia > UBA2979 > UBA2979 > JBJHDC01. Next base: position 1,368 of record JBJHDC010000047.1, on the reverse strand, counting down.
GCCCGCTGCTACCGCGACGAAGACCTCCGCGCCGACCGTCAGCCGGAGTTCACGCAGCTCGACGTGGAGATGGCCTTCGTTGAGAAGGACGACATCCTCGACTTGATGGAGGAGCTCTACCTCAACCTGGCGAAGGAGGTTGGGCCGCAGTTCACCGTGCCATTCCCGTTCCCCCGCCTGACATACGCGGAGGCGATGGAGCGCTGGGGTAGCGACAAGCCCGATCTGCGCTACGGCATGGAGATCACGAACCTCACCGACCACGTCCGCGACACGGAGTTCCAGGTCTTCCGCGGCGCCATCGAGGCCGGCGGGCGCGTGCGCGCCATCGCTGTCCCCGGTGCCGGTGACCTGCCTCGCCGCGAGGTCGACCGCCTCGTGGACCTCGCGCGCGAGAACGGCGCGAAGGGCCTCGTCTGGGTGCAATTCTCCGGCGAGGGGGCGCTCGAAGGGCTGACCGAGGATGACGTGAAGTCCCCCGTCAACCGCTTCTTCACCCCGGAGCAGCTCGGGGCACTCGGTCGGGCCTCCGGCGCGGCGCGTGGCGACATGCTGCTCATCGCTGCGGACACGGACGCCGTCACCTCGCGCGTCCTCGACGCCGTGCGCCGGCAGATGGCGGAGCGGCTGGAACTGGCGGAGGAGGACCTCCTCGCGTTCTGCTTCGTCTCCGACTTCCCCATGTTCGAACGCGACGAGGAACGTGGCGGCTGGACCTTCGCCCACAACCCCTTCGCCATGCCCCACGCCGAGGACATCGAGCGCCTGGAGAGCGATCCCGCGTCCGCCATGTCCCACGCGTACGACATCGTCTGCAACGGGCAGGAGATCGGTTCAGGCTCGATCCGTATCCATGATGCAGAGCTGCAGCTGCGTGTCTTCGAGATGCTCGGCATCGATCGCGAGCGCGCGTGGGAGCAGTTCGGGCACATGCTCACCGCCTTCACCTACGGCGCGCCGCCGCACGGCGGCATCGCCACCGGCATTGATCGCACCGCCGCGCTGTTCGCTGGCGAGCGCGATATTCGTGAACTGATCGCCTTCCCGAAGACCAAGTCCGCCGCCGATCCCATGACCGGCGCTCCCGCACCCGTAGGCGAACAACAGCTGATCGATGTGCACATCGAGCTCCGCCCTGACGCACTCGCACCGGCGACCGAGGATGGTAACTAGCCGCAGGTCTGCGCCGGACGCGTTCCCTGCGGTATCCTCCAGATCTCCCACGGGGCGGGCACGCTCTCACGTGTGCCGGAATAGAGCGAGGTCCGATGAGTCAGAACCGTATGCTGGCGATCCTGCTGGGTGTGATGGCATCGCTGGTGCTCGTGGTCGGAGGGCTCTCCGCCATCCTCGACAACACCTTCGATG